>JAUVBY010000002.1 GCA_030590945.1 Gammaproteobacteria bacterium | reverse complement strand
GTGCCGTTTGGGGATGTGTCTGTGAAGGGGAGGTTTTGAATCCCTCTCGCAAGCTCTCCCCCTTTACTAAAGAGGGTGTCGTAAAATCTCCCCTCTTTATCAAAGAGGGGCTGGGGGAGATTTTCCTGTCAGATAAAGTGCACCGCTATCAACGTGTTACCTGCCATTCTAAATCCCCCTCTATCCCCCTTTTTCAAAGGGGGAGGCTGTACTTCCGGTGCGTACTGGTTTCGATTTTTGGCTTTGTTTAGCGTGGGTGGTGTATTGGCCTTTTTAAATCCCCCTCGGCCCCCTCGCAAGCTCTCCCACTTTGTTAAAGGGGGAGGTTTTATTGTGTTTATGGCGGGACTGGTTTGCCTGTTTTTATTTCTCCTCGCTGATCGAATGTGGCCGGTTCCTGTGCCTGACAAACATAGCCACGCGACTACGGTGGTTGCAGAAGATGGAACGCCTTTGCGTGTATTCGCAGACAAGGAGGGTGTCTGGCGCTTTAAAACGCGGCTTGATGAGGTATCGCCTTTATATCTTGAAGCCTTGATCAACTATGAAGATCGTTATTTTTACTGGCATCCCGGCATCAACCCTATTGCGGTTCTACGCGCCTTTGTGCAAAACCTGCGCAATGAAAAAATCGTCTCGGGGGCTTCTACCCTGACTATGCAGGTTGCTCGACTGACAGACCCGCATAGCCGTAGTTGGGGGGGCAAATTTAAACAGATATTCCGCTCCTTGCAGCTCGAATGGCATCTAAACAAAACACAAATTCTGGAACGCTATCTTGAGCTGGCGCCTTTTGGGGGTAATCTGCAGGGCGTTGAGGCGGCTAGCCGCGCTTATTTTGGTAAAGCGGCCATTGAATTAAGCCACGCCCAGGCGGCACTGCTGGCAGTACTGCCCCAGGCTCCCAGTCGTTATCGTCCCGACCGACACCCGGAGCGCGCTGCCCGGGCACGCGATAAACTGGTAAAGCGACTGGTCTCGCAAGGCCTGTGGTCCGCTGAAATACAGAAAGAAATAAGTCTGGAACCGGTTTATGCACATTCACCCTCCCCCCCCATGCTGGCACCCATTCTAGCCAGACGTCTGCACAATCAATACCCGACCGAAACACGGATCGATACCAGCATCGATTACGACCTGCAACTGGCGACCCAGACCCGGCTCAGAGATTACACTAGCACCCTGCCAAAGGGGGTGACAGCCTCCATGGTGATTGTAGAAAACGAAGGATGGTTGGTCAGGTCCTACGTCGGCAGTGCGCTGTTCGCAGACCAGGCTACGCTTGGCTATGTGGATATGGTCACCGCTTCGCGTTCACCCGGTTCCGCCTTAAAGCCCTTTATATACGGCCTGGCGCTGGATGAAAGCCTGATTCATTCTCAATCCCTGCTGGTTGATGCGCCCAGGTGGCAAAGCCAGTACCAGCCGGGTAATTTCAGCGGGGAATTTAGTGGAGCCGTATCGGCGACCGCTGCACTACAGACATCACTGAACATTCCCGCTGTTCAATTGCTGGAAAAACTGTCGCCCGGGTTATTCAATAACCGGCTACTGAATGCGGGCATACGCCCTCGATTTCCAGCAGGCAGGGCAAACCTTGCAATGGCATTGGGCGGGCTTGGGATGTCCATGGAAGAGCTACTAAACTTGTATGGCGCACTTGGCCGAAAAGGTCAGGTCGCGAAGCTGCGCTTTTCCACGCGACAGGCCCTGGAGCAGAGGCCTTTATTATCCCCGCAATCCGCCTGGATCATTCATTCAATGCTGGCAAATGAGGAACATGATGAGCGGGCATCTGAGCGTGAACAGAGTGATGAAACAAATTCGCTGGCCTTCAAAACGGGCACATCCTACGGGTATCGGGATGCCTGGGCATTTGGCGTCTCGGGAAAGTACACCATTGGAGTCTGGGTCGGCCGGCCCGATGGCACCCCCTCTCCCGGACAATATGGCGCTATTACCGCTTTACCACTACTATTTCAGATCAACGACTGGCTGGGTGATACGCAACCTCCCGAAAAACCGGACAAAATCAGCCGGGAAATCATCTGTTGGCCATCCGGTTTAAGGCGCATTGACAGTGACCCGGAGTTTTGCCATGCACAAAAAGTAGCGTTAGGAATCGACGGACAATTTCCCGCCACCGTGGCTGCATCTGCAAATGGCCCCTGGGCGGGCCACCAGACAACCTTACAGGTCGCGCAGGACACCGGGCTCAGAGTTGATCCAGGTTGTGGCCTTATCAGCGAGCAGAAGCAACTTAGTCTATGGCCATTGGCTACAGAGCCGTGGCTCAATCAAAAATGGTCCCGAAAAACAGTGATTCCGCAGATCGATCCGCGATGCCACAAACAGCCATCAGCCATTAATTCTGAATTCGCCATACTGTCGATCAAAAATGGGGCGCATATTCGAAACCTGAACTCCTCAGAAATTTTTTCCTTACCACTGACCACGCTCGGCGCGGTGGGTGAAAACATCTGGTACCTGGACGGAAAGAAACTGCTTACCACCAGCCCGGCCATCAGCAGCGAAGTTCGCTTGCAGGCTGGCGGCCATGAATTGCTGGCGATCAACGCAAGCGGAGCGTCAGACAAGATTAATTTTACGGTAGAGAAATGGTAAAATAGCACGCGTAATAACGATCAGTGCAGCAACACACCGTTTACGGTCAAATTTCCTTTTGTTTTTCTAAATTCTCAGGCCTTCGCTATGTCTAAATTTGCTCCTTTATGCAATAAACATGCTGGATATCGTACACACATCCTGCCCCGCCACATACTGGTTTCTACATTCCTGCTTGCTTTTGCCCTGCCCGCACAGGCCGCATTTGAGCAAGCGGTAACCCTGTCAGCCAACTCTACCCTCAAACCCGGGCAAATCAAAACTGAGAATTTCATCGTTCAGGAAACGGTTAAAAATGACGGGCTATTCAATCATTATACGGTCAAATCCAACTCTGGCACCTTTAAGGCCAGCTCAACCAATGCGTTGATTATTTTACTGAATGAAATTAATGCCATTGCCGATATGAAACAGATTGATACCGATGATGCCGCGATGGACGCATTGAAACAATCCAGCGCCAATACTGTGGAAGGAATTAAACAACTGATTAACGACCCGGAGAAAACAGTAGCGGGCGCCATGGCGGGTGTTAGCGGCCTGTTTCACCGGGCGAAAGAAACCGTCGGCCATCGTAAATCCAGTGATGCAGAAGACAATTCACTCAAGCAACTGATTGGGATTTCTAAATCGAAAGGGAAGATTGCCAGCCAATATGGGGTAAATGTCTATTCCCGAAATGCAGTACTGCAAGGCGAACTGGATCGACTGGGTCAGGCTGATTTCCTGGGAGGCCTGGGTGTTGGTGTGGCAACAAGCTTCGTGCCGGGCGTAGGTGGGCTGGTCTTGAGCGCCTCAGGCACCGCACGACTACTGAATGAAGCGATCAATACCACGCCAGCATCTGAATTATGGCTGCAGAATAAGAACAAGCTTCTTGCACAGGGCATGAACGAGGATACGGTGGAACTCTTTCTCAATAACCCTTCTTTTTCTCCTGCGCTATCTACGGTACTGGTCACTGCGCTGGATTCAATGAAAGACGTGGAAAACCTCGAACTTTTTATCAAAGTTGCCCTACAGTCTTCCGATCACTCAACCGCGTCATTGATCACTCAAATTGCGGTCATGACTGCGTCGTATAATAAAAATATTTCACCACTCAAAACTATTACGCCCCTGGCTAGAATCACCCAGGGTGTACGCAAGGACGGAACCCTGGTAGTCATTCTGCCGGCTGACCATATGCTGTGGAGCAAACGGGTCGCTGAGGCGGTCGCAGTCGATGAAGCCCTATCTGACGCCACCGAATTATGGTTGCTTGGAACCCTGAGCGACCTGGCTACCGCCAACTATAAGGCGCTCGGCTGGAAAGTTCATACTGAAACACGCGCCGAATTATTCCCGAAAAAAGAATAAGGCTTAAGGACACATTCTGATAGTGTCCAGAATATATATCATTCCTGCGAAAGCGCACTACGGTCCGAAATAAACATCATTTCCCCGCAGACGAACTACCGTCCGTATGTGAACAGTAGTTCTGGCGCAGCGCGGCAATCACCGGCGCGGCCTGTACCTTTACGCCGTGCCAGATTTCAAACCCGGCAGCCGCCTGCTCGACCAGCATTCCCAGGCCGTCTACCGCTTTTTTGGCTCCCTGATTTAAGGCCCACTTCATGAATATGGTTGGCTGCTGCGCGTACATCATGTCATAAACAAAATTCAATTCATGAAATACATCTGCAGGCACCGCAGGCAGCGCATTGCCTAAACTGGCGGCGGTTCCGTTGATCACAATATCAAAGGATTCCTCCGGGAGTAATTTCATTTCTACCGCACGGATCGGGCCGTGCGAAACGAACAGTTCGGCCAGGTCCAGCGCTTTGCCATGAGTTCGGTTGCAAACAATCAGTTCCTGCGGGCCCGCATCCAACAAGGCTTGTAATACCCCACGAACCGCACCACCGGCCCCGATAATCAGCACCCGCCGGTCTTTGATTGACACGCCATGGTTGCGTTCAATATCACGCACCAAACCAATCCCATCGGTCACATCGCCATATATTTCACCCGCGTCAAACCAGAGCGTATTAACCGCGCCCGCCAGGCGCGCGCGCTCACTTGGCTGATCGCATAAAGCATACGCTTCGAGTTTAAACGGCACCGTCACATTCAAACCTTTGCCACCGCTGGCCATAAAGTGCTGCACCGCCTGATTGAATCCCCCGGGTTCACCCAGTGTTTTGGTATATTCGAGCTTAATATTACTCTGTTGCGAAAACTGCTGGTGAATCTGAGGCGACAGGCTGTGTTCAATCGGATTGCCAATCACCGTAAACTGTAACGGTTTTGGCTTAAAATCAAAGGGATCACTCATGGTCATGGTTGCGGTAAAATCCTGAGCCACGATTGTACTGTAGAAAATCTATTAACACATGCCCAATAAGCTGACGCCCCGCAGACTCATATTCCTTACCGGCCCCCGGGATCAGGGTAAGCAAACCGCCTCTGCCCTCATAAGAAATAGCGGGCTACGCAGGGCGCAATGCCTGTGGCTTGAGGCTGGAGACAAAGCGTTTGGAATATTAGGCCAGGAGCGTGCACTGGTAGTAATTGACGCCTACCTCGGCTTCAATCCGGACGTGTTCGGGCGCGTCAGCGGCCTTGTTCAGGCAGGCGGCGCGCTACTGGTGATTTGCCCGACCCTGGAAAGCTGGCCGGATTACCCGGACCCTGAATACGCTAAACTGGTTCCCTACCCCGGACAAGCGAGCACGGTTCACGGTTTTTACCTTAGACGCTGGGCGAGGCTAATCAGTTCGTTTGAAGGCATTGAATGTTTCTCCCCCGAAACCCGGAATGGCATTCCCGGGCTTATTCCCTGCACGCCGGACTACCCGCCTTCGCAAGCCTGTAGTCCGGATCAGCAACAGGCGATCGAAAACGTTATTCGCGTGGTACAAGGTCAGCGACGCAGACCGGCGATCATCAGCGCGAATCGTGGACGAGGAAAATCAGCTGCGCTGGGATTAGCAGCAGGTCAGTTACTGGATACCCGACAGGTGAAAAATATCCTGCTTACTGCAAGCAGCCCGGGTCAGGTCGATAGCGTATTTAAACATGCCCTCGCTGTTTTGCCGAAAGCCAGGCTCACCAACCGTGGTAAGCGCCTGGAGCATGCGCATGGAAAACTCAGCTATGTGGCCGCAGATGCCCTGATCACCGAACCACGCGAATGCGATCTGCTTATTGTTGATGAGGCGTCTACCTTGGGTGTTGCACGGCTTGAGGCATTGCTGTTGCACTATCCGCGCATCGCATTTTGCGGTACCGAGCAAGGTTATGAAGGCAGTGGCCGGGGATTTTCGCTCAAGTTCCGACAATTGGTACAGACTCACTGCCGGGGCCAGTATCCTGTCAACCTGGAAACGCCGGTTAGATGGGCGCAAAACGACCCGCTGGAATACTGGACAAATCAGCTGCTGTTGCTTGACAACAATCCGTCTGAGCACGATATTCCGCCACAGCTTCGGCTTAATGAACTGACATTCTGTGAAATCGCGCAATCATTACTCGCCGAAGATGAGGCACTGCTCGGCGAAGTCATCGGACTATTGGTTAACGCGCACTATCAAACCCGCCCTGCTGATTGCCGATACCTGCTTGATGCGCCCAATTCCAGGCTGTTTGTAGCAAAGCGCGAGAATAAAATAATTGGCCTGATCTGGCTAATGCTCGAAGGCGGGCTTGATTCCGACATCGCCCGTGAAATAGTCACCGGAAATCGTCGACCTCAGGGGCACCTGGCACCTCAAATTCTCGCCGCGCATCTGGGGCTGGAACAAGCCGCAATACTGCGCTGTGCACGAATCCAGCGTATCGCCGTTAACCCGTATTTACAGGGACAGGGCGTCGGCAGCTGGATGCTTGCTCAAATCGAGTCGTATCTGGAGAAAGAGAGCGACTACCTCGCCAGCAGTTTCGGGGCAGATCTGCCTTTATGCTCGTTCTGGCAACGAGCTGGCTTTAATGCCATCCGTATAAGCGACAAACCACAAGCAGCAAGTGGTTTACATTCGGTGCTGATATTTAAGCCCCTCTCCGACGCCGCGCATACACTTGCCCACCAGGCACTTAATTTTTTCAGCACTCAGTTTGTAAACCAACTAGCTGAGAGCCTGGCAGGATTCCCGGCGGACCTGGCCTGCCTGCTGGCCCGTGATGAAACAGCACAGCCTGAACTCACTCAGGACGAACTTAAAGCTGCGGTATTATTTGCCTATGCCCAACGCCCTTTTGGTAGCAGCCTTGCTGCACTGAACAAAATCGCCCGGTATTGCTTACGGCATATCGCGTCAGAATGCACGCCGGAAAACAATACGCACTTAATATTTATCAAACGTCTACTACAGCACCAACCATGGTCAGAGTGCAGCCAGGCGCCGGGCTTCGAGGGGCAAAATGCGTGCGTACGCCAACTCAGGCAGAATACGAGACAAATACTGGAAAAAGCTTGCCCGGAAAAGGGAATTGCGCGTTTACGGACTCAATTTAAATGTTGAGTAACCCCGGGCTAGTTATCCATAAGCGGAAACAATACGGACACCACCACACCCATGCCATCCTGCCGATTAGCCATCCAGGCACGCGCCTGATGATAATCCGCAATCAATCTTACTACGTATAGGCCTAAACCGAGATGGGAGGTCTGCGCATCCTTACGACCCAGCGACACCATTGGATCAAACACCCTTTCGTGCTGACCTTCATCGATCACGGCGCCCTCATTGCTAACGAGCAACAGGATACCTTCTTCGCGCTCAAGCAAGGTGACTTCGATGGTAGTTTGAGGCACACCAAACTGCACCGCATTGTCGATTAGTTTGTCCAGTAACTCTGCAATATGATCCCCTGAGCCCAGGATAAACATTTCTTTATACTGCAGGCTCAATTTGAATCTATGCAGGGAATACAATGCCTGCGCGCCCCCGATGTAATCCCTGAGCAAACGAGATAAGTTAAGGCGTTTTTTCTCTTCAGAACGCATTGCTTCCTCAAGGTTAGCGGCCTGCGTCAAACTGCTCAACAGATGCTTCAAGCGCTGGATACCCGCCTGCGCCCGCTCCATATATTTGTTGCCCCTGATGCTCTCCTGCTCCTGTTCCAGAATTTGCAGGGAAGAACTCACCACGTTCAGAGGGTTATTCATCTCGTGCGCCAGCGTGTCGGGCAATCCCTCCAGATAGCGTGTATATCCGGATAGTCGCCGTAACATACTGGTAATACTGCGCCCCAGGTCACCCAGTTCATCACGGGGATAGACGCGCGTGGGAATGTTCGACTCCTGCACCCTGCCCTCAGGCGAAATCGCTTTTTCAGTCGTATCATGAAGACGCCCGATGCGTACGGTCAGCCGCCAGGCAAACACAATCAGGGCCAGGGTAATAAAAGCGAATACCAATAAACTTGAGGCCGCAAGACTTTTCAACAATTCATACTGGCTGCGTAAAATTGCGTGTGAGCTTTGTTCCACCATCACCATTCCCAGCACGCTATTTCCCTCACGAATCGGATGGCCGGCCATAACGATCTTTACCTTTTTATCGACCGAACGCCGGGTATCAGACCGGGGTTCCCCCTCCAGTACGTCGATGATCATTTCATCTCTTCGAACGGTAATATCGGATGGTAAGTCTTCAAATACTACATCGGGGCGACGCAACAGTGCATCGAGACGAGTGGATATATCATTCTGCCATTTTTGCCACTGCGTGACCGGTGCATCATCCGGTTCCTCCACTGCCCGCGGAGGTGTCAGGCCACCGACCACCGCGCGTACCTGCTGTTGCTTATCGATCACCCAGATACGCGAGTTAGGCTGATTTAAACCGCGTAACAGTTGCGTAATCTCCGGCGAGGTTAACAACACCCGCCCGGGTTGCGTATTTTCGGCCTGGGGATAGGTTGAAATTTGCGCCCTTAATTCCCGTGTTTCAGGATCATCCACATCAATAATATTAAACCCCAGCCGGCTGTATCGACCGACCAGATAACGCGGCAATCGAAGCTCAACGGCATAACCGTAATCAGTTTCTTTAAATACGGCCACCACATCGCCTACCGGATCGCCCAATAGAGGGGATTGCCAGTCTCCTGATACCAGATAGGCCGTCATACGCCCCGGCGAACGCGCGACCAGCGTATAGCGGGTCAGCGGGCCATAGGGGTGCTGAATCAAAACCCGTATATGGTCACCATTACCAAGCTTGCGTCGTTCCAGATCCCGATAAATAATCTGGTCGTCGGTGACCTCGAACAAGGCATACAACCAGTCGCTGCGGTATCCCAGTAAATGCTGCAAAGAAAAATTATCAGGATCAAATTCGGCATCGCAGGCCGCCAGCCCAACTTCCGTATAAGCCCGTTTTTCGCGCAAAGCAATGTTGCCCCAATCACTGGAATCCCCGTCAAGCTGAATCAGGCGCGGCAACAGGTAAGCAAAACTATCGGATTTTTCTCCCAGCAGTTCCGGCACCCCCGCATCCAGCTCAAACAGCTCAGTACGGTCATGTAATATGGTTGCAATCCCGCCGGCGGTCAGCAATAAGGCATCCTTTTGCCCCTGTAATAAAAACTCCTTCATTTCGACCACGTAGCGCGTTCCCATCCAGGGAATCGTAAACATCGCCAGAACCAGCCAGATCAACTTGCTGCGGATGGATAAATATCTAAACCACTTTAGCATGATCGCACTGTGTATTGGTTCAGGGCAATTAAAAAATGTCTGTAGTTATTCAGGCATCTTTGTGCCAGCGGTATCCGGTACCAAAAACGGTTTCAATATATTCAAAATCCGGATCTACCTGCTTGAATTTTTTACGAATGCGGCGGATATATCCGTTGATGGTGTTTTTCTCAACGTAGCTTTGTTTAGTCACCTGCATCAGCGCTTCGTAGCTCTTAACCTTGCCCACGTTATGCGCCAGCGATTCAACCACCCAGAATTCGGTCAGCGTCAGATTTAAGGGCTCATCTTTCCAGCTTACCGACAGACTGGCTTCATTGAGTTCCAGATCACCCAGCTTTAGCGCAACCGGCCCATCATCAGCCGCAAGTCTAAGCGTACTGGCAATTCTGAACAGGGAGGCCACGCGTACGCCCAGAAACTGAAGATTGACGGGTTTGGTAATATAATCCCAGGCATCCAGTCGCAGTCCCGAAACCCGGTCAATATCCGAATCACGTGCGGTTAAAAATATGATTGGCAGCTGCGGGCTCATATGGCGTAGCTCACGGCAAATATCAAAACCGCCATCCATTTCATTTTCGAGCATGATGTCCAGAATAGCTAAATCCGGCAGGGCATTCTTAAAACCTTCGAGCGCGGTGGGTTTATTCGGGTAGACCACAACCGTATGCCCCTGCGCCTTGAGGGCATCGGCATAGTTCTCTCGCTGATGAGGGTCGTCTTCTACAATAGCGATGGTATGACTCATTATACTTAAGGATAATCACAAAGCGAAAATGATACCACATGGCAGGGCTGGTCTTAGCGCCGAATACAGCAAAATTGCGCGCTAATAGTTCTTACACTCAGTAAAGACACGCGCGGTGCACTGCTCGCATATTTCCCGGTCAAGCTTTTGATACAAATAGCGCAAAGCGTATTTTTTCCGATCAAAGAAATGGGTGTTCCCGATATCGCTGATAAAATGTGCGCGGCCAAGAAACTCGTACACATTGGGCTTAAGATCGGCGAAGTATAGACCCCCGCCCAGTTTTTCCAGGCGGTGCGCCTCCGAGAGCAACATTTCTTCTCCGCTTAGATCGACGAAATTTATTCCGGTACCAATAATCAGAATATGATTGACCCGTTCATTGTCGGTAATTTCGTTCAGTCGCGTCTGTATATGATTGAGTGAACCAAAATAAATCGACATATCAATGCGAATTATTTTCAGCTGCGGGCATTGATTCAAAGGCTTTGTGGATACATCCACCAGCGTATTTTTTTGCGCATCCAGATCTATATCGGGCGCGAGGGTTACGATCTCAGGCGTAGAAGTGCGCCATAAAAATATGACCAGCGACAGCAACACACCCAGGTAGATCGCAAATTCCAGCTCCAGGAACAAGGTAGCCAGAAACGTGACCAGCAAGATAATGGTTTCGTTTTTACTGCTGCTCAATATATGTTTGATCTGGCCCAGATCGATCAAATTGTAGGCCACCAGCAAAATAACACCCGCCATCGCCGGTACTGGAAGATAGGCGGTTAAGGGGGCGATCATCAGCACCACCAGCATCAGGATGACGGCTGCAAAAATGGCCGACAGCGGCGTTTTCGCGCCGGCGGCATAATTCACGCCTGAGCGGGTAAATGAACCCGAACCCGCATAACTGGAGAAAAAACTGCCCACTATATTGGACAGGCCCTGCCCCATAAACTCCTGACTGGCGCTGATCCTCTGGTTCGATTTGCTGGCAATTGAGCGGCTGATTGAGACCGCTTCGATCAAGCCCAGCATCGCCACCGCAAATGCCTCAGAAGCGAGTTTTGTAATCGTCGAATAAGAAAAATCCGGCGTGGATAACGGGGGTAATCGACCCGGTATTTCACCGACCAGCGCAATCGCATGCTGCTCTGCACCCAGCCAGTAAGTCAGACCACCGCCGATGAGCAATGCGACCAGCAGGTTAGGAGCGGTACGCCAGCGCAGTTTAATCGCCAATGCCACCAATAAACTGATCAGGGCGACGCTCACCGCATATATATTTATCAACGACAGGCTTTGCCATAAATCCATCCAGGTATGAATAAACGACTCACCCCGGGGCACATACACACCCAGAATATGCTTCATCTGGCTGGTCACGATCAAAATTGCCGCCCCGGCGGTAAAGCCAATGACCACCGTATGTGACACAAAATTGACCAGCGCGCCCAGGCGCACCAGACCGAATACAAACTGATATACCCCCGCCAGGAAGGTCATGGTCAACGCAATTTCTACAAATTCAGCCGTTCCCGGGACCGCATGATGGCTAACGGTAGAAAATATAACGATCGAAATAGCCGTAGTAGGACCCGAGATCAAATGTAGGGAAGAGCCAAATAGCGCCGCGACAATCGGCGTGATCATGGCCGTATACAGACCGTATTCGGGCGGCAAGCCTGCGATAGTTGCAAAAGCAACCCCCTGCGGCAATACGATGACTGCACCGGTAAACCCCGCAATCAAATCAGCCTTGAGGGTTTCAGCATTGACCATTCTGAACCAGACCAGAAATGGAAAAATTCGATTAAGTACGGACATGAAGGGACGTGGCTTTCAATAAAGCACGCGATTATATTCCTTTATTAGCAATAAGTTAAATACTAATGATGTAAAATTCAGACCAGACCATACAAAACCGACAATACCAGGGAAAACCCGGCCCACATCAACAGCGCAAGCGGCAAGCCAACCCGGACAAAATCTCCAAAGGTATAACCGATCGCGTTCATCACCAGCAGGTTCGTCTGATAGGCCATCGGCGTGACGAAGCTCAGATTAGCGCCAAACAATACGCCCAGCACAAAGGCTTCGGGAGGCGCCCCCAAGGCATTGGCCACGGTTATCGCGATAGGCGTGCCGATTACCGCAGCGGCATTATTGGACACAATATTGGTCAGCACTGCCATCATCGCGATCAGGCCGGACAGCACCCAGGCCTGGGAGGCCCCCTGCATCAGACCCAGAAACTGAGTTGCCAGCAATTCGCTTCCGCCGGTAAGTAACAAGGCCTGCCCCAACGCAAGCGTGGTTACAATCATTAGCACCAGTTGCACGCTCAGCGCATCGCGAACATCTTTCCAGTTCAGGCAGCCGCACAGCAGCATGGCGGCCACGCCCAGGGCGCCTACAATTGACAGGGGCAGCATGCGCGTAGTTGCCAGAGCGATCACCGCAGCCATCACCAACAATGACATGGGCGCCTTGCTACGGCGTGGCAAATCGCGTGTTGCATCAAGCATCATCAGATCAGACTGTGTTTTTAAATCGCTGATCGCTTCTGCGCTGCCCTGCACCAGCAGTACATCACCGATCCTCAGGCGCACATCCTGAATGCCCGACGGCATCGCGGATATTGCCTTACCCGCGCGATGAATAGCCACCACATCCAATTCTTTTTTTTCATGAAATCGCGTATTCGCCAGGCGGGCTCGATTCAAGGCTGAGCCCGGATATACCGCAATTTCGGTAAGTTGCTGGTCTGCCAGTGGCAAGGGATGGGTTTCGTCCAGAACATGATCTCCCGCGTACAGCACACAGCGTAACGCCTGCTCATAAGCCTTTAGCTTAGACGGCGTATCGCGCACCAATAAGCGATCTCCCGCCTGAATGCGAACATCGGGCAACGGTACAATGCTGATCTCCTGCGTACGTCGTATACGCCGCACATTCATTTCGCCGTGCGTGAGTGCGATCAACTCAGCCAGCGTTTTACCAATATTCGGATTACCATGCGCCACGAACAGCTGGGCGGTGAATATACGTGCCGATTCATCACTCATCGCCATCTCACGCTTGGGCAGCAACTTGGGTGCGATCAACCACAGGTAAAGTATCCCGACACTTCCAACCAGCACCGCCGGTAGTGCAAAATCAAATAATCCGAATTCTGCCAGACCCATTTGTGCGGCAACGCTTACCACGAGTATATTGGTAGATGTACCTATCGTGGTGCCCATGCCCCCCAGTAGCGTAGCGAAATTGACCGGCAGCAAAACGGAAGAGGTGCTGATATTGTTTTTGAGGCACACGCTGACCATGATCGGCAGCAACAATATTATGATCGGCGTATTGTTAACAAACGAACTCAAAAATGCAGCCAGCAGCATGGTTAAAAGGAAAGACCAGCGCGCATTCTTTTTCCAGGCAATCGCTAAAATTTCACCCACCACTTCCAGGGCGCCGGTCCGCACCAGGCCGTGCCCCAAAACCATCAGAGTACTAACCGCGATCAGGGCGGGGTGTGCAAAACCCGAATAAAGATCAGTGGATTTAAATACGCCCTCCGGCCCGGTATAGGGGAATATCTCAAAACCCAGCACCAGCAGACAAAGAATGAACAACGAGGAGGTTTCCAGCGGGATCGATTGGCGCGTAAATAATAAAAGCGCCAATACGGTTAATCCCAGCACAGCAAACGCATGCGGGTTGGAGGCCAGAAGCTGCATGCTCATTACAACATTATAGGCTAAAGGGCAAAGCGATAACAGTCACCTGGATAATGGTGATCCGCTGGGCGTTAAAAAGCAGCATAAACGGCCTGTCTGAACAGTCCCGGGCCGTTACTAAGCTTGTGCCGCCTCCAGTGCTTCACTGGCTTCGAGCCATTGAACCTCTATATGCTCAAGTTCATTGTCAACCCGGCCTTTTTCCTTGAGCAATTCGGTCAGGCGCATTTTGTTGGCTTCATCGTATAAGTCGCCCTCTGCCAGCTGTTCATCCAGCACTGCGCTTTGCCGGCTGAAAAGCTCGAGGTTTTTTTCCAGTTTCGCCACCGCCTGACGCAGCGGCTTCAATAATTCTCGTTGTGCAGCCCTCGCCTGCCTCTGGCCTTTGCGCGATCGATCCTGGCCGGATTCCGCCATCGGCTGCGCTTCCAGTCTGCGCGCATCCAGCCATTTACGATAATCGTTTAGATCGCCATCAAACTCGCTCACGTGCTGGTTTTCAACCAGATAAAACCGGTCGGTGACTGTCTCCAGCAGAAAACGATCATGCGAAACCGTAATCAGGGCACCTTCAAATTCCTGCAGAGCAATCGCCAACGCATGGCGCATATCCAGGTCAAGGTGGTTAGTCGGTTCATCCAGTAGTAGCAGATTGGGTTTATGCGCTACCAGTAAAGCCAGCACCAGACGTGCTTTTTCACCGCCGGAAAAATGCGCAATGGTTTCATTCACCCGCTCATAGACAAAACCAAAACCACCCAGATGATCGTAAATCTGCTGTTCATTGAGCCCAAGGCTCAGTTCGTCGAGGTGCTGATACGGGGTGTGGACGGCGTGCAACTGCTCAAGCTGATGTTGGGCAAAATAACCCACGCGCAAATCTTTGGCGCGGCTTATATCACCACTGCTCGCGCTTAAACCACCTGCCAGGAGTTTGATCAGGGTCGATTTACCCGCGCCGTTGGGGCCAATCAGGCCAAGGCGGTCGCCCGCCAGGATGGTTAAATTTACATCCTTCAGAATAGTCTCTTCAGCATAGGCCGCGCTAACTTTCTGCAGTGTAAGCAGACTACCGGGCGTTTTATCGGGTGTCTTGAAGCTAAAGCCGAACGGAGAATCAACATGAGCCGGCGCAATTAATGTCAGGCGTTCCAGCATTTTGACGCGGCTTTGCGCCTGTTTGGCCTTGGTAGCCTTGGCCTTAAAACGGCGTACAAAATCCTGCATGTGCTGAATCTCACGCTGTTGTTTTACGTAGGCCGCCTGCTGCTGCGCCAGTTGTGCCGCGCGCTGCACTTCAAAAGCGCTGTAGTTCCCCGCGTAGACCTTGAGCTGACCATGCTCGATGTGCGCTATATGATTTACCACCGCATCCAGAAAGGTACGATCGTGTGAAATCAGAATTAAGGTTCCTTCGTAACGCTCCAGCCAGGATTGCAACCAGATCACCGCATCCAGATCAAGATGATTGGTCGGTTCATCCAGCAACAGTAAATCTGAGCGGCACATCAAGGCCTGCGCCAGGTTCAGGCGCATGCGCCAGCCTCCGGAAAATGAATTTACAGGTCGGTCTATATCTTTCGCTTTAAACCCCAGACCATTTAGTAGTGCGGCGGCTCTGGCGTGCGCCGCGTAACCATCAATCGCATCAAGCTGCGCGTGCAACTGTCCGAGCAATGCACCGTCCTCTACATGTTCAGCAACCTCAATTCGCGCCTGTAGCGCAGTCAGCTCAGTATCGCCCTGTAAGGCATACTGAACCGCGGCTGCGTCCGATTCGGGTGTTTCCTGTGCCACATGTGCCATCACCCAGTCGTCAGGCATATGAACACTGCCGGCATCGGCCTCAAGCTCACCCAGAATCACCGCCAGCAGGCTGGATTTCCCACAGCCATTCGCCCCTGTCAGGCCGACCTTATGCCGGCTTGCAAATGAAAAACTGGCCGCTTCGACCAGTATGTTTGGACCACGCCTGAGCGTGACTTTGTTGAATTTGATCAATATAAAATTTGTGGAATTCTTTGTAGGGTAGATAAGCTTAAGTGCATCTACCACTTTCTTTAAAACTGGTGGATGCGCTTACGCTTATCCACCCTACATGTCTACATTTTTTCTTTATCTCATCCAATACCCTGTGAGTCTGTCGGATTTAACTTGTTTCGCTCAAAACAGCCAAACCCGACAGGCTCCCGACAAGCTAAAAATTAAGCGTTTCTTTTTGTAGCCAGTCTACGACTTGCTTAAAGGCCTGTTGCGAGTCACCCGTTTCTTTCATCGCAGCGTGATACGTTGATAGTTGCCGGTGTGCGGAAGTGCCTCGTTCGAGAATAGTGCGAGCATGGTTGATTTCGTTTTCACAATCAAGCGCAACCGCGTCTTCTGTCACTAATTCGATAATTTCATCCATTAAATCAGAATAAGCAATAACCTCGCCCTGTCCAAAATCGATCAGCCCTTCCCGGGTACCATAACGATGCGCCCGCCAGCGGTTTTCTTCAATTAACATGGAAGAATATCTGCGCCAGCGCAAATTTTTCAACCTCAATCGATGTAGCATGCGCAACCAGCACTGGTAGAGCGCGGCAATACACAAGGTATCCTCCAGCGTCGTACATAAATCGGATATTCGCATTTCCAGCGTCGGAAAGCGGCAGCTTGGGCGTAAATCCCACCATATCTTGGAGGCATCCTCAATAATCCCCGCAGCTACCAGCGTTTGTACGTGACGCATATACTCAGAATGCGATTCAAATTCATGCGGCAGGCCGGTGCGCGGCATTTCATCCCAGATACAAATACGGTAGGACATCAGACCGGTATCTTCAGCGCGCCAGAAAGGTGAAGAGGTGCTCAAGGCCAGAATATGCGGCAGGATATAGGCGGCCTGCGACATAAGGTCGATGCGCATGTCGTCATCGTCAATGCCCACGTGTACATGCATTCCACTAATAAGCAGTCGGCGTGCGACGCGCTGTAAGTCTTCTTCAAGTACGGCATAGCGCGCTTTGCTGGTCACCGATTGCTGATCGGCTTCGGCAAAGGGATGGGTTGAGGATGCGATCAAACCAAAGCCATGCGTTGCGGCCACCTCTGCGACCGTTTGGCGCAAATAACGCAGTTCCTCGCGCGCCTCGCTAACGTTCTGGCAGACTCGCGTGCCCACTTCAACCTGACACTGCAAAAATTCACGGGTGACCTGATCCCCAAGTTTCTTGCGCATGGCGGGCATCAGCGATTCCGGCGCCTCCCGGACAAGGTCACCCGTTTCGGGGTGCACGAGCATATATTCTTCTTCGATACCGAGGGTGAATGAAGGTGTTTTCAGCATTTTAATAAAACCCCGCTAACAGGTCGTAAGCCACAGGAATTGGGCATATTAACAGTCCTCCAGATGTTCTACAAATTTGTCAAAAAACTCCCGTACGCGGCGGCTGGCCGCGCCTTCAATTAGCGGCAATACCTTTCCCAGCAGCCCCCCCCCTTTGATCGTAGCCACATAACGCAATACACACTGATCTGCGCCTGCCTCCTCTAAATCAACGTCCGCCTGCCCTTGTGCCTTGCCTAACAGGCCCGCACTGACCACGGTTCCAAGAGTGTATTGCGCTGGTGCGTACTGATCATCTACATCCAGATTAATACTGAAATCTTTTTTAATGTCGCCTATATGTGCGCGTATCACTGCTTTAAAATTTGTAGGCGTGGTTCGCTCTACGAATGCACAACCCCGAATGCACAATGCCAGTATTTCAGGGTCATTAAGCTTTTCCCATACATAATCGCGCGAATGATCTATCGTATAGCGATCTTCGATTTGAATTGTATTTTTTAACATATTGGTGAAGCCTTGCACAAATGAATAATTGTTGATTGTGTTTGCAGTCGCATCCAGCAGAAACGATAATACCAGCATGTCAGAAGAAACAAAACAGCGCTATGCACGCCATATTGGCCTGCCGCAAATTGGCGAATCGGGCCAGAACTTACTACTCGACTCACACGCACTCATCGTGGGCATGGGCGGTCTGGGTTCACCCGTTGCGCTGTATCTGACGGCCGCCGGCGTTGGCGAGTTAACCTTATGCGATTTCGACCGGGTGGATCTTTCTAATCTGCAAAGGCAGGTATTGCATACCACCGCCGATATCGGCGAGCTCAAAACGGAATCCGCCACTGCGTCGCTCAAGGCCATCAATCCGAATGTCAAAATCAATACCGTAGATTACTTTGCGGAAGAGGCTGAACTCAAGAAGATTGCAAAAACGGCCAGCATTATCCTCGATTGCACGGATAATTTCGAAAGCCGGTTCGGGCTCAATCGTATTTCCCGCGAGACGAACACACCACTGGTTTCCGGAGCGGCAATCCGCTGGGAAGGACAGGTTACCGCATTTGACCCAAAGCAGGCAGATAGCCCCTGCTATCACTGCCTATATCCCGGTGAAAATCTGCGCGATGCCAGCTGTGCGATGGAGGGGGTGGTTGCGCCCCTGGTCGGCGTGATCGGCACCATGCAGGCGCAGGCTGCAATGAACCTGTTGCTTGGCCTGCCCTCGCTGGTGGGAAAAGTACTGTTGTATGATGCCAACCTGATGGACTGGCATACCATCACGCTCAAGCGTAATCCCGATTGCCCTGTGTGCAAGGCATCATAGGCGCCAGGTACGACTAAAGCTTACTCCTCCGAAACCCCCGCCTCGGAAAACGTCGCCATGTTATTGTGCAGCGCGCAGGCGAGCTGAAACAAGGGCACTGCGATGGCCGCACCACTGGCTTCACCCAGGCGCATGCCTAAATTGAGCACTGCGTTAGCCTTCAATGCCTTTAATATGGCGGCGTGTCCGGGTTCGGCCGAACAATGACTAAAATAGAGCCAGCCCTCGGTTGACGGATTGATGCGTACCGCCGCAAGGGCGGCGGTTGAAGCAATATATCCATCTACTAAAATCGGCATGCCCAACTGAGCAGAACGAATCATGGCTGCGGTCATCGCAGTAATCTCAAAGCCCCCAAGGTTTTGCAAGATTCCCGCCGGCGTCGTGCAGTTTGCATGATTACACGCCAGTGCACGTTTTACTACCTCGGCCTTGCGTTGTACTCCGTCAGCATCCAGACCCGTACCCGGCCCCACCAGCTGTTCGGGCTCCATTTTCAGATAGGCGCAAGCCAGCGCCGCTGATACGGTGGTATTACCTATACCCATATCGCCAGCAATATACAGCTCAGATTGTTGAGCCTGTGCCCGCTCAGCTGCGCGCTTTCCGCTGTGCAGAGCTTGTGTATATTGCTCCAATGTCATAGCGGGGCCCTTTGCAATGTTGTGCGTTTGCGGAGCAATCTGCTCCTGCACGATGCCAGGTAATTCACCCGGCTCATTAACCACCCCCAGATTAATGACTTCAAGCCGCGCATCCAGCGATTTGGCCAGCACACAAATTGCCGCCCCCCCGGCAGCGAAATTTTTAATCATTTCGCCCGTCACGACTTGCGGAAATGCTGAGACCTGCTCGTCCATCACGCCGTGATCCGCCGCAAACACACTGATCCACACCTTATTCACAACGGGTAAATCGTTTGATTGCCGTTCCGCCAGCCAAACTGCCATCTCCTCTAACTGCCCAAGCGAACCCGGCGGTTTAGTCAGACTGTTCTGACGATCCAGGGCACGATTTCCAGCCTCAGAGTTCAGTTTTGCAGCGCTTTGCTCTATCCAGTTCATACTTGTATTCATTGTGTCATTTATCATGCTTCCGGCTGCTTTAAATAGTGTGGTAAACCTGCGACGATAAATACCACCTCATCACAAACCGAAGCAATGCGTTGATGCAACAGCCCGAGTTCGTCACCATAGCGTCGCGCAAGCGCGTTGGGTGGCATGATCCCCAGGCCGGTTTCATTGCTGACCAGAATAATATCTCCTTCGTAGGCTTTCAGTGCTGCGCAAAATTGCTCGATGTGCGAAGCAAGCGTGGTCTCATCCTGAAACAGGTTGCTCAGCCATAAGGTCAAACACTCAAGCAGCACACATTGGTCTTTTCCTGACGCGGCGGCTATCACATCTGAAATTTCCAAGGGCTCTTCAATGGTATTCCAGCCAGCCGGGCGTTGCGCTATATGCCGGGAAATCCGGCTGGAAAACGCCTCATCATCTTTTCGGTTTTCTGCGGTAGCGAGGTAGATTATCGATTCGTCAGAGCGCCCTTCCTGAGCTGTCCAGCGAATCGCACGCTGTTCCGCAAAACGGCTTTTGCCTGATTTAACCCCACCGAGTATTAGAGATTTCATGGTTTATTTCGTAGCTTGGGTGTCAATTCCGGAATCAGGCCCTGCAACTGCGTTTTGTCGAAACTTTGCTCAATCGCATCCGCCAGACGATCGATGCCCTGCTCACGCAAAGCGGCATAATCAATCTGCTCAGCATTACCCAGCCCGGCCCAGCTCATCAATGCCTGACAGGCCCCGGAAGATTCAAACACGCCGTGCAAATAGGTTCCCAGTATTTGACCATCTTCGCTGATGGCGCCTTCCGGCTTGCCATCGATAACAAATGCCGGATGCGATAAGGCAGCACCCTCCGATATTCCCGCATGAATTTCATAGCCGCTGACCGGAACATCCTCGTGCCTGAAATACCCTGTCACGTTACTCAGTGTTTTTTGCTCAGCCAGGGTGGTTTGTAATGCGAACAGCCCCAGCCCATGGGCGCATTTCGTACTGGATTCTACCCGTTTCGGGTCTTTGATCGTCTGGCCCAGCATTTGAAAACCACCGCAAACACCCATCACCTTTCCGCCATAGCGCAGATGATGCGATAAATGTTCGGCCCAGCCATTATCCTGCAAAAACGCCAGATCATCAGCGACAGATTTACTGCCGGGCAAGATGATCAGATCTGCGGACGGGATGGGGCTCTGCACGCTGACGAACTGAAAATCCAGCTGGGGGTGCTGGCGCAGAGGATCAAAATCCGTATGGTTACTGATACGCGGCAACACCGGGACAATGACCTTCAAGCGGATAACGCTGTCATCACCAAGCTGCTCGTTATTCAAGGCATCTTCGGCTTCCAGGTGCAGATCATGTAAAAAGGGCAGCACGCCCAGCACCGGTTTCCCGGCATACTCTGCTAACCAGTCCAGTCCGCCGCTTAGCAAACTGATATCGCCTCGAAACTGGTTAATAATAAAGCCGCGAATACGCCCGGCCTCACTATCCGAAATCAACTCCAGGGTTCCAACCAATTGCGCAAACACCCCCCCACGGTTGATATCCCCCACCAGTAATACCGGGCAATTCACCTGTTCTGCAAAGCCCATGTTAGCGATGTCATTCTCGCGCAAATTAATCTCCGCCGGCGAACCCGCGCCTTCGACAATGATCACATCATACAAGGCGTTCAGTCGATGATAGGATTCCAGTACGGCCTGCATCGCGCGTTTCTTGTAAGCGTGATAATCCTTTGCTTCCATCGTGCTCAGCGCATGGCCATGCACAATTACCTGGGCGCCCTGGTCAGTTTGCGGCTTCAACAGAATCGGGTTCATATCCGTATGCGGCTCCAGGCCCGCCGCGCGCGCCTGTACCGCTTGCGACCGCCCTATTTCACCCCCGTCCTGTGTCACAACGCTGTTGAGTGCCATATTCTGCGGCTTGAACGGTGCTACACGAATGCCCTGCCGGTACAGGTAACGACAAAGCCCCGTCACCACCGCAGATTTTCCAGCGTCAGAAGTCGTACCCTGGATCATAAGCGTTGTCATAGCAACAACCACCCTCCTGCTGCGATTATAAGCACCCATATCAGCAGTGCCCGTTGTATCAGCTTAACCCCTTCGTCTATCGCTGCAACGTCTGGTTGACGCCCTGCACCCAGCGTTATGCGTGCTTGAAATTGTCCCTGATAAACCTCCGGACCACCTAGTATAACCCCCAGGCTTCCTGCGCCGGCTGCCATCACCGGCCCGGCGTTGGGGCTTTTCCAGGCCAGGCCCTGCTCCTTCCAACAGCGGATTGCCTGCCCGAACCCGCCTGCCAATGCATAACTTAATGCGGTAAGTCGTGCGGGGATATAATTCAACACATCATCCAGTCTGGCAGCTGCCCGGCCAAAATGATTGTAGTGCGCATTTCGATACCCCCACATGGCATCCAGGGTGTTGACCAGACGATACACCACCACCCCGGGTGCGCCCGCCACCACAAACCAGAAGATAGCCGCAAAAATCGCATCATTACCGTTTTCCAATACCGATTCCAGAGTGGCTCTGGCAATCCCGGGTTCATCTAACTCAGAGGTCTCCCGGCTCACCAGACAGGCGACCTGTTTTCGAGCCAGCTCGAGGTCCGATTCAAGCAACGCTTGCTGAACGCGCCGCGCATGGATTAACAAACTTTGCCAACCCAGCGCCAGGTACAGAAAGATAACCCCGATTATCCAGTGATCCAGCCACTGAACGATCAAACCCGTCAACAACGCCAATGGTAACACCAGGCTCGTCAGAGCCAGTAAACCCCGTAATGTCGAATCGGCATAAACCTTTCGCTCGACCATATCAGCGAGCGAACCAAAACCGACCAAGGGGTGAAAATGCCGCGGCTCACCAAACAACTTATCGAGCAACAGCGCCAATAGTACCGCCGCTGCACTAATCATCCGGCACCGCTATCACATGATTCTCGCCTCGCGTATACGGTAGAAATTCTACCGGTATCTGATAGATATTCTGAATGTTTTCGGGTGTCATTACCTGCTTGCAGGTTCCGGCCGCGACCAATTCGCCTTCGTTCAATAAAATAAGTCGATCGGCATAACGCACCGCGCTACTGAGGTCATGCAGCACCGCCACCACACCCATTTGCCCGCCGGATACCGACTGCTTTAACAGACTTAAAAATTCACGTTGATGCCTCATGTCCAGCGCGGAGGTAGGTTCATCAAGCAATAAATAACGTGGAAAAATACCTTCGGGATCACTCAACTGAACCCAGACACGCGCCAGGTGAACGCGCTGTCGCTCCCCTCCCGACAGCGTGGTATACATGCGATCTCCCAGTACCTCGACATCAAAGTGGCGCATCGCTTGCTCCACCAGGGTCGTATCTTTTTGTACATCACGAGGATAGGGACTGCGCCCCAGCGCCACCACATCGCGCACCCGAAACGGGAAATCCAGCGTAGCATGCTGAGGCATCACCGCGCGGCGCTGTGCCAGTTTGCCCGAATGCCAGTCGTGCAAATCGACATTATCCAGCGTAACCCGCCCCTGAGTAGGGGCCAGCTCACCCGCGAGTAATTTTATCAGGCTGGTTTTTCCGGACCCGTTCGGGCCAATAATGATGCTTAGTTCACCCGGGCGTATTTCACAGCAGATGTTTTGCAGGCGAAACTCATTTTCGCTGTGAAAACCGAGCTGTTCAGCGACCAGGCTCATCGGGTAAACCGGTAGCGCGTGGTTAAAAGCAGCCATATAAAAAATGGCCCGCCGGTCAGCGCCATGAGTATTCCAACCGGGATCTCTGTCGGTGCCAGCAGCGTTCTTGATAACCAGTCTGCAAGCAGTACCAGCACCGCGCCGAGTATTGCCGAGGCGGGCAATAATACACGGTGATCCGCGCCGACTACGCGCCTGAGCAGATGTGGCACGACCAGCCCGACAAAACCAATCACACCGGCTAAGGAAACCGACAGGCCCACGCTCAATGCTACCAGCAGAATTAAAATACGCTTACTGCGCTCGACGTTATAACCCAGATGCTGCGCCTCCGCCTCACCCAGCAAAAACGCGTTCAACGTCGGTGCATAAAAAAGCATCGCGACAACCGAGGCCAGTTGTACAGGCGCCACCCACAGCAGGCGATCCCACGGGGTCGAGCCCAGATTACCCATCAACCAGAAAACCACACCACGCAAGGCCTGGTCATCTGCGACAAACTTCAAAGCCGAGGTACCGGCCGTAGCAATAACATTAATCGCAATGCCGGCCAGCAGCATGGTCGCTACATCGGTACGCTGCCCTGACCGCCCCAGAAAGAATACCAGCCAGGTGCTGACCAACCCACCCAGAAAAGCCGCCATGGGTAAGGCCCAAACCGATGATATCCCGCCCATCGTCGCCAGCCAGTTAGCGCCCAGCACTGCAAATAACGCCGCACCGAAAGCACAACCGGCCGAAATACCCATTAAACCCGGATCGGCCAGAGGATTACGAAACAATCCCTGCATGACCGTGCCGCTCACCGCCAGCGTAAGGCCGGTAATCATCGCCAGCGCAATCCGTGGCAGGCGAATTTGCACTAACACCGCCTGCTTGATCTGCATATCGTCGCTAAGCATCAGCGCATCATCTGATGCCCAGGAATGCGCGAGAATATTCAGCGCTTCCTGCAGGCCGATATCAACCGAGCCCGACAAGATAGAGATCGCGATCGCAAAAATCAGGGCAAGCGATAATCCGGTGAACAATACACGGTGTGTAATGAGGGCATTCATGACGCGTATTTGAGAACCATGAAAACGGGCAATGGACTATCGCTCAGTACCCAGGCGCGCGCTTTGTATTATTTCACATAGCTGTCGCGTCCCTTCCAGAAACCTTAGCGTGGGTCGATTCATGACATCGGCATCGATGTTTTTTATCTGACCCGACGAGACCGCATCAATCGAGGACCATTCTGACCATGTATCAATCCAGCTAGCCGCTTGCGTAACACTATGCCCGGCGAGCAGAATAAGCTGCGGGTTTTTTGCGATCACGCCTTCAATATTTATTCTGGGTGCAATGGTAGGCTCATCCGCAAAAATATTGATACCGCTGCACAATTTAAAGGCGTGGCTCACAGAATGTTCTCCATTCAGGGTGATTAGTGGTTGATCCCATACCTGGTAAAATATTTTAAGTAGTTTTTTACCGGAATATTCGGTTTTTAAATCGCGAAAAGTCCGGCGCATGCCCTCCAGGCGGGGTGTTGCGTCCTCCAACCGCCCGCTTAGCAGTGCCAGACGTTCTATATTGTTTATTATCTCCTCAAAGGTATGCGGCTCTGAATAAAACACCGGTATCCCTAAATCGATCAATCGCTCTACAGATTCATTCGTATTTCCGCTCGACCAGGCGATGATCAGATCAGGTTTCAAGCCCAGAACCGCCTCTATATTGACCTGCTTATAGTTTCCAACGCGTGGAATATCCAAAGCCTGTTCCGGATAATCGCTATGATCAACCGTACCGACAATCTGCCCGCCCGCCCCGGCGGTAAACAGGTTTTCCGTATTGTGGGGAGCCAGGCACACGATACGCTGTGCGGGTTTTTCTAATCGAATCTCCCGACCCAGATCGTCGATTACACTAACCTGTGCAAAACAGGTGGCAGAAATAAAAAAGGCCAGACCTGAAAACAGAGCCTGACCGATTTTATCCAGCCCGAATATTTCATGAATTCGCGTGATGATCACGCAGGATATTGCTTTCACAGCGGATTATCTGATTGAGCGCCGTACTCGTGTGTACGGTCGATTGAAGAAAATGCACTGTGATAGCAATAGACAAGTGAGGACACGTGTAATTCATGAATTATTCGGGCTTTCAAACACATTTGCGATTTACTGAGTCGTATAACGCAAGGTTAACAAGGTATTGAACCCATCCTGATTAAAATACCTGGCCGTTTCATACTCTTTATCCAGGATATTATTCAGCGCCAGGTTCAGACGCCAGCTCTGCGTCACAGCGTATCCCAGGTTCAGATCAAACGTAGTAAAACCCGCGAGCCGAACCGTGTTTGCCAGATCATCGTAGCTATGCCCCTGAGCATGCACATCGAATAGCGTGCTGAATTTGCCAAAATCACGCCCGAAATTCATATCAAAACTATTCTCCGGTCGTCTTGCCAGATTGTTCCCATCGTTAAAGCCGCCACTTTTGTTCTCCGGAGATAGCCCGGTATAGGCTGCATTAATATTCCAGCCTGCGACAAGTGTACCTACGATCAGCTCAAGCCCCGTTATTTGTGCCTCGCCAATATTCACCGGCCTGTTGGCAACCGCGTCGAAGGCAATCAGGTCATCAATATTAGTCACAAAAATATTCGCTGAATAATTTACGTTCCGGTCGCGCCCGGACAAGCCCAGGTCAACGCTGTCGGATGTTTCAGCACTCAAATTGGGATTCCCAAATCCTGGGAAATACAACTCGTTAAAGGTTGGTGCTTTAAAAGCAGAGCCATATGACGCGGTCCAACGCATATTGCCGGAAAATTCACGCCCTACGCTTACGCCACCCGTGGTCTGGCTTCCAAATTGCTCGTTATCATCGCCGCGTAAGGAAAGCTGAACGTCTGTGGTACCGACATTACCCAGATACTGACCGAACAAGCCGACATTGTCCCGGCTATCCACTGCGTAATCCGTGGTGCCGCTCACCTCGTCGTCGTAGTAATCCAGGCCCAGCGTAGTCACGCCATTTTGGCCGGTCAGGAAATCATTTTGAAACGTAAACTGATTCCTGTCGGTGTTAAAGCTACTACTATATGTGCTGTCTAAAAAGTTATCCGAGTGATCTTTTGTTTTTGCAGCCAGCAGGTCCATGCTCCATATGTCGCTTGCCGCAATTTCCAGCTTCGCACCCAGCACCTGGTTAATGGATTCGCGTTCGTTCTCAAAACTGCTGTCAAATTCCACCTCCGAATCGATGTGTAAGGCATTAAACGATGCGTTCACCCGCGAACCCATTTGTACGCCTCCGGCCAGCGTGATTGAATCATTCTTGTAACCGTCATCGTCGGGTTCATCTGTAAAACAGCCGCCGCCATCTGGAAAGGGTTTACCGTTACAGGCGTTAAATCCGTCGGTTTTAAAACTCGACACATTGGCGCTATACCAGGCCGAATCCTTACGGCCCGAAAGCCCTGCAGTAATGCCTGCGCTCGAATGACTACCACCGGAGACTGAGAAATTAGCGCGTGTTTTATCGCCATCGGGTCGACGCGTAAACAATTGAATAACGCCGCCAATCGCCTCTGATCCATACAGGCTGGAGCGTGGCCCTCGAACAATTTCGATGCGTTCAATCTGGTCGGTCGGAATATCCTGTAATGCGGTGGTACCGGTGGTGGCCGAACCGACCCGCACACCATCAATCAAAATCAGCGTGTGATCCGATTCCGTACCGCGCATAAAAATAGAGGTCTGTGCACCTCTACCCCCATTTGATACCACGGTTAAACCCGGCGTTAAGCGCAATAAATCCGTCACCGATGCATTGGGACGTTCTTCGATTTGCTTGCGATCGATAATGGTTACCGGCGCCAGCGTTTCGTCCACAGTTTGCGCGGTTCGCGAACCGGTAATGATGATGGTCAGCTGATCCTCTGTTTCGGCAGAATACGCAGTTGAAGTAACTAAAAGAATAGCGGTAAGGCCACCAGCAAAGCTGGCGTATGGTTTGAGAGTCATGTAGGTCTCCTCATGAATGCACTCACCCGTGCAAGGATTGGAAAAAGCGGCGCTGGATACAACGGTTATTGATCACTCACCACCGAACAGTAGCAGGCCGGTCTCCGGACTCATGAGGTAGAAAAAACTTTCTAACGCCTACGCCTTCCCGTGTCGACGAACCGGGATAAATCCCTTAAGACACAGTGGCATATTGTATGCGTTCACTCATTTACCGTTGCGGGGGCAGTACCGGGCTGGCTAAATACTAATAGATAGCGCACCGGTTTCCCGTTTCACCCGAATCAAACCGACTTCAGGAACCTACGACCATCGATATTACAGCAAAAGTTCGGCGTAGAACAAGCGAAGCCTGAATTTAAAGATCTACTCCTTTTTGCGCGCGCACGCCATCGCGATAGGCATGCTTTACATCGCTGATCTCACTCACCGTGTCAGCGGCTTCCAGCACCGCTTTGGGCGCAGCCCGCCCGGTTATCACGACGTGTTGCATGGGCGGCCTGGCGGCAATATCTGCCAGCACCTGCTCAGTATCCAACCAGCCAAATTTAAGTGGATACGTAAGCTCATCCAGCACCAGCATATCCAGAGTTTCGTCTTTGAGCATCTCCTGTACAATGGCCCAGCCCTTGTTGGCGGTTTCAATGTCTTTATCCAGGTTTTGAGTATCCCAGGTGAAACCCTCGCCCAGCACGTGCCAGGTGACATTATCCTGACGGTTAAAAAAGGCTTCTTCCCCGGTATCAGAGCGCCCTTTAATAAACTGCGCAACGCCCACGCGCATACCGTGACCCAGCGCCCTGGCCAGCATTCCAAAGGCTGAGCTGGATTTTCCTTTACCGTTTCCGGTCAATATCAGCAACAGGCCCTGATCCCGGTCTGCCTGCTCAATAGCCGCGTCGATCACTTCCTTTTTGCGTTGCATCCTGGTCTGATGGCGCTCTTGTTTGCTGGTATCGTTCATAATGAAAGCAGAAGTTGATGTAGTAGTTAATTGTAGCCCGAAAATATTTTTAATTCACGTGATGATCACACGGTATCATGCCAAAATACCGATATAGATATCAGGCGACGGGGCCTCTCCCTCCCCTTTGAGACTATGGCATGCAGTACAATCTGCGGTTAGTATCCATCAAGACTTTTGCTTAATTCGAAGGCAAAAGAAAACGAGGCAAAAAATGACAGACTATTCTGACGACGACGCGATGAGCATGGCCAGCGGGGTTGCTGCTTTCGAATCGCGCGAATTTTCAAAGGCGATGCGCCTGCTCAACCCGTTCGCCGATCAGGGTGATTCCGAAGCACAGTATCGGGTAGCGACCATGTCGCTGTATGGTCTGGGCATCGTGAAAAATGAGCTGCAGGGCTTTAAAATGATGAAATCAGCTGCTGAACAGGGGCATGCCCTGGCACAACATGGCCTCGGCTTCATCTATTTTGAAGGCGAATGCGTTGAACAAAACGGTGAAAAGGCAATCGAGTGGTTCAGTAAAGCGGCGGAACAGGGCATGCTTGGTTCCGC
Source organism: Gammaproteobacteria bacterium (assembly GCA_030590945.1). Taxonomy (GTDB): domain Bacteria; phylum Pseudomonadota; class Gammaproteobacteria; order Arenicellales; family Poriferihabitantaceae; genus JAAELZ01. The sequence continues at coordinate 37,288 of JAUVBY010000002.1, read as the reverse complement.
GACCACCATGGCTATGATGTATGAAGAAGGCAATATCGTGCCGCAGGATTTCGAAAAAGCAAAACACTGGTATAGCCTGGCCGGGTTTGATGATAAGGCCGGGGAACTTGGCTAGCCCCACAGGCTGGCCAAGGATCGCATGACCGCAGACAAATTACCCTCTCAGAATTGATTATGGATTATCTCCCTATATTCCTTCGCCTCACCGATGAACCCGCGCTGGTCGTGGGAGGTGGCTCTGTAGCCGCACGCAAAGTTAGCCTGTTACAACAGGCCAATGCGCGCGTTACCGTTGTCTCACCAGAGCTTGAAGATTCGCTCGCTCAACTTAAAACCAACAATGAAATTAACCATATACAGGGGCAATATCAGGATGATATGGTTCGGCAATACCGACTGGTTATCGCCGCAACGGATGATGCAAAGGTAAACCAGGCAGTTTATGAACAGGCGAAAGCTTTTAATATACCGGTCAATGTCGTTGATCAACCAGCGCTGTGCAGCTTCATTATGCCCTCAATAGTTGATCGCTCCCCGGTGGTGCTGGCCATTTCGACGGGTGGCAGTTCTCCGGTGCTTGCGCGCATGATTCGCTCGCGCCTCGAGGCACTCATACCGGCCAGCTATGGGCGCCTGGCTGCGCTGGCTCAGAAATATCGCTCAGCGATCAAAGTCAAATTCGAGAATGTCGAGCATCGACGAAAATTCTGGGAAAGTGCGCTGGAGGGCAAGGTAAGCGAACTGGTATTGTCCGGCCGCGATAAAGAGGCCGAACGGGTACTTCAGGCCGCAATTAATAACAGCGATGAAACCATACTCGATGAAAAAGGCGAGGTATACCTGGTTGGTGCCGGGCCGGGCGACCCCGATCTGCTCACCTTCCGCGCACTACGCCTGATGCAACGTGCAGACGTCGTGCTGTACGACCGCCTGGTATCAGATGAAATTGTCGCCATGGTGCGCCGCGATGCAGAGAAAATATACGTCGGAAAGGAAAAATCCAATCACGCGGTACCACAGCGGGATATCAACAAATTGCTGGTTCGACTTGCTCAGGAAGGAAAACGCGTCCTGCGTTTAAAGGGTGGTGATCCCTTTATTTTTGGTCGAGGCGGAGAGGAAATTAAAGATTTGTTTCACGAAGGGATTTCCTTTCAGGTGGTGCCGGGCGTCACTGCCGCTGCGGGCTGTGCAGCCTATGCCGGCATCCCACTGACTCACCGGGAGTTCTCACAGTCTGTCTCCTTTGTAACAGGACACCTTAAAGACGGCACCTTCAATTTAAACTGGAGCCTGCTTAGCCAGCCCAATCAGACCGTGGTTATCTATATGGGCTTGACAGGGCTTGAAATCATCAGCCAGAAACTGATAGAACATGGTGTCAGCCATGATATGCCGGCCGCACTGATACAACAGGGAACCACTCGAAATCAACGCGTCATTACCGCCACGCTCAGCACCTTACATAACAAAGTAAAAGCTGAAGATGTAGTCGCACCCACGCTGGTGATTATTGGTGAAGTGGTGACTCTACAGGATCAACTGAAGTGGTTTGACCCGGATGAATCAAGCGGTATTGCTATTGGCAACGCACTTGGATAAAGCTGAAGGCTGGAGATCATATTTTTATAAATGATCATGAATACTATAAATAAACCCGCCTTCGTACACAGCCTGATGCAAATCGTCGGTGAAAAACACGTGCTAAGCGAAGGCGAATCTGTTGTTCCTTACCTGTTAGAACAACGAGGCATGTTTGAGAGTCAGTGCCTGGTCGTTATACGCCCCGGGACCACTGACGAAGTGAGTGAATGCGTAAAACTGTGTGCAAAACACGATACCAGCATTGTGCCGATAGGCGGCAATACCGGGTTATGCGGAGGGGCGGTCTCACGTAACGATCAGATTATTTTGTCCACTGAACGACTCAATAACATTCGCGAAGTCGATACGCAAAATAACTCGATCACCGTTGAGGCCGGATGCATTCTGGAGAATGTTCAAATTGCAGCGTGTGAGCAGCAGCGTCTGTTTCCACTTAGCCTGGGTGCGCAAGGCAGTTGTCAAATTGGAGGGAACCTGTCCACCAATGCGGGCGGAATTAATGTTCTGCACTACGGCAACGCCCGGGACCTTTGCCTGGGCATCGAGGCGGTGTTACCCGATGGTTCCATTTATTCCGATCTGGGCGGGCTGCGCAAAGACAATACCGGTTACGCCCTCAAACACCTGCTCATCGGCGCTGAAGGCACTCTGGGAATCATTACCGCAGCGACGCTAAAACTTTTCCCTGAATCAAAGGAATCCGTTACCGCACTCATCGCACTGCCTGCGCTTGATTCAGTGATCCCGCTGTATAACCGTGTGCGCGAAGCAAGTAGTGACCGCATCACCACTTTTGAGCTCATCCCGCAAATAGCGATCGATTTCACCGCCCGACATTTTGAAGAACACCCTGCGCCATTTGATCAGGATTACCCCTGGCAGGTGCTGGTCACATTACAGAGTACGCAAATCGAACCTGATTTCGCTGAGCGATTTTCTGATTCGCTCGCCAACGCATTTGATCTCGGGTTGGTGAGCGATGCGCTGATTGCGCAGAACATTTCTCAAGCCAGTCATTTCCTGGCATTACGCGAGAAAATGGTTGCGGCGCAAAAATTTGAAGGCGCCAGTATCAAACATGATATTTCAGTGCCTGTTTCCAGTATACCGGCGTTTATTCAGCATAGCGCAGCGGCGGTAGAAATGATCTCACCCGGCGCCCGCCCCTACCCTTTCGGGCATGTTGGGGACGGAAACATTCACTACAATATCAGCCAGCCGCAAGGCTCAGACAGCGCTGACTTCTTAGCATTGCAGCCCAAACTAAACGACGCTATTCTAGGAATAGTGCATGATCTCGGCGGTTCATTTAGCGCTGAGCATGGTGTTGGCTTGCTTAAAATAGATATGATTCCGCGCTACAAAGGTCAGGTCGCTCTGGACCTGATGCGCAGCATTAAAAAGGCTATCGACCCTCATAATAGAATGAATCCGGGGAAAGTGCTTGCGGATTGAATTTCCCGTTACGAAGAAAGGCCACAATCTGATCAATAGTCTCCGCATTACGCATAATAAAGGTATGCCCGGAATCCACCTCGATAAAATCACTCATTTCCGCCAGCCTGGTACTCTCAATCGAAACCTTGCCATCATCAACCCCGGGAATGATGGGCGAAAACCAGGGGTCTGAACTTGATTTACCCGCAATAATGCCAATCTCGCCGGGTATCGGCTGTAGCTGATTGGGCAGGCTGCCCGGATCCGTGCTGAGGGCCATACCGGCGGGCCCCATCATATACGCGTACAAGCTATATTTATCCAGAGCGTCGACGACTTCACTGCCTTGATTGGGCGGGGCCAACATCACAATGCGGCCCAGGTTATCGATTTTGTGATTCTGTAAATAGGCTCTAACCAGGATTCCGCCGAGCGAATGCGTCACAAAATGAATAGTTTTAGCCTGCTTATACGCGCAATAACCCAGCCCCTCCTCCACCGCCGATACTGACAATACTGCAATAGTCTCTTTAGTCGACGCATAGCGCTGATTCCATACCAGATAGCCTTCATCCTGCAGCTGGTCTTCTATTTTAGACATCGAGCGCTCGGTACGACCCATGCCGTGCAATACGATTACGCATTCGCGCAACTGATCTGCGTACACTAAAGTATTGCTTAACAACAAACACAAAATTAGCAGGTTTTTATTCAGCAACATCCGAAATATTATTTTAGTAAAGCGACTGCGCAGGCGGAGCCTAAGCGGAAATAGTGGTAATCAGCGGGAATAGCGGCAGAAATGTACCAGATACTGGCTATCTGGGATAGCCCTCCCTTTCCGATAGGGGAAGTGACATGGGCCTCACAAACAGGGAAAATTCGTACACTATTTTTCAGACGAGGCACAATTATGTCAATTGAAGTAAACGGAAAATCCCTGGAGACCGACGAGAGCGGTTACCTTATAGAAATCAGCGACTGGAACGAAGACGTAGCGCAGGCTATGGCGGACGCTGATGGTTTAGAAATGACGGAACAACATTGGGACGTGGTGCGTTATTTGCACTCCGAGCATGTTGACAATGCAGGTAACGAACCTAACGAACGTACTATCATGAAAGACATGGGCAAAGTGTGGGGCAAAAAGCCTTCCAGCAAGGACATGTACCAGTTGTTCCCCGGCACACCCAGCAAGCAAGGACGTAAAATTGCCGGCTTGCCTAAAAGTACACGCAAAGGCGGTTACTAAACTTACGCGGAAGCGGGACTTTAGGGCGCCTCTATTAATTATGGATGTGCCAGATTAGGATCAGAGAAGTTCAAGGTCAAGGCGCAGTCCGCACGTAATAGCTGGCTATTGCGAAGGATTGGAACGCAGAGAATGAGCTTTTCTGGCTTAAGATGGTCATTCATGAATTATTAGAGGCGCCCTTTAACCCCGCATATTTGTCATTTCCGGGGTTAAAACCCCGGCTCCATGTTTAGTCGACATCAGGCTGGGAAAGCTGAAAACTAACGCCTACGTAGTTCCTTGATTTTCTCGATAGAACGCAACTGCGCTGCAATCTGGATCAATTCTGCTTTAGCACGCGCATAATCCATTTCAGAACCCTGATCCTTCATCGCGTCCTCAGCGCGTTTTTGCGCTTCGATCGCTTTGGCTTCATCCAGATCCTTTGCACGAATCGCCGTATCAGAAAGAACGGTTACGATATCCGGCTGGATTTCGAGGATGCCACCGGAAATAAAGAAGAATTCTTCATTTCCATCTTCGGTCTGCACCCTTACATCACCCGGTTTAAGCTGGGTAATCAGCGGCGTATGGCGCGGTGCAATACCCAACTCGCCCATGATACCCGGTGCAAACACCATGGTACCCCGGCCTGACCAGATATTTTCTTCCGCGCTGACGATTTCGACTTTAATGGTTGCCATGATATGAACCTGTATTACATATCCTTCGCTTTTGCGATTACTTCATCGATGCCGCCAACCATGTAGAAGGCCTGTTCGGGCAGATCGTCATGGTCACCGTTGACGATGGCTTTAAAACCAGACAGCGTCTCTTTGAGCGATACGTATTTACCCGGAGAACCGGTAAATGTTTCAGCTACCGTAAAAGGCTGAGATAAAAAGCGTTGAATTTTACGAGCCCGACCCACGTCAAGTTTGTCTTCTTCAGAAAGCTCGTCCATGCCGAGAATCGCGATGATGTCCTGCAATTCTTTGTAGCGCTGCAGGATACCCTGCACCGCGCGCGCGGTGTTGTAGTGTTCTTCACCGACGACCAGCGGGTCGAGTACACGCGAGGTTGAATCCAGCGGATCTACTGCGGGATAAATCCCCAGTTCTGCAATTTGACGCGACAATACCAGTGTGGCATCAAGGTGAGCAAAGGTCGTTGCCGGTGAGGGGTCAGTCAAGTCATCCGCCGGCACATAGACCGCCTGGAATGAGGTGATTGAACCTTTGTTGGTAGAGGTGATCCGTTCCTGCAACTGGCCCATTTCATCCGCCAGTGTAGGCTGATAACCTACAGCGGAAGGCATACGCCCTAACAGCGCTGAAACTTCGGTTCCCGCCAGTGTGTAACGATAAATATTATCGATAAATAGCAGTACATCACGGCCTTCATCACGGAAGTATTCGGCCATGGTCAAGCCGGTCAGCGCCACACGCAAACGGTTTCCGGGAGGCTCGTTCATCTGGCCGTAGACCAGCGCAACTTTATCGATTACGCCGGCGTCGGTCATTTCATGGTAGAAATCGTTACCTTCACGAGTACGCTCGCCTACGCCTGCAAATACCGACAGGCCTTCGTGCGCGGATGCGATGTTGTTGATCAACTCCATCAGGGTTACGGTTTTACCTACACCCGCACCACCAAACAGACCAATCTTTCCGCCTTTGGAGATTGGCATGATCAAATCGATTACTTTGATACCTGTTTCCAGCAAATCAACGCTCGACGCCTGCTCTTCGTATGAAGGTGCCGCGCGGTGAATCGGCATTTTCTGCTCGGCTTCAACCGGCCCGGCTTCATCGATGGGCCTTCCCAGCACATCCATAACCCGTCCCAGGGTTGCCTGACCGACGGGCACCTGGATCGGCGCACCGGTATTGGTCACCTCCAGGCCGCGTCGCAAACCTTCTGAGGCTCCCATTGCAATACAACGAGCCACTCCATCACCCATCTGCTGCTGGACTTCGAGCGTCAGGCCCGAATCTGCCACCATCAGGGCATCATAAATTTTGGGAATCGCGTCACGTGGAAACTGCACATCCACGACCGCACCGATTACTTCTACAATATTTCCGGAACTCATAGCTCGAAAATTCCTCGTATAAAAATTAAAATACTTAACATAGTTCTAACAGGCAAGCCTAAACCGCGGCTGCACCTGCAACAATTTCAGACAATTCCTGGGTGATAGCCGTCTGACGGGCTTTGTTATAAATCAACTCAAGATCGCCGATTAAATCACCTGCATTATCGGTCGCTGCTTTCATCGCCACCATTCGTGCCGATTGCTCACACGCCGAATTCTCGGCAACCGCCTTGTATACCAATGATTCGATATAGCGATTCATAGTTTCATCGACGACCTGTTTCGCATCGGGTTCGTAGATATAGTCCCAGTGGTGCTGACGCTCTTCATCAGCAATATTCTCAGCCGGGATCAACTGCACACTCTGCGGGCTTTGTGTCATGGTATTGATAAACTCATTACTGGACACAAATAAACGGTCGATATTGCCGTCCATGTACCTGTTCATCATCACCTTGATCGCGCCAACGATTTCTTCCAGCTGCGGTGCATCACCCAGATGCGTCGCCTCGGAGATAATATTGGCGTTAAATCGCTTAAAAAAGGCCAACCCTTTGCTGCCGATAATGGCTACGTCAACTCCTACACCCTTATCATTCCACTCGCTCATATCTTTGAGCGCGCGGCGAAATACATTGATATTCAAACCACCGCATAATCCGCGATCACTGGAAACGACAATATAGCCTACACGTTTTATATCCCGATCAATTAAATAAGGATGTTTGTATTCAGAATGCGCTTGCGCCATATGCGTGGCCACGCTTTTTATTTTTTCTGCATACGGGCGTGCAAACTCCATGCGTTCCTTGGCACGGCGCATCTTACTCGCAGCGACCATTTCCATCGCCTTGGTAATTTTGCGCGTATTCTGGATACTCTTGATTTGAGTCCGTATTTCTTTAGCACCAGCCATTATATCTCTCGCGTATTGATTCTCAGAAAGCCCGTCAACTAAACGCTGCCGTTCTTTTTAAAATCGTCCAGCGCGGCAGCAAGGCCGGCAGCGACGTCATCGTTATAAACGGGGTTCTCGATAATTGAATCCATCATTTCTGTAAAATTGGATCCGATATAGGATTGCATCGCCGCTTCCCAGGAGACCACGTCTTTGACCTCTACGTCATCGAAATACCCTTCGTTGACGGCGTAGAGTGACAGCGCCATCTGGGCCACTGACATCGGTGCGTATTGCGCCTGCTTCATCAATTCAACCGCGCGTTCTCCGAGCGATAACTGGGCTCGCGTTGCCTCATCCAGATCAGATGCAAATTGCGAAAACGCAGCCAGCTCACGATATTGAGCCAGCGCCAGGCGAATACCGCCACCCAGCTTCTTGATAATGCCTGTTTGTGCCGCACCACCTACTCGAGATACCGACAAACCAGCGTTGATCGCCGGTCGAATACCCGCGTTAAACAAATCGGTTTCGAGGAAAATCTGACCATCGGTGATTGAAATCACGTTAGTTGGTACGAAGGCCGATACGTCACCCGCCTGAGTCTCAATGATTGGCAATGCGGTTAAAGAACCGGTTTTACCCTTGACTTCACCGTTGGTAAATTTCTCAACGTAGTTCACGTTTACACGCGCAGCACGTTCCAGCAATCGCGAGTGGAGGTAAAATACATCACCCGGATACGCTTCACGGCCCGGAGGACGACGCAGCAGCAATGATACCTGGCGATACGCCCAGGCCTGCTTGGTTAAATCATCATATACGATCAGGGCATCTTCGCCTCGATCGCGGAAGTATTCTCCCATCGCACAGCCTGCGTACGGCGCTATATACTGTTCAGCTGCCGAAACCGACGCCGAAGCAGCCACAATGATGGTGTTTTCCAGCGCACCATGCTCTTCGAGCTTACGCGCCACCACAGCGATACTGGATGCTTTCTGGCCAATCGCCACGTAGATACATTTAATACCGGATTTGGCCTGGTTGATGATCGCATCTATCGCCACAGCCGTTTTTCCGGTTTGCCGGTCACCGATGATCAATTCGCGCTGACCACGACCAATTGGCACCATGGCATCAACGGATTTCAGGCCGGTTTGAACCGGTTGATCAACCGATTGGCGCTCGATAACGCCCGGTGCCACCTTCTCGACCGGTGAGGTACCGTCGTTTTCAATCGGTCCTTTGCCGTCTATTGGCTTGCCTAACGCATCGACTACGCGACCCAGCATGCCTCGACCTACAGGTACTTCCAGGATTCGACCGGTACACTTGACCGTATCACCTTCTGAAAGGTGTTTGTAATCACCCATGATGACCACGCCCACGGAATCCTGCTCCAGGTTTAAGGCCAGACCAAAGGTATCACCGGGAAACTCAAGCATTTCCCCCTGCATGGCTTCGGATAAACCGTGAACGCGTGCAATGCCGTCCGTCAGCATCACGATGGTGCCTTCTGTTTTCGCTTCGGCACTGCTTTCAAAATTCTTGATTCGGTCTTTAATCAGATCACTGATTTCAGATGGATTTAACTGAATAGACATAGCTTCTATTTCCTAATATGTTATTTTTACGTTTCTATGAACTGATCGCACCGATCAGATCCTGCAACTGCGCTTTGACCGAGCCATCAACCACCCAGTCACCCGCCCTGACGATTGCACCACCTATCAGTGATTCGTCGACACTTGCCTCAAGTTTAATTTTCTTGCCAAGACGGCTGGACAGAGCTGCTTCAATGCGCTGTTTTTGCGCCTCATCCACCTCGGCAGCGGTAACAAGTTGCGCTTCGATCACCTGCTCTGCGTCATCTCGTAACACCAGAAATTGCTGATTAATATCCGCAATAACCGTCACTCTATCATTACGTGACAGTAATTTAACCAGGTTCTGACCCTGCTCATCCAGCTGGTCTCCCGCCACATCGATAATCAGTTCAGCCAGCTGCTGCTCTGACACATCGGGGCGGCTGATCACGTCGATCATGCCCGCATCCTGCGCGATCACCGCCAGCAATTCCAGCTGATCAGACCACTGCGTATATTCACCGGCGTCACGCGCCAGCTCAAATATAGCTTTTGCGTAAGGACGAGCCAGACTTATTTGTTCAGACATCAGTTCAACCCGTGTTTATAGTCTCGCAGCCAGATCATCCAGCAAATCGGCGTGGGCTTTTTCATCCACCTCGCGCTTTAAGATTTGCTGCGCACCGGCAACCGCCAATTCACTCACCTGGGCGCGCAAACTTTCTTTTGCCTTACTGACCTCGGTGTCGATTTCAGCGCGTGCTGCGACCAGGATACGGTCGCCTTCACCACCGGCTTCTGTTTTGGCTTCCGAGACAATTTCCGTACCACGCTTTTCAGCTTTATTCAGAATCTCAGCCGCCTGACCTTTGGCTTCTTCAACCAGCTTACCCGCCTGAATTTCACCTTCAGCCTGCGCAGCCTGACCTTTATCCGCGGCCGCAAGGCCATCGGCGATAGTGGTACGGCGTTCCGCCAACGCATTGATGATCGGCGTCCAGACGTACTGCTTACAGAACCAGACAAACACGATAAACGTGATCAGCTGACCTATCAGAGTAAGATTAATGTTCATGTGTGTACCTGCGTATTAGTTCGAATCCAGAAATCGTATCGATTTCAAACGAAGAGGCTGATTAAGCCGCTACCGCGAACAATACGTACATCGCAATACCTACCGCAATCATCGGCACCGCATCAACCAGGCCCATTACGATGAAGAATTGCGTACGCAGCATCGGGATCAGCTCAGGCTGACGTGCTGCGCCTTCTAAAAAGCGGCCACCCAGGATGCCGATACCTACAGCAGCGCCCAATGCACCCAGACCCATCATGATAGCGCCCGCGATATAAAGTAATGCTTGTTCCATTGTTATCTCCGGAATAAATAAAAGTTAAAAAATAAAAATCTGCCTGACAGCTCGTTTATCTTTTTAGTGATGCTGATGCGCCATGTCAAGATAGACGATCGTCAAAACCATAAAAATAAACGCTTGCAGCGTAATAATAAGGATATGGAAAATAGCCCATACCAGTTGTAAGCCCCCGCCTGCGACTGCAACGACCGACAAACCGCCCGAAAACATAATCGCGATCAGGATAAAAATCATTTCGCCTGCGTACATGTTACCGAATAAACGCAAGGAGTGTGAGATCGGCCTGGCAATCAGCGATACAAACTCAAGGATGAAGTTGATCGGGATAAACAGCAGCTTGAGTACGATATTTTTAGATTCAAAGGGCTGCATAGTCAACTCAGCCGCGAAGCCGCTAACACCCTTGATCTTGATGCTGTAATAAATCGTTAACACAAAAACACCGATGGCCATCGCAAACGTGGCGTTCGGGTCGGTACTCGGCACCACCTTCATATAGGGAATACCGATTAACTGAGCGAGCATCGGAATCACGTCTACCGGAATCAGATCCATTACATTCATTAACAGAATCCAGCAAAACAGCGTCAACGCCAGTGGCGCGACCAGATCATTTTTGCCCGTAAAGGAACCGCGTACATTTTCATCGATGAAATCGATAATCCATTCTACGAAATTTTGCATGCCATCGGGCACGCCGGCTACCACGTTTTTAGCTACTTTTCTAAAAACCGCCAAAAACAGCACACCCAGCAAAATTGACCAGAACATAGTATCCAGATGGATCGCCCAGAAGCCCATTTCTTTGATTTCATCTGCACCATGCGCGATACCCCAGCTACCATCGGAGTGCCGACCATAGGTCAAGTTCGTCAAGTGATGCTTGATATAAGCCGAAGAAGTTAGTGTTGCTTCAGAAGACATAAATTTTCAAAAAGTTTCTTAATCTGTATCTAGTATCTGTATGAAAAACCATACAGCATTGTATATTCAGGATTCTCTACAAGCAAGATATCCAAATTGGGTCAGTGCAAAACCCGCCAGTATTGGCAGAGGTAATAAACCCCATAGCAACACGCCCCCCGCAAACCCGGCCGCAAACACAATCAAACGTTGCACCAGACCGGAAAAAACCGGCAACATGACCACATCTGGCTGTGTATAGGCCAATTCACTTGCCTTTACGATGCTTCGCCTGGCCAGGATGGTGTTAAACATCGCCAAACTGGCACCAAAAGCACTAGCCAGCCCATGGTTCAAGCTAAAAACGAGGCTTAATACCAACGCGCTTACAAGCAATAGACCAAGCTGCGCCAGCATCACCTGCTTAAAGCAGCCCGATAATTTACCGGACATGCTTAATCAGAGGGCGCCGATTATAAAAAAATCTATGTGGAGCGGTCAACGAATTTATATAAGTATTTCAAGGTGGTTTACGATTAATACATAAATAATCGTATTTCAGGCTATTGTAGACAGCATTATAGAGCTTACTTTCCAGACTCAATCCTGGCAATGATGCCATCAAGTTCATCCAGGGAATGGTAATGAATCAACAACTTACCTTTTCCTCCGGCATCCTGTATTTTGATTTTCGCCCCCAGGGTATTGGCCAGTGAATCTTCCAGACGTAATATATCGGCGCCTGGAACGATTTTTTGTTTTTTTGGCGCATCCATGGTTTCCAGAAATCTTTTTACCCACAACTCAGCCTGCCGTACCGACATTTGGCCTTTGACGATGGCGTGTGCAGCTCGAACCTGGTCCTGCTCAGGCACGCTCAACAAAGTACGCGCATGGCCCATATCAAATAACTTTTGCTCCAGCATAGCCTGCACATCAGGGTGTAATGCCAGTAAGCGCAACAAATTGGTCACCGCAGTGCGCGAACGCCCAATACTGCTGGCTGCCTCGCGATGCGTCAGTCCAAACTCCTCGAGCAAGCGGGATATACCTCGCGCTTCTTCCAGCGCACTCAAGTCTTCACGTTGAATATTTTCGATCAGGGCAACCGCAATGGCCTCTTCATCCTCAACCTTCCTGACAATAACCGGCACTTCATTGAGTTGCGCGATCTGAGCTGCGCGCCAGCGTCTTTCCCCGGCGATAATCTCATATTGTCGCGGCGCCAACTCACGTGCCAGTATGGGCTGTATTATGCCCTGAGTGCGGATAGAAGCCGCCAAATCCTGCAAGGCTTCTTCATCCATATTAGTACGCGGCTGATATTCGCCGCGTTGCAGCCATTCTACCGGCAGCATTTCCAGGCGGTCTGCGGGCACACCATGAACCATTGGTGCCGCATCTTTGTTACTGCGCGTGCTTCCGCCGAGTAAAGCGTCCAGCCCACGCCCCAATCTTGCTTTTTTTGCCCTTGGCTTGTTCACCACGGGTTTGTTCAACGGGGATTCGTTCAAGGCGTTTTTCGTCGCTGTGTGTTTTGTGTTTGCCATTTGTAGGTCCTAAAATTTCATTAGCCAGAGCAATATATGCCATTGAGCCTTTGCAATAAAGATCATAGTCGAGCGCGGATTTTCCGTGGCTCGGTGCTTCGGCTAATCTTATATTACGCGGTATCAGGGTTTTAAATACTTTTTCACGAAAATGTTTGTTTAATTGCCTGGATACTTCAATCGTCAATGTGTTTCGCCCATCGTACATGGTGCGCACCACCCCCAGAATCTTGAGCTCCGGGTTCAAGGCGGTACGCACCATGCCCATCGTGGTGATAAGCCCGCTCAAACCTTCCAGAGCAAAATACTCACATTGTACTGGAATCAAAACATCGGTTGCCGCTGCCAGCGCGTTGATGGTCAATACGTTTAGCGAAGGTGGTGTGTCAATCAGTATTACATCGTATTGATCAACCACTTGCGCGAGCGCATCGCGCAGGCGATAGTCCTTGTCTTCGAATTCCAACAGCTCGACCTGCGCTCCTGCGAGATCAGGGGCGGCGGGCAAAATATCATACAGATCAGCCGAGGCTACGATCGCCTGATCAATATTGGCATCGCCCAGTAACACCTCGTAAATCCCCTGCTCCAGACGGTTAATGTTCACACCACTGGACACGCTGGCATTGCCCTGCGGGTCGATATCCACCAACAGACAGCGCTTGCCTCTACGGGCAATCGCTGCGAGTAGATTTACCGCAGTCGTGGTCTTTGCAACGCCACCTTTCTGATTAGTTACGGCTATGATGCGAGCAGTCATATGCCAGGAGTCTGTGGGACTTGGCTGAGTTTATCGATATTCGTGGGTTTTGAGCAATACATGTTAAGTCCGACAGGCTCCTGGCTATTCTCTAATGTTTAAACGAATTTAATGATCACCGCGTGGCGCTCTGCATTCAGACCAGGAACTTTTAGCGCTTCGACCGACACCGAATCAATTTGACCGGCGAATTCTCGATTTAGTACTTCAAGTTCCTCAGATGGATACCGACCTTTCATGGCAACCAGGCGCTGCCCTGAAAAACGTAGCGAAGCGGTCAACTTTACCAACTGGTCCAGCGTCGTAACCGCGCGGGCAACGAGCGTATCAAATTTTGCAGGTGTCTGCACATCCGAATGCGGCGGGCGCGCCGAATTTTCTGGCACCATGCCGGTCACTCGTGCAACTTCTTCAACTCGCGCACATATAAACGAGGTGTTTTCCAGCCCGATCTGTGCATTTACCATACGCAGAAACTCAATTCGACGGCGCCGGCTGTCGAGCAAACTTACGTGAATGCCAGGCCTGGCCGCTGCGAACTGCATCCCCGGAAAACCTGCGCCGGTGCCGATATCCAGTAGCTGCCTGCTGTGTTCAACATGCTTCAATAACGCCAGACTATCGAGCGCGTGATGCGTAATCAACTCGCCCGGCTCAGCAATTGATATCAGGTTTATTTTAGTACGCCACTTTTGCACCAATGCTAAATGCTGTTTTATCGCCGCTAATGCCGCTTCGGATAACTCCAGTTCCAGCTGGTCCAGACCCTTTTCCAGCAGCTGACACTGTACCCGGCTCAAGCCCGAATGCTTAGGCTCCATTGAAACTACGAAGATCAAATTCGATACGCTTCAGGGCCAGAGGGTCGCCGTGAAAATTAGCCCACAATATTTTAAAACGCTGCCCGGATACCGGATGCCGCATATCGGGCAGCACCTCGGCCAGCGGCTTTAGCACATAGGCCGCGTGATCAATTTCATCGCGCGGTATGTTTCGCCCTTCTTCGCGCAAGTTTGCATCACCAAACAGAAGTATATCGATATCAAGTATACGACTCTTAAATCCTTTGCCGTTGCGTACCCGCCCTGCATCATGCTCAATCCGGTGCAGTTTTTCAAGCAGGGAATCGAGCCTAAGCGAAGTATGCGCCACCACCGCCAGATTATAAAAATCCGGTCCGTCAAAACCCAGCGCCCGGGTTTCGTATACCGGCGAAATATCAAGCTTACCCAAAAGGCTATGCAAGGCATCCAATGCAAAGCGAATATGCTTTTCCCTTTCTAAATTGCTGCCCACACTCAAGGCCAGCAAGGTCATTTTCGGCCGCGCTCAATGATCACGCCCACGTCCTGCGCGCTACTGACCGCACCACGCTTGTTAATTCTTACTCGACACCAGGGCACATTAAAACGACCCTGCAGCAAGGCAGCTATTTCAACCGCCATCGCCTCAACCAGTTTAAATTTTCGATCAACCACCAACTCTGAAACCGCAATGGAAATATCTTTATAACTCAGTGTATCTTCAAGCTCGTCACTATCGCCTGCTTTGGAAATATCCCAGGCCATGTCGAGATCGACGTACACCGTTTGCGTAATTTCCCGCTCCCAGTCCCACGCGCCAATCACGCAATCGATCGCTAAATCATGAAGATAGATTATGTCCATGTGCTACAGTAAAATTGATAATGTCGTCCATCGCTGTTTTGAGTAGAATATATCGGCCGACTGGTACCTAGTTTAGTCGATAACATCCGGAGACATCAGCCTATTCTTTTATGATCAACTTTTTCCTTTCCATCGTCGCGTTGTTCATCGCCTACCTGGTTGGCTCAATCTCCAGCGCCATCATCATTTCCAGACTCAAAGGTCTGGAAGACCCGCGAAATGTTGGATCCGGCAACCCGGGGGCCACCAACGTATTGCGCTCAGGCGATAAAATGGCCGCCATTCTGACCTTGCTGGGCGACATCTTCAAAGGGTTTTTACCGGTAGTCGTTATCCAACTGGCAGGGGGCACCCCGGTACTGGTTGCATTGGTGGGTCTGGCCGCATTTCTTGGACACCTGTACCCGGTCTACTATAAATTTAAAGGCGGCAAAGGCGTGGCAACCGCGGGCGGCGTATTATTGGCGATCAGCCCCCTATCGGTATTTTTCCTGGTTTGTATCTGGTTTGTGGTTGCATTTCTAACCCAATACTCCTCGCTCGCCGCCCTGGTTGCCGCCGCTGCAGCGCCGCTTATCCTGATGCTGGTCAAACCTGTCCTGGCCTACGTTACGCTTGCCGGAATTATTGCCGGCTTTTTAATTTGGCGGCACCGTGAGAACATTAATCGACTGCTCAATGGTAAGGAAAGTAAAATTGATTTAAACAATTCCGGAAAATGAAGCCGGACTATTGCCAATACCAAATTTATTCCCATATTTAATATTAAAGCGAGACCTCAGCATAACCCAGGCTAAAGAAACCACGATGAGTTTAAACATTTCTACACCCCATGATCGTCAGGATACGATTCGCGATCTCGCAATTGACGCAGAACGGGCGCGCAGTGCACCACTTTCCGATGCGCAACAGCTAAAAACCATCGCTCATATCAAACAACTGCTCGAATCGCAAAATGCCGTGCTCGTCGCTCACTATTATGTCGATGCCATACTGCAGGACCTGGCTGAAGAAACCGGCGGTTTTGTCGGCGATTCGCTGGAAATGGCACGCTTCGGCCTCAATAGTGATGCGGACACAGTCATTGTGGCCGGCGTTCGATTCATGGGTGAAACCGCTAAAATCCTGAGCCCTGAAAAACGCGTGCTGATGATTGAAACACGGGCTGAGTGTTCGCTGGATCTCGCCTGCCCTGCCGATGACTTTAATCAATTCTGCGACCAGCACCCGGATCGCACCGTAGTAGTGTACGCCAACACCAGCGCGGAAGTAAAAGCCCGCGCAGACTGGGTGGCCACCTCCTCTATCGCGCTGGACCTGGTGAAGCATCTTTCGGACAAAGGCGAAAAAATCCTCTGGGCGCCGGATAAATTCCTCGGTGCCTACGTGCAAAAAGAAACGGGTGCTGATATGGTTCTGTGGCAAGGGTCGTGCATCGTACACGAAGATTTCAAGGCCACCGCCCTGCAAGCGCTCAAGCAACACAAACCTGATGCAAAAGTGCTGGTACACCCCGAAAGCCCGGGGCCGGTTATCGCGCTGGCAGATGTCGTAGGTTCGACCACACAAATCATCAATGCTGCGCGTGACATGGACGCAGATACCTTTATTGTCGCGACCGAACGCGGAATTTTTCACAAGATGCAACAGGTCGCGCCGGGCAAAACGTTCATTGCAGCACCCAATGCAGGCGAAGGCGCAATGTGTGAAAGCTGCGCCGAATGCCCGTGGATGAAAATGAACGATCTGCCACGCCTTGAACACACCCTTGAAACGGGCAGCAATGAAATCACCATCGACGAAACCGTTATGCAGCAGGCCGCACGCTCAATTACGCGTATGGTCGAATTTAACGCGCGGGATAAAGCGCCCTGAAGGCCCGGTTCCGGCGCAACGCAATCCTATGCATTAATGGTGCTAGCAGACCAATCATTAATAGATAGCGCATCAATAGTTTATATTGATAACAATCGTAGCGCCTGATCACGTTCAACTTTTCGCTTTTTTGACAGGCGATTTACCGCCTGATAAAAGGTTGCCCAATTTTGATTGCTGTCTTCAAACAGTCGTTCAAATGCATCTACCCAACCATGGTATTCACCAAACAACGCCAGCGAAGCATTGTTTAACTCTGAGGCGAAAAATCGATCGTAACCGAGCGTACCGCCTCCAGATAGCTTTAGTTCTGTATAGCGCTTTTTGAGAATTTCAAATTGTGCCTGCTTCACCAGTGTGAGTTTTTCGTCACCAGCCGATACATTATCTAAATACGCTTTACGCATTTGCTCACGCTGCCTAAGCACCAGCTGAACCACATCATTGCGCTTTTTCTGTAGCGCAAGATACTCTTCGAGATTCTGATTTTCGCCCTGTGCCGTCGCCCATTGTCGTAACCCAATCCGCTCTACAGCGGTCGCAAAGGATTCATTAAAGCGGGTATCATTTTTTATATAGATGCGCTGGTGCGAAAGTTCATGGAATATCAGGCCCGCAATTGCAGCATCCGAACGCGCCAGCATCGAACTCAATAAGGGATCATCAAACCAGCCTAAAGTTGAATAAGCGCTCACGCCTCCAACATACACATCCAGCCCATCGTCCTTTAGCTGTTGTGCATGCTCAAGCGCTGCTTCCTTGTGATAATAACCACGGTAACTCACGCAGCCTACGATTAGGAAGCACGATTGCACCGCATCCACGGAATAGAGCGGTGTCGCCACCACATTCCAGATAACATAATCTCGCTCCAGGTCAACGTAGCGCGAATAGGATTCATTTTGCGGCAGCTTTAACGTGTGGCTGGCAAATTCACGGGCCCGAAGAGCGATCTGCAGTCGCGCCCGGGTCTGTGTATCTACAGACGGGTCGGACAATACCGCCTCAATATCACGCTGGTGTGCCCAGATACTGATCTGACCCGACACCGCCTGTGAATAATATCCAATTGATTGGCAGCCGCTTAGCAGCACTGATAAAATCAACGCTACGCCTGCTTTGGAAATTGTCTTGAATACCATTACTCTAAATGTCCGCATCTGCTCCTGAACAAAATCTGGATTGTTATCTGGTTGGTGGTGCCGTGCGCGATGAACTGCTCGGGTTGCCGGTTATTGATCACGACTGGGTTGTAGTCGGCAGCACGCCCGATAAAATGCTTGAGCTGGGTTTCACACCCATTGGCCGGGATTTCCCCGTATTTCTGCATCCGGACAGCAAAGAAGAATACGCGCTTGCCCGCACCGAACGCAAGTCAGGTAGAGGGTATAAAGGCTTTACCATCTATGCAAGCGAAGATGTGACTCTGGAACAAGATTTACAACGTCGCGATCTGACCATTAACGCGATTGCCCGGGCCCCAAATGGAGAGCTGATTGACCCTTATAACGGTCAGGCAGATATTGATTCAGGGACGCTGCGCCATGTATCCGATGCCTTTAGCGAAGACCCCGTACGTATTTTGCGTACAGCGCGTTTTGCCGCACGCTTTGGGCCGATGGGATTTGGCATTGCCGATCCCACGCTTAAGCTTATGCTTAAAATGGTTAAAAATGGTGAAGTAGATGCGTTGGTAGCTGAACGCGTCTGGCAGGAATTACAAGCCGCTTTAAAGGCTGAAAAACCATCGGTATTTTTCACTACCTTACGCCAATGCGGCGCGCTCAAGCGTATATTCCCGGAATTAGATGCTTTGTTTGGCGTTCCCCAAACACCACACTATCACCCGGAAATTGATACCGGGGACCACGTCATGATGGTGGTCGACCGCGCACGTCAGTTAAGCGACGACCTGGATGTTCAATATGCCGCCTTAACGCACGATCTGGGTAAAGCGCTGACACCAAATTTCAGATTACCCTCACACCCCGGGCACGAAGCAGCGGGGGTGCCCCTGGTCACTCAAATGTCGGAACGCTACCGGGTTCCCAACGAAACCACGCGTCTGGCGGAAATAATGAGTGATCAGCATCTGAATATGCATCGGCTGTCGGAGCTACGCCCGCAAACCGTATTGAAGATGCTGAAAAAACTTGATGCGTTTAGAAAACCCGGACGTGTAGCGAAGTTTGCGCTCGCCTGTCAGGCGGACGCACAGGGAAGAGGTGGCGAATTTCCCGATATGCCGTACCCTCAGGCTCAACTGCTACAAAACTATTTTGATGCAGCGAAGGCGGTTGATGCCGGTAAGATAGCGCAGGCACAGAACAAGACTGAAAAGATTCCAGAAGCGATTGATCGGGCACGCGTGGAGGCGATAACAGCGTTGCGAAAAAAAGAACAGGCGTAAAGAGGCGGGGCTTCAGACGTAGGGTGGATGCGCCTGCGGCTTATCCCCCCTACGCACTCTTCTTAACTGTTCGCGGCAATGAATTCTTCAATAATATCAGGCGGAACTGCACCCGGTTGTGCGGCTCTGACCTCACCTTGAGGATCAAATAATACGAAGGTCGGCGTGGCTCGAAAAGTCTCGCCCGTCTCTGCCTGATACCAACGTGAAACAAATTGCACGTCTGCGATCAAATTTGGGAATATCACTCCATTACGCGAAATAAACGCTTCTGCCGCTTTTTTACCCCGCTGTCCATCGATAGAGATACCGATGATTTGGGCATCCCGACCCGCATGCTGAGTATGAAACTTTGAATACGCACCAGATTCCTGATTGCAAATATGACAGTCTGAAGCCCAAATCATTACGACTGTCCATTGGCCGGGTGATTGCTGCGCCTCAAACGAGGTAATATTGCCGCGCAGATCACGAAATGAACTATCCGCTTGCGCGAATGAAGAAACCAGCCCAATGAGCAGAAACAGGCTTAAGGCCTTACGAACAGCGGGAAATGTAATTTGCATAAGAAGAAAACCTTGTGAACGAGTGGGTCTAGGCATTCAGACCCGGCGTATCAAATAAAGTTCGACACAGAGGCATATTGACCGTAAATTTTATCGGCCAGAGTTCGAGCCCGAACAATTCATGAAATATCCGGGCTAGTTTAAATCAGCCGCAAATTTCTTCAGTATATCCAATGGCACCGCCTCGAGCGCACGCTTATGGGTTCGCATCAAAAAAACTCGAGGCGCCGCTTTATCCTGATAGGCCTGCATCCAACGCGCGGCACATAAACACCAACGGTCACCTTCACGCAAACCCGGAAAACCGAACTCCGGCATCGGTGTTGATAAATCATTGCCCTTAAAGCGTGAATACTCAAGGAATCGGGTCGTTACTTCGATGCAGACGGTGTGAGACCCCGCGTCTTCTTCACAGGTATTACACATTCCATCTCGAAAGAAACCCGTAACAGGATCATCACCGCACAAACCCAGCGGTTCGCCCAATACGTTAATCGACTCGACTTTATCCATTCCAGAATGACGTTCGTCAGGATTTCAGGAAAGCGGCCTGCATCACGGGCTCCAGTTCCAGCAGAGCTTCGCGATACACTTCTTTTTTAAACGCGATTATATTTTCCAGAGGATGCCAGTAATCAACCCAGCACCAGCCATCAAACTCAGGTTTGGCGCTTTTATCCAGTTGAATATCATTCTCTTCACCGGTCAGATGAAACAAGAACCACTGCTGCTTCTGGCCACGAAAACGATTACCAAAACGGGACTGGTTAGGCACATCATAGCGATACCACTTTTCAGTGGTGCCTAGCAGGCGAACATGATGCGGGTATAAACCTACTTCTTCGTACAATTCACGATAGGCGGCTTCACGCGGCGATTCCTTGTATTCGACCCCCCCCTGAGGGAATTGCCAGCCATCGTGACGCACACGGCGCGCCCACAGTACCTGGCAAGCCTGATTGCACACAATGATTCCCACGTTCGGGCGATAACCGTCACGATCGAGTCCAGATTTATTGCGCTTGCGTCCAAGATAAGCCATCCCTTTATCGTAGAGCGCACCGCGGTGATTATCAAGCTATATTCACTAAATCCACTCGAAGCTTAATCGCTTTGACTGGCTGGCAACCTGACAGGCCGAGTCGGGGCGTAACCGCTGTTATTCGTCCTTTCCAGCTGATTTTGCCAAATAATCATCGTATTCCCTGCGAAACACGGTTTCGAGCCGGTCTATTGATTCTTCAGTCGGCACTTCTTTCAATACATGCGCGCTCATGGCGGCCGAAGTTTGTTCGAATAACACTTTTTTATCCAGCATCGGATAGGTTTTCGACAAACGCTTGATGGCAGGAATAACACCCTCTTTCTCGGGGCGGGGAATGGGGACAATCTCGGCAGGCGCTACTGCTTCCGGCGGATATTTATTCGCCAGGAAACCGGCGAATTCATGCAGTGTTGCCAGCGCTTCATCCGGAAGCTGCGCCGCTATATCCGCCGTCTCCTCCAGACGAGATGTCCGCGAGGAATTTTTACTCTTTTGGGGGATCAACACGCGTACAGGCCTTATGTTCCGACAGTGATAATGTAAAGCTGCTTATTTTTTCTTCTTACGTTTCTCGCAGTGCGTCTGCGCAAACTGCAGAAATTCTTCCATCGCCTGAACGCGAAACTTCTGCCGCTGATACACCAGAGAAAATGGTCGGTTAAGAGGCGGATCAAGTGGAATCGTCGCTAACAAGCCCAGTTGAACTTCTTTTTGTAAGGTCGCGATAGACTGAACCGTCACACCCAGACCTGCGCCCACTGCTGCCTTGATTGACTCGGGGCTGGTAAATTCAAGGATACGATTCAAACTATCGGCAGAATTTCCGTGCGACTCAATGTAGTGGGTAAATACGCCGCGCGTACCGGAACCCTCCTCACGCCCGATAAACGGGAATTCGATGATATCGCCAACTTTGACTTTCGATTTTTTTGCCAGCGGGTGATCGGGCGCACAGGCCAATACCAGCTCATCGTACCAGCAGACTTCGGTGGTCAGGTTTTTGTTTCCTACCGGGCCTTCAACGATACCGATATCGATTTCATTGTTCTCGACCATGTAAATAATACCCTGGGTATTGGAAATATTCAGCCGAATGGTCACATCCGGAAAACTACGCTGATACTCGCCGAGAATTTCCGGGATGACGTAATCGCCAATCGTAGTACTCGCACCAATGACCAGTGGCCCCTGCACCTCGCCCGTCAAGGTGCGTACGGCATTGTCCATTTCCTTGTATTTCTCGATAATCTGATCCGCATAGGTTTGCACCAGCTCACCTGTTTCAGTGAGCGTGATTCGATTATGCGTACGGTCGAATAATCGCGCGTTGAAATATTCTTCCAACTGTCGAATCTGGAACGTAACCGCAGGTTGCGTCATATGAAGCGTTTCGGCAGCCTTGGTGAAACTTAAAAGCCGTGCCACAGTGGTAAAAACTTGTAATCGCCGATCAGCCAATTGAACACCTCATATTAGAATTTAATTTAATAGATATTTTATATACCACATAAATTATAAACTATACCAATTTGGAGGGGCAACTTTAGTTGAATAATTATTACCAGCGGATATGCAAGCCAATCCCCAACATAAAGATCACAAAAGTAGCACAGGCCCCTGGCGGGTTCGGGTATAGAAATACACTACATTACTTCGAATTAACTTGAATTTTTCGGTGCACACCGTATAAAGTAAAGTATTACTCAAACTGCAAAAACATACCGGAGAAATCATGGCTAGAATTATCGACTCGAGCGGGTCCGTACAATCGCGTGAAATTGTAATCAATTCCACGCTGAAGAATACCTACCTGCTACTTTCAATGACGCTATTGTTCAGCGCAGCAATGGCCGGTCTTTCTATGACTATGAACTGGCCGCCGATGGGCATCGTACCGACCCTTATCGGCTATTTCGGCTTGCTGTTTCTGACTTCAAAGTTCAGTAATTCCGCGCTCGGTCTACTGTTTGTATTTGCCCTGACAGGTTTCATGGGGCTTACTCTGGGCCCGATCGTGAGTCTGTATATGACCAATCTCCCCAATGGTAATAGCATTGTCATGACGGCAATGGGTGGTACCGGAGCGATTTTCGTTGCCCTGTCCGCTTATGCAGTAATCTCACGCAAAGATTTTTCTTTCATGGGTGGCATGCTGATGGCGGGTATCCTGGTGGGGTTTCTGATGGGGCTTGGCGCCATTTTCTTTCAAATGCCGATGCTGTCGCTAGCGGTTTCCGCGATGTTTATTATGCTCATGTCCGGCCTGATTCTGTACCAGACCAGTGCGATCGTACATGGCGGTGAAACCAATTACATTAACGCCACGGTAACCCTGTTTGTTTCGATTTTTAATCTGTTTACCTCCTTGCTGCATATCCTGGGCATCATGGACGACTGACCCGGACCGGTATTAACGATTAGATTTGGCACAGAGGAAACAGAAAACAGACATTTTGTTTTCTCTGCGGCATTTGTGTTTAAAATCGAAAATCGATAAATCACGGAACATTTTCGCCCTTACTTTGCGCAAGTCAGCGCCTTGCTTCATAATCAGGCTCATTCTCACAACCTGATTGCCCACTTGCAATACACACTAAGCCTGCTTAGCGCTCTGTTTGCGTGTCTCCATCTCAGCCTAACAGCGCCTGCTTATGCGGCTGAACCACTTGTTTCAGCGAACTTTGAGCTGAACTTCGGCAAATCCATTGATACCCCTTTCATCGATGATGCGCCCCGCCTTACTGATAATGAGCACCCTGCCTGGTTTAGCGAAACCTTTCTTAATCTTCCAAACGACCTGGCACAGGCTAAGTCAAAAGGAAAAAAAGGCATCATCTTATACTTTGGGCAAACTCACTGTGCGTATTGCGAAGCCCTGCTCGAAGTGAACTTCGAAAAAGAACAGGATATTGTGAACTACACGCGCCAGAATTTTGATGTCATTGCGCTAGACATCTGGGGGAACCGCATCGTAACCGATTTCGACGGCAACGAACTTGAAGAAAAATCCCTCGCCGAATTTGAACAAACCGACTTTACGCCTTCCCTCATATTTTATACCGAAGACGGCACAGAAGCCCTGCGTCTACGCGGCTACCATCCTCCTTACAAATTCAGGGGGGCGCTGAAATACGTGGTCGAGGGCTATTACAAGGCAGAATCCTATCGAGATTACATGGCCCGCGCTAATCCACCGCCCAAGTTCGACCTGGCGGACATGAACGAACAGGATTTTTTTATGCAGCCACCGTATGGTTTAGATCGAAGCCGCTTTTCTGCACAGGCCCCGCTGGTGGTATTTTTTGAACGCCAGAACTGCCACGCCTGCGATATCCTGCATTCGGACCCGGTGGAAGATGACGCCACCCGCAAACTGCTTGGACAGTTTGAAGCAGTACAGCTGGATATGTGGTCAGATCAAAGGGTTCTGACTCCGGAAGGAAAACGCTCTACCGCGCGAAAATGGTCGCAGGAACTGGGAATATTCGACACGCCCACGCTGGTCTTTTTCGATCGTGACGGCAAAGAGGTGTTTAGAATTGATTCCGTCGTCAGGCTCTATCGATTACGCGGCGTACTGGAATATGTGCTTGCAGAAGCTTATAAGACCTCACCCACATATCAGCGCTGGCGGGAAACCCTGCAGCAGGCGCAGAACAACCAGGCCGGAACATAGCCTGGTAGCCCTAAAGCTAATACTGCGTAGATACTTTTGTATTGTGCCCTGATGGCAGGGATGCTTTAAGACGCACCCACCCCAGCGGAGCAAATTCATAGCGATATCGTGGTTTTTCAACCGGAGCGGTCATCATGGTACTGAATCCACTGGATTGCAGTATAGCCTCGCCTTCAAAGTAACCTATGGCCTTGTTCAATTTGTCATCCTGCGTATGGATGACAATATAATGCGCGGCAGCCAGTTCATCGCTGATCTGTAGCGATACCGTCATGTAGTTGGCGCTACCGAAGGGTTTTTGAACGACGTAGGGTAAAGCGTCAAAGGTTTTAAGCCATTCTTTTTTTTCATCAAGGAAGGTCACCACCGGAAAAAACAGCGTGCCGGGATGGCCCAGTCCGCCCCTGACAACTTCGCTATCAATCTGCAGGATGTACGGCTTCACCAGGTCAGGCAAAACGAGTGCCTCGTAATGGCTGGCGCCACCGGTAAAACCAAACCTGGAGTCTGTACCATCAATTTTAAGACGAACGCGTTCTTCCGCTGGCAACACCTTGAACGACATTTCGCTAAATGATTTCTGGAAATCAACGGATTCTGTCCTGACCAGTTTCGGCTTCAGATCTGTACTGGCGCAGGCACTCAGCAGCAACAGACTCAGTATTGTCACCAGGCCGGGGATACGCATCAAAACAGATCGGGTTCGCATAGAGATATCAAAAAGGATTAGAATGGCTGCAGTCTACCAGCCAGCGCG
Organism: Gammaproteobacteria bacterium; assembly: GCA_030590945.1. Classification (GTDB taxonomy): domain Bacteria; phylum Pseudomonadota; class Gammaproteobacteria; order Arenicellales; family Poriferihabitantaceae; genus JAAELZ01. The sequence continues at coordinate 11,845 of JAUVBY010000002.1, read as the reverse complement.
ACACGGAGCAATAATACCCAGGTCGCGCTACCATCCACCGGTCTCAAGCCATTTCCCTAACTGATCAAGCTTGTCTACACCCCAGAACATTTCGTTTCTGACAATAAACGTCGGCGCACCGAACACATTACGTTGTATCGCTGCATCGACTTCTGCTTTGAAGCGGACCTTCATCCCGGCAGATTTTACGATCTCGCCTACGTCCGCTTCATCCAGGCCAAATGCAGCGCAAATCTGCCCCAGGACATGATTATCCGTAATATCCTTTTGCTCAACGAAATAGGCCTGAAACACGGCTGAAGCAAATTCTTTTGCCACCCCCTGATCGCCATCCCGCTCCTGAAAATAGTAAAAAAGACGACCGGGTTTGACGCTAAGAATGGGGAATTTAACCGGGATATTAATCGATTGCCCAAGCATTCGTGCAGTACGCTGAACATCGTGCAGGCTATATTCCCACACCAGCGGATGCTGAATAAGGGGTTTTCGCCCGGTAGTTTTGAACGTGGCACCAATTAGAAATGGGCGCCGGATAACGGTATAGCCAAATTTTTCGGCCAGCGCATCAATTTGTGTTGACGCTAAATACGCGTAAGGAGAGGTGAAATCCAGATAGAAATCTATTTCCCTGTCGGTTCCCACCATTTTTTAGAACCTCGACTCAGCCCCAGGGTATGGGTAGGGTGGATAAGCAGCAGGCGTATCCACCAATAATCGACGACGAAATGGTGGATGCGCGCGGCTTATCCACCCTGCACTTCGAGTCGTAATATCGTTTCCCGGCAAGGGCAGGCTTACCCCGTCTCGCCAATATAGTCCGCCAGGCCAGGATTGTCATTCATACCCACCAGTTTGGGCGTGTTGATATATTTGAGATTCAGCACCTTATTCTCGTCCCGTGCACGCAAAATATAATCGCGTACGATATCCCAGATTAATCGCCCTTCCGGTGCCGCACCAACCGTAGCCCAACCCGAAACCGAATACATTTTCTGCGGATCCAGTGCTTCACCGGTTTTGTTGAAGCGAATATCACTCAAACGGTTCTCGTCTTTGCCTGGCTCAATCGTAAAATCAAGCCCGCCCACGCGCACCATGTCACCACCCGACTGTAAATACGGATCCTTGTCAAACAGGTTGCCCGCGATACCTTCGAGCATGGTTACGATTTCAGCACCCTGCATATCACGCACGTAGGTTTCACCATAAGTGATCGCGCATTGGGTCATCATGTCACCCATGGTAATCCACTCACCTTTGGGCACAGTGGTTCCCCAGCGTACACCCGCGGACAAAGACATATCGGATTTGTATTCATCGTTCAGTGCGTCACACAGCACCTGATCCCAGGTGCCCATGAAGTTACCGCGGCGGTACAACGTCTCGCCCGCAATGGCCAGCTTTTCATCCAGAATGTCTTTATACGATTTTCCGACGCGATCAGCGTTGAAGTAAAATTCACTGCGGCGACTTTCCACAACATCCTCATCGTAAGTAGTTTGCATCATCTGATTCAGGTAGGCATCCATCTCCTTATCTTTCTCCAGCATGTCCTCAAACACCGGCAACATTTTGTAGTTCATATTAACCTTACCATCGCTAAAGCCAAAATCCATCACCCCCACATATTTTCCGTGCGAGCCTGCATTGGTTACCAGGCAGGTGCCACCACTGACGTTCGGCACTTCAACCGGTTTGGGCATGCCATCGTGCGTATGCCCGCCAAATACGGCGTTCAGGCCCGGAATACGCTCAGCCATTTTCAAATCTACATCCATGCCATTGTGCGAGAGCAACACCACCGCATCCGGATTTTCATCGGCATGAATTTGCTCGACCAATGCGATCATGTCGTCTTCGCGTAAGCCAAAAGACCAGTCCGGGAAAAATTCCTGCGGGTTGGCATTCGCGGTACGCGGGAAAGCCTGCCCAACGATACAAATACGCGCACCATTGACTTCCTTAATCACATAAGGCTGGAAAGCATGGCCGGTGCTCTCGTCAAACAAACCACGACCATCGTATTTCTCAACTAGTGCGGGGTATGCATCTTCGAACAAAGATTCATCCTTAACGCGCACATTCTGGCCAATAAAATCGCCCTTAAACAGTGCCACATTATTTAGTACTTCGTCCTCTTTATAGGTGAACTCCCAATGACCGACCATCACATCCAGGCCGAGAATATTAGACGCCTCAACCATATCCACGCCGCGCGTCCACAGTGCCGTTGCCGAACCCTGCCACAAATCGCCACCGTCCAGAGTCAGGGTGTTTTGCTTGCCACCCGCCGAATCGCGCAATTGGTCAAGCAAGGTTTTCACGTGCGCAAAACCACCCATGCGACCATATTTTTTCATCGCATTATCAAAATCGAGATAGGTGTAGGCATAGGATTCGCGGCTATTTTCTTCATAGCCAACGCGCTCCAGAAGTCTCTTTCCTACCACATGCGGCAGTCGATCAAACGCCCCGCCCAGGCCCAGGTTCACATTAGGCTCGCGAAAATACACCGGGAACAATTGCCCGTGAACATCGGTGATATGCAGGATACGTGCATCGCCCTGCATCGGCACATCGTAATAATCGGCCGCAGCTTGCGCCATACGCTCACGCCCCATCAGGCTGGGTAAAGCCAGGCCAGCCGCACCTGCAGCAGAGCCGGCGGCCATATATTTAATAAAATCTCGGCGATTGAATTTATTCATTTTTTCTCTCTCTTTGGGGTCACATTATGCAGCGAAAATGATGTGATAAAGGGTGGTCGGCTCAAGGGAGCGCTAAGCCGACAATAGTAGTGCATTTATCTCGCAATTGGCAAATTAACAGACCTTGGGGCGGCATAAGAGACAAAAATAGATTTCAAGCCATCCCTGGCATAATCTATAAATTCAAAGTGTATGCTGAAATACAGCACCCCATATTAGGCCTCCCTGCTGACAGATGAGGTTTTGAAGCGCTTATTTTCCCGGAATCGGCTTCAACTTCAGATCTTCTGCAGAACCCTTGATAAAACCGTAGCTTGCGTAAATATTCTGCGCATCGTCCGTGCTCAGATAATCCAGAAAACGACCTGCATTATCAGGATTTCTACCCGTCGTCAGCATGCCGATCGCATAAGCCACCTTGTGTTCCATATTGTATGGCGCAGGGATGCTCACACCGTCGATCGGGCGGCCTTCGGCCTGTGCATGGGCGACCTCAGTTGCCCAGACAATGCCAACGTCGGCTTCGCCTTGTTCTATACGGTGCGGTGTCTCACGATGGTGACGAGAGGTAAACCAGGTTTTACCTTCAACCGCCCAGCAGCTTTTGCACTCACTGCCGCCGGTCACCTTGTCATAAAGATCAAGGTCTTTCAACATTTGCGATCCGTAGAATTTAAAAATCCCTTCAGTCAGGGGATTAGGGTGAGATTGAACCAGGTCATCGCGCCCCAGGTCTTCGGGCCCTTTTATGCCTTTTGGGTTACCTTTGGCCACCATCAGTTCAAGTTTGTTATGAATATAGATCTTGTAATTCTCCATCACACCCTTTCCTTTTAGCTTCTTTAAATGCCCCAGATTCACGCTGGCAAATAAATCGGGATTTTGCGCAGTATTCTGTCCATCAATTTTCCCCTGCTTCAAAATCTGGCCTTTGAGTATCTGGCCGGGCGGAATGGTTTCCAGATATATGGTCTTGATATCCTGATTCTTTCCCTGGAAGTCATTCATCAGTTCTTCCATCGCCATAAACTGATTGCCCGCAACATAAATCGTTAATTCAGCGGTGTACGAATCCCCAATGTTTCCGTAGTCGATTTTCCCGTCTGAGTGGAAAGTCCGGTAATCATGCCCCAATCCGGATTCGTCTTTTTTAGCCGCGAATGACGGGATTGTAATCAGGGTGGTCGCAATAGTAAGGCTCAAAGCCAGTGTTTTAACGCTCATTTTCTTTCCTCTCTACCTGGTGTTTTTAAAATGTTCTGACGTATGCCAGACATCGTTAGTATCAAGTAGCACTAATCTGCAGGCAATTAGCCTGTTTACTAGAATTGACCTAGGGTTTTCACTAGGCGGGAGTTCGGTCAGCTGGACACGCCCGACAGTACTGCCAGCTTGACAAGCTCAATAGAAGATTTAGCGCCCGTTTTTCGCAGCAGGTTAGCACGGTGTAATTCGATTGTTTTAGTACTGATACTGAGTATCCGCGCCATCGATTTAGTCGATTCGCTCTGAACCAACAGCGTCAGAACTTCCTGTTCACGAGGGCTGATATCAGCAAAACGTAGCACTATTTCCTGGTTCTGGTCTTGCGCCTGCTTCTCGCGATTCGCCATGACAACTTCATTACTCACCCATTGTGATATCAGTTTTAGAATTTGACGACTCAGTTCGGATGTCAGTCCTGATTGGGCCTGCCTGTTCTCGACCTGAAATTGCCGGGAAGTCGAAAATTCGAGCAGGCAATGCAACTCACCCGCGACAAAAACCGGGCATATTATATATTTATCTCCCGTGACTTTGCCATCATGGGAGTGAATCTGGTTATCATGAACGGCCTCCTGCGCAAAAGGCTTATTGAGCGGAACAGGAAGGTTCTGATTACCCGGACTGACTGTACAAAGTTCGAATTGATGGTTTTTGTAATGCGAAAGTACGGCATGTTCTGCACCCAGAAAATGTCGTGCCAGATCAACGATGGACTGCAGTCGCTGCTCCCGATCAAGGTCATGACGCGTAGAAATGCTATATAGTGCTTGCAGGGTTTCACAGCCCTCACTCAGTAATTGCTCCGACCTGATACGAGACTCGACGTCCTCCTGCAAAGTCTGGTTCAACTCGCGCAACTCTTCAGTACGTTGCCTGACAATTTCTTCCAGTTGTGCCTGGTGGCTATGTAGTGATCTTTGCGTTGATTTAAACTGGCGGTTGGTTCGTGACACACGCAGCAGGCTCATCAGGGCAATCAGGAACAAAAACCCAAAGGCAATAATCCAGCTTTGATACGCATACCAGAACACAGATACTGTCAGCGCGACGGGAGGGTAGGGCTCCACTTGCAGGCGACGCAACACCGAATGCACGACGGTATAATCCAGCGGGATTGTCCAGCCCGCGCCCCCGGATTTTAACGTGGCCACGTCCTGTTGTGACATTTGAAACAGGCTGATCGCCACATTTTTTGCCATTGCATCGTCGGTATCCGGCAACTTGGCAAAAGGCCATTCTGGATAAAGATCCACACTGTGCAGCAAAGGAAAGCCTTCGTTTTGTTTTTGTGCGAGAATTTTCAGCTGCGACAAATCAACACTCCCCTGTGCCGCCATTTTCTCCAACACGCCACTACGAACCGTGCCAGCATCTGCGTCGCCCGCAAGCACCGCTTTGACCACATCCGAATGAGGGAACCCCAGCCACAGGATGTCCATGTCTTCGCGCACGTTAATGTTATGCGCTAACAGGGCATTCTGTGCAAGCTGAAAGCCTCCAAAAGCGCCTTCACTGACCGCGGCCAAAGTACGCCCTTCAAGTGCTGCCAGGCTATCAATATTGCGATCTTTTCGGGTAAAGATTACAGAGCTGAATTGCGTCAACACCTTATCGTGGAACCTGGATTTAAAGGTGGCTATTCGAGTTGCACCAAAGGCCACCTCAAGGCGCACATAGTGCCCGGGATTGGTTAAAATGAAATCAAGTTCACTCTTATTGATGCTGTGCTCAAACTCATCATGCGTGAGGGGTACTACCTTAAATTTCTGCCCCGGAATGTGCTGACTAAGATAATCCGCGGTTGGTTGCCAGCGACTGACCGCCTGTTGCTTACCATCATAAGCGAGCACGCCTATTGAGATAGTACCTGCCTTTGCTATCGACACCGAAGCAAACAGGGAAAATAATACGACAAGAACTCTCATGAACATTTAATTGTATCGCATTGAGGTACCGTTGCACATTAGCAAGAATTCAACCAGGAAACTGGAATAATCTTTTGTCTGATATAAAGCTCATATACAGCCATCTCACAGCTGGATACAATCAGCAGCTTGACCGAAAAGTAAATCAATAATGCACTACAAGCACATGCCCTGGCTCTCCCGATTCGCATTTACCCTTCGGTACGGAATCATTCTCCTGGGCTTTTTAATACCACTCTCCAGTAACGCAGATGTGGTTAAACCCGCCTTAATCGAAATTTCCGCGCATAAATCGGGCCTGGTTGAGCTGGAGATCCGCGCCAGCATTGAAGCTTTGCTGACGGGAATCAACGCCCGCTACAGGAATACGCAGGATGCCCCCAATGCTGAGGCCTATGATGAATTACGAGCGCTGCGGGCTGATAAACTGGAAGAGAGATTTGCGCAATTTGAAGCTGACTTTCTAAACGCCATTCAATTACGTGCCCACAGTGCCGGGGAAACATCACTGGTTCCCCTGTCCGTGCTGAAACCGGACATTCCTGAACCGGGTTATACTAAAGTACCGCGCATCAGTACCCTGTGGCTGAACGGCGAACTACCGGATGATGCTACCGCGTTAAGTATCACCTATCCGACGCGCTTTAGCGACTATGCCGTGCGCGTGCGCCAGGTCGACCTGCAAGCGGAAAAATGGCACTGGTCCACCTGGGACTGGGTTAAGGGCGAACGTGAAAGTAAAGTGTTTTCGCTACAGGAGATTTACGCCGAAAAAACCACCGTTCAGACCATCACTGAATTCACACAGTTGGGGTTTTTGCATATATTGCCACGGGGTCTGGATCACATCCTGTTTATCCTGGGACTGTTCCTGTTCAGCCGTACCCTACGCCCCCTGCTTTGGCAGATCACCATGTTTACCCTGGCGCATACCGTCACGCTGGGGCTGGCAACTGCGGGTTATATTGAGCTATCCCCACGCATCGTCGAACCACTGATCGCCCTGTCCATCGCCTACGTGGGCCTGGAGAATGTTTTTTCGACCCGGCTACATCGACACCGTCTGATTCTGGTGTTTGCTTTTGGCCTGCTGCACGGAATGGGGTTCGCCTCGGTACTCGCTGAGTTTGAACTACCCAAAGACAGCTTTTTTACTTCCTTGCTCAGTTTCAACGTCGGCGTAGAACTGGGGCAATTAGCCATCATCACCCTCGCCTGGCTTGTACTTGGCTGGCTCATGAAATCACCAAATTATCGACGCTATGTGGTGGTCCCCGGATCGCTTATCATTGGCATGACTGGAATTGTATGGACAGTCGAGCGATTAAATCTGGTGTAGAATAAACATCATGCCTAACCGTGTTCAAGATACAGTGCCGCAACGCGCTGCGGCACTGTGCCTCACGCTAAGAAAGCAGCGAAGGTATACACTCTATCTTCAATAGTAATCACACTATTTACAGAGTGAATTTACCGGTTTTTATCTAGAGAAAACAATATGATGGTTAAGAAGCGACCTGTATGGGCCTGGATAAGCGCCATTGTAGCGATCCTGTTCGGCCTGCTAACCATCAAATCCGGCGGCAGCGTTTTATTTATTGATGGAGAAGCAAGACAGGCTGCGGGGCACTATGTAAGCTTTGTACTCTGGTTCAATTTTATAGCCGGGTTTTTCTATGTGGCTACTGGAATGGGAATCTGGTTACAAAAACCCTGGAGCGCTACCGCAGCGATAATGATCGCCCTGTTAACGCTGCTGGTTTTTGGCGCCCTGGGCGTGTATATTTTAGTTGGCGGTGAAAGCGAGCAGCGCACCATAATGGCTATGAGCCTTCGAACACTGGTGTGGGCAAGCATTGCTTTCACTTGCTGGCATCGCTTGCCGAATCGAAAATAAATCGCGAGAAAACAGACATGAATACAGCGCAACTAGCGGTCTTTATGGCCGCCGTACTTTTCACCTTAAGCAGTCATGCACTCAGCCCCGAAGCAGAAGAAGGCAAAAGCTTTTTTGCGACATGCGATGTTTGCCATAACCAGTCCAATAACCCCGCCCTGGGGCCACCGATGTGGGGCGTGCAACGTCGCTATCGAAAAAATACCAATAGCCCTGAAGAATTTTTAAATAAAATGGTGAGCTTTGTAAAAGCCCCTACGCTGGAAGCGGCGATACACGATGAGGCACTAGCTCAGCTTGGTCTGATGCCCCCTATGGCATTACCAGACGAGTTCCTGAGGAAAATTGTCACCTACATCCTGGAAGAACAATTTCCCCCGCCCTGTGACCACTGGAAGATGGCCGTGAACAAGGCTAAGGAAAAAGGTGATATGGCTCACGCACAGAAAGACCAGAGACAGCTTAACCGATTCTGTAACTGAGAATGCGATTCGGCTAAGCCTTCATACAAAGATTTAGTCGTCGTCCTCATCCTCATATTCGTCGGGTAACTTATGTGCAATGCCTTTGTGGCACTCTATACAGGTTTTTCCCTTTTCAAGCCCTGCCTTCATTTTCTTTGCTGCACGCCGGGACTGGTGCTCAAAGTCCATCGCATCATAGCTATGACAATTGCGGCACTCGCGCGAGTCGCTCGCTTCCATTGATGACCAGACGTGCTCTGCCAGCTGCATACGCTTGGCTTCGAATTTCTCCGGCGTATTAATCGACCCCATAAGCTTGTGATATATCTCATTACTGGCCTGAATCTTGCGCCACATCTTGGCCCCCCATGAGCGTGGCACGTGACAATCCGGGCAACTTACGCGTACCCCCGCAGGGTTTTTGAAATGCACGGACTCCTTGTATTCCTGGTAGACCGTATCGCGCATTTCATGACAGGAAATACAAAATTCGGTGGTATTGGTGTACTCAACAGCCGTATTAAATCCACCCCAGAACAGAATGCCAAACACCGTTCCCAGCGTAAATATCACAACAGTAGTTCGCCGCGCAGTCGTCACAGTATGGTTGTCTCAGTCATTTTCGTTAACGTCCGGCCTTAATATGTAAAGGGCAACCATTGTAAATGGCTGCCCGGTTACTTATCAGCATATTAGCGCTAAATCACTCTTTCGGCAAACTCACCATATGGCTCATAATATCAGCTGTGATCTGATGATCCAGGGCTCGAAGCGCGGGCATATCTTCGCCCGGCTGACCGTTGAGAATCTTGTGCATGACCTCCCAGGGGTTGCCCATCTGCTTGCCGAACGGCTTCATATCATCAGGCAGTTTGCCATCAAAACCATGGCATTTTGCACAAACAGTATTGAAGTAGGCTTCGCCTTTAACGGCATCACCTTTAGGCATTTTACTGGCACGATCAATATATTTATCCATGTCAACCTGACCCTGGCCCACAAAATTAGCCAGGTCTGTCATATCCTGGTCGCTCAACAAGTCACTATATCCATGTGCGTCGCCTTTCAGTGTGGCAATAATCGCATCAGCAGACTGCCCTGATGCGCCATTAATACCCGCGATACCGCTTGAATGTTTACCGCTGGAATAAGCGCCATTTACACCCTGATAATCCCAGCCATGACACTCTTTACAACGCCAGTTGGCACCCGGTTTTTCCGCGTATTTTTTATCTGCGGGATATAAGCCGTGAGATTTCTCGGGCGCGTCAACATCCAGCACCTTGAACCATTTATCGTAAAGGTTACCACCACGCGCGATAGATGACTCGATTTCAGCAGCCTGTGTCAGTCCTGAAAACCCTAGCGCAAATATACCAATCATAACGGCCCAAAGTTTTTTGCTTAACTTGATTTTCATCTTTCTATCCTCTTGGTTGGTTAGCGGTCATTTAAATTTTAATTATATTAACATTAATTAAACTTACCGTGATGTAGATCAAGAATATTAGTACTTCAATACATATGATATTTCAATCCTGTTTGAATTCCGCCGTCGCGGACTGACCATCTCCAGCTTCCGTAGAATCCAGGGCTATAACTGATTCTCATGGCACATCGTACAGCTTACCTGCGTACCCTTAGCTAAATTAACTTGAAATGGTTTTTGCTCATCGCCCGGACAAAGCGTACCGTTTTCACATTCCTCGATTTGAAAAGACCGGCTGGTCGCCACCCTGGAAAGTACCGTTCCTTCGCCATTATTCCCATGGCAGGAACGACATTGATTGGCGTTGTCTTCAGCTGTCTCTTCGTGCCCGCCATCCGCAAATTCACCACCACCAACCGGATGCAGACCGTGCGGACCATCCAGCGTGACCCCCAGATCTCCTTCATGGCAGGTATTGCATTCAATGACGGTGCCGGCATGTCCCTGCAATTGTTTGGCGGCAACATTGTCATTCGCCAGCAAATTCTGTGTAGGCCAGATTGCATGCGTGGAATTGTGACAACTCTCGCAGGCGAGACCACCGTGGCCCGTGCTTAAGCGATACAACACATCTACCGTATCACCTTTTAAATTTAGCGCCTGGTTTTCAGCAAACCGGGAATCAGGAGATTGATTCATGGTCGCGACCTTAACCAAACCACTAACACCTGCAACCGCGAGATAATCCTCAATATAGGCCTGCAATAATCTAATCCCATCGTCGGCAATCACGGCATCGGCCGGGTGATTCTTAATCCGTGCATCACCCGTATGGCAGGATTGGCAGCCAGGTTCAGATGCCCAGGGCACACGCAGGCTGCCATCGAGTATAAAATCGCCCGGATTATCGGTTTGCACGCGTAAGGAGAAATCATTGCCCACCTGTGACAAATCACCATGACAATCCTGGCATACGACCTCTGCCTTGGCCATCGCGCCGCGCAGACAATCCGTATCTTTGCCAGGGTGACAGCTATAGCAGGTTTTTTGTAAGACACTTTCCGCAATTTCAGGATCGCGCCCGATTGGCGAAGGCATGGCCGGAAACAACGTCTCGCCTTCAAATAGAGGCAGGGATCCGTGAAATGAATGTATCACGTTCGACATCGAACGATGCCGGGTCTGCTGTCGGCCGTTGGCACCCTGCTCAGGTTCATCTACCGGCCCGCCCTGAGTGAGGTCAAGTGCGGGGGTGTAATGGCACTGAGAACACTGAATCGAACGACGGCTATCCAGGCAATGCTGATCCGGATCATCCGAAGGGTCGCATGCACGTGAAATCAGATCGCCTTCGGTCGTTTTAACGGCAGAGGTATATAGGGCACCGTATTTTTTATCGTGCAAGCGCAGCACGTTAACTTTTGCTGCATTGTACAGTTTCTGTTCAAGGTTTACGCCCGGCGCATCGTCCAGCGATATCACTTCCGACGGCAGCATAGACTGTAAACCGGACTCATTACATTCAGTTGAAAAAACGCGAGCAGGTAAATCTTCATTCGCACAATCCATCGCATCAGCATGGCAGTTCTGACAGTCTGCCTCAGCCGCCACCGGCAGCACCACATCCAGCGCGGCCAGGGTTTGATCGTTAGCCTTATCGATGGCGCGCACTTTCATTAATGGATAGGCATTAACCCGACCACTGTCATCCACGGGCGATACCGGGATTCCGTCTGCCGAAAACCAGTTTCGGTCGGGCAGGATTGAGCCAAAATCAAAGGCGGTAAAAAACCCGATAGACTGATCGAATCGCTCAAATTTCTGCGGGGTATTGTCCGGCCCGGGCATAGCCTGCTGCGTCACCACCAGGCGCCCTTCTGCCAGCTCATGCCCATCCGGAACCGGTATTCCCAGATCCATGGGCAAAGTTTCAAACAGGTTTAAGATACTTGGGCAACCTATTCGTTCATCCACATCACACTCGGAACTCAAATCGGCAGGGGGAACCAGTAACGCACCAGCCAAAACGCCGGGGTACAATACATCATACACTTTTCCTCCCTGCGTTTTGCTACCCGTTAGAAAGCTGATCGGATTATCGACATCGGTCAGCGTTTCCCAGAAATTTGATTTAAATACATCCGTCGAATTGGTAT
>JAUVBY010000163.1 GCA_030590945.1 Gammaproteobacteria bacterium | reverse complement strand
GTCTACCACAACACCACCCGGGCATACATGGATGGGCTTACAACTCAATTCTAACAACTTCTTCATGGCAGCGCTTTGCACTGCTGTCTACCACAACACCACCCGGGCATTATCAAGGTGGGCTTACAACTCAATTCTAACAACTTCTTCATGGCAGCGCTTTACACTGCTGTGCGGTTCGTAGGGTGGATGCGCTGCGCTTATCTACCCTACGCACTCATGGCAGTTATACCTGGTCGAACTAAATTTGGAGGCTGAACCCGGAATCGAACCGGGGTACACGGCTTTGCAGGCCGCTGCATAACCACTCTGCCATTCAGCCAATGGCTCGCGATTTTATCACCTGAAGACAATTCAGGTAAGGTTCGCGATTTTATAAAAAAACCCAGCACTCTATGCGAGATACTGGGCCTTTCTCTACCTGGAGTGACACTCCCGGGAGAGGAATCTGGAGCGGGAAACGAGATTCGAACTCGCGACCCCGACCTTGGCAAGGTCGTGCTCTACCAGCTGAGCTATTCCCGCTAACAGGGCAGAGGATTCTACCCATGGCTGACCGCATGTCAACTCAAATATCACCCTTCAAAGGATTTTGCCGCAGCGCTTAAATAAACCCACATAGACCACAGCGTTAAACCCACTGCCAAATAGAGCAGGCCCTCACCAATTTTAAATATTGGCAAGCCGAATAAGGGTTGTGAATACAATAGCATAGAAATCGAAATCAGCTGGAACACCGTTTTATATTTACCGGATTTATCCACTGCAACATCACCTCTTTTGCCCATTTCTGCCATAACCTCACGCAGCGCCGAAATCACGATTTCGCGGCCAATGATTACCGCCACAGAAATAATGAATAACACGGATGAAAAGGCCTTTTCCAGCACCAGACTATCGGAGACAAGCAAAACTAATGCAGTCGAGACAATTAACTTATCCGCAACCGGATCAAGAAAAGCGCCAAAAGGTGAGATGAGATTTAATTTCCGCGCGAGATACCCATCCAGCCAGTCGGTGATTGCAGCAATCACAAAAACGACCGTCAGCCATTCATGGCGCATCGGCCAGCTTGAGAATAAGTACATGATCACCAGCACCGGGATGATGGCGATTCGAAAAGCGGTCAGACTATTGGGTATGTTCCATTGCATGGCGTGCGGCGTTCATTGCTTTTTATATACCTGCTATTCTGCCAGCGCACTGCCTCTGAGACAAACCTTTCTGCGAATAAATTTGGAACATATTCGATTGAAAATACCCCACTACCAAATTATTGCAGGATAAAGGTGTTCGCACATCAGAATTTAGCCAGGTTCAATCATTTCACGCCGAATTGGAGCATCCGCCCTGCTTGTGTATGCACATGCCAGCCTCTGGCAAGCAAATGCGCGCGCATTTTTCCGCTCACCTGTCCGAGTATCCAAAATTGCGCTGCGCCTTGTCCACCACTACGGCCTCTGCTACTAACCATATTCATGACTCGCACGTTTTGTGCACTCAAGATCATGTAATCGGCAGGCAATAACACAACATTGTCACCCGCTTGCGTAACCGCAGATAACATCTTCGCCATAGGGACAAAAGTCGCCAGTGTCTCAATGTTTTTGTGATAAGCCGCCGACATCACGGCCAGCTCTGTAATAAAACGCGCCCGATTTTGGTCAACAATGCCCAGCGCTCGCTCTACAAACAAAGCTCTGCCATTCACGCCATCCAGGGTTTGCAACGACGCCACCATTACGGTCTGCATGGCAGGTGAAAATACAGCCTGGTTCAGGAAATTTTCTATTTTGTCTTCCGTCAGGTCGAGCCCCATTGCCAGGAGCTTACGCTTATTTTGCAACCACATTTCTGCCGGTGGCGTGGTGTTAATCATATCGTTTAACAGCTGCGCAGCACTTGAGGTACTGAGCAATACGCTACCCATTACAGGGGCAAAACTCGAAGCCACGCTGGTCGCTACTTTTGCGCTTAAGCCGCCCAGAAATGCGGCGCGAGCCAAACGATCCAGCTCCTGCTGTAAGACTGCGTTTCGGGAATACATATTGACACCGAATTGGCTTGCTATCTCGCCTTTTGCCCGGGCCAGGCCCACCATCTGGCTGAACGAACCCTCTTCGGTGTCGCTCGCATGGCGTCGTATGGTGCTCGTGGTGCGCGTATATAGCTGTTCAACCACGGTGACGGCATTTCCAAACGTTTTCACCGGGTGAATCACAAGGTTTTTGGCGCCCGTCGCGGCGTCTTTGCCTGACTGCTTGAGCGCCTTAGCCGCCGTACTACCGGTCTCAATTTGTCGCATCCTGGCAATGGCATTTATCTCCTGAATACGAATTTTTAGCAGCGTTGTGGTTTTTATTTCAAACCGGCCAAAATCTGATATCAAAACATAATCATTAAAAAGACCGTCATTTCTAATCTGTGATTCAAGCCGATGATGTTTACCAGAACGCAATTCGTCAGATAGTAGTTGTTCTGCTTTTAGCGACTTTGGAAGCTCATACCCGGGCTGAGCATGCGTAACCGGTATTGCCAGAGCGAGTATTAGCAAGAGCAAGATGGTGCGATAAAGGTCTAAGCAGATTCTGTACACAAATAAAAGTAGCTAGTGGAGACAAGCAATAGAATGACTTTGAGATATAAAAGTAAAATTCGTGAAAATATATAGTTTGCACAGCAACGGCACGTGGTCTGCCAATAAAAAACCGGTCTTCTATAAAGAAAACCGGCTCTCGTTCACGACGAACATATTTTCAGGTAAATTATCTAGTGCGAACCTCCCGCATTAGACATCTGCTCCATAACCTGATCCAACGAAAAGCTTGCTGCTTTTTGGCGTGGTGGATACTCCTGGAACGTCTTCAGGAATTTAGCCACATAGGTTTGAGCAGGCGCCAGTAAATAGACCCGGTCAAGCATCCAGTCATAGTAGGTATTGGAGGTGATCTGCGCGCGCTCGTAAGGGTCACGCCGTAAATTGAAAATTAACGGTACACGCAACGGTATAAACGGCTCCGACCATACTTGAAATGTGCCAACAATACGCTGCTCCATAAAAACAGCTTTCCAGTCGTTAAAGCGCAGGGCGGTGATGTCCCCATCGTCGGAAAAATAGAATATCTCCTCACGCGGGCCCTTTTCTGCTTCGCCCGTCAGGTAAGGCAGAAAGTTGTAACCATCAAGATGGACCTTATAATCACGACCAATTGCCTGATGCCCTGTCAACAGTTTTTCTTTCACATCGGGTTCGCCCACCGCGGCCAGAATGGTTGGCAACCAATCCATGTGGTGCATGATCTCGTTTGACCAGACGCCCGCTTCAATTTTGCCCGGCCATCGCACCATCGCCGGCACGCGCCATCCGCCTTCCCAGTTGGTATTCTTCTCACCTCTAAACGGCGTCATTGCTGCATCCGGCCAGGTATTCATATGCGGGCCGTTGTCGGTCGAATAAAACACCATGGTATTGTCCGCAATATCCAGTTCATCCAGTTTATCGAGGAACAAGCCAATATGCATATCATGCTCAACCATACCGTCTGAATATTCGTTCTGCCCGGAAATGCCGCGCAATTCTTCTTTTACATGCGTACGAAAATGCATACGCGTACCACTCCACCAGACAAACCAGGGCTTGCCTTCCGCAGTCTGACGCTCGATAAAATCAAGCGCTGCCGCTGAAGTTTCATCATCCACAGTTTCCATGCGTTTTTTCGTCAACGGACCGGTATCTTCAATGGTGCCATCGGCCGAACTTTTGATAACCCCGCGCGGGCCAAAACGCTTGGCAAACTCAGGGTTTTTGGGATAATCCGCGTTCTCTGGCTCTTCCTCAGCATTCAAATGGTAGAGGTTGCCCAGGAACTCATCAAAGCCATGATTTGTGGGTAACATCTCGTCTTTATCACCGAGATGATTTTTACCAAACTGCCCGGTCGCATAACCGTGATTCTTCAGCAGGCCCGCAATCGTCGGGTCCTCGATTTGCATACCTTCTGCAGCACCGGGAAGCCCCACTTTGGATAGCCCGGTACGAAACACACTCTGGCCCATAATGAATGATGAGCGCCCTGCAGTACAACTTTGCTCACCGTAGTAATCGGTGAACGTCATGCCTTCCTGAGCGATGCGATCGATGTTAGGTGTTTCATAACCCATCATGCCGTGGGTGTATTGGCTGATATTCGATTGCCCAATATCGTCACCCCAGATGACCAGAATATTAGGTTTATCAGCCTGCGCATAAACACTCATCGTGCTGAGCGATGCGGCCATCGCAAATAGTATTTGAGTTACTTTATTCATATTGATTCTTCCTTTTGTGATAAAACTTAAAACTTACTGTGGGCGGCAAGACAAACCCGTCCCCAACCATCAGCGGCGACATCTTACAGTTAATCGCTCATCTTACAGTTAATCGCTCATTCAGGTGGATACATTTCGCTCCAATCCGCTTCCATATTTACTACTGTCCAACCATCCCGATTTGCCTGATCCAGGGCAGCATCCAATTTCCCAATATGGGATTTTCGGTCGTAGGCAAACTCACGTTCTGCGTCTGTGTGATGCACCAGCCCCATTAATCGCTTGCCGTCTCCAGCGGCGGTCCACTGCAGCATCTGTAGATCGCCATCAGAATTCCCAAATGCCAGAATCGGCCTGCGGCCAATATGCTTATTTATGCCCACCGGCTTACCCGCTTTGTCATCGATAAAATCGATTTCGGGCAGACGCACCAACACTGACTTACCGTCACGATATTCAAATTTTGTTTTGATACTGCTGCCAACCACCTGCTCAGGAGGAATACCATATACTGCTTCCACCCAGGGCCGCATAAATTCGATACCACCACCGGAAACGATGAACGTTTTGAAGCCATTGACGCGCAAATAGTCCAGCAGTTCAAGCATGGGCTGGTAAACCAGTTCATTGTAGGGCCGGCCAAATTTAGGATGAGTAGCCGTGGCCAACCAGTCTTTTACTATTTTCGTGAATTCATCCGTGGTCAAGTCGGCATGGGTCGCCATGATCAGCTGCAAAATACCTTTCTCGCCCGAAGCTGCAAGCGCGTCCATGTCATCTTCCAGCACTGCCTGAAACGGCTGTGTGGTTGCCCATTCAGGGTGTTGTGCGGCAAGTGCTTTAACGCGATCAATCGCAAATATCAGCTGAAAATATACTGGGCGCTCAGACCATAACGTCCCGTCGTTATCGAATACGGCAATACGCTCGGAGGCAGGTACAAAATCCGGGCTGGATTCGTCGCTCACCGACGCAACGAATGAAACGATGTCCTGCCTGGCGGCACTATCCTTCCAGGAAGGCAAACTGGCCATATCGGCGCGGGTTATGTTTACCTGCGTTATGCACAAAGTGATAAATACTAAAATTTTTAATCGCATTCCTTTTCCCTATTACTGGTTTTAGCCCAAAATCAATCTTTTGATTTCGGGGTCGAAATTATAACCAAAGTTAATCCTCTGCTCTGCCTTTTGTTCTACGCGAGCAATATTACGGCCGTAAAGATTCGACCAGCTTGCTGATGTCTGGATTGTTCGGCAGCAGTCTTAGCAACTGCTTCGCGTATTCCAGCGCCCGTGCTTTCTGGCCGGCATCTCGATTAAACGTGGTCAGCGCAAATAAAATTTCTGCGTCATTGGGGGAATTTACAAG
>JAUVBY010000049.1 GCA_030590945.1 Gammaproteobacteria bacterium | reverse complement strand
TCGTCGGTATCCGAGCCACAAGGGCGCCCATTCGCGGTGCCCTTTTTATTTGTCTGCTGTTTCTGGCCGCATGCGCCAATGGTGCGGGTGATGAACAGCTGGTTGGGGTCAGGAAAGTTATTGATGGCGATACCATTATCCTGAGTAATGATGACAATTTGCGGTTTTTGGGCGTGAATACGCCGGAACTGGGGCATGGAAAGTTTCGTGATGAGCCGCTGGCGAATCAGGCGAGGCTGTTTGTTGCGCGAAAAATCCAGGGGCGTAAGGTTCGGCTTGTTAACGAACGCACGAAAAAAGATAAGTATGGCCGCCGGCTCGCGCAGGTTGAGACCGAAAGCGGCGAGAATATTCAAACGGGTTTGCTGGAGCGTGGTCTGGCTTTTGTGGTGGCGGTTGGCGAAGGTGATTTTGATTATGTTGAACCCTATATCAATGCGGAAGCAACTGCGCGTGAAGCGGGCAAAGGGGTTTGGGGCGATGATTTTTTCGCGCCTGTTTCAGCCAAAACCGCGGTTGATAATCAGCATCGCGGGTACAAGCGTGTACGCGGCACAATCAAACGCGCCAGTCGCTCAAGGAATAACCAGACCCTGCACCTGGAAGGGGGTTTTCGTATACTGATTGCGCATGATAACTGGAAGCAGTACTTTGAAGGTCAGGCTCAGTCTTATGTTGGCCGGTCGGTTGAAGTGCGCGGCTGGATTTTTAAATCACATGGTGTCACCGGTATAAAGATCTATCACCCTGCCATGTTAATACAGAATTGATGAAACTCCCCATAAACACACCCCTGCACGATATTGTCGAATTAGTCGAAACCGAGCTTGAATCTCATGAATTGTTTTTTGGCCACAGCACCAGCAACGCCTGGGAAGAGGCTGCCTGGATGGGGCTGTACGTAACCGGGCAGGATATGGCGGCTGATGAGTTTGACTGGGATAACGCGCCGACGAGTGAGCAAATTACCAGCCTGGAAAAGCTGGTGGACAAACGCGTTAAAAGCCAGCAGCCTTTCGCTTATCTCATCAAAGAAGCCTGGTTTTGCGGGCTGCGGTTTTATGTAGATGAGCGTGCGATTGTACCGCGTTCCTATTTTGGAGAATGGATACCCGAGCAATTCTCGCCGTGGCTCAATGCCGATAAGGTGCACCGCGCGCTGGATTTATGTACGGGCAGCGGTTGTATTGCGATTGCACTCGCGTATGCCTTTCCCGAGGCCGGAATCGACGCCACCGAGTTATCTGATGATGCCCTGGCGGTGGCCAGGATCAATGTGGACAATCACCATTTGCAGGACAGGCTAAAACTTCATCAGGGGGATCTATTCGCAGATGTGAAAGGTAAATACGACCTGATCTGTTCCAATCCGCCCTATATCTCCAACCCGCGTATGGACATTCTTCCCGCTGAATACCTGCACGAGCCGGATATGGCGTTTCGCGGCGGTGAATCCGGCCTGGATCTGGTGGATATCATCCTGCAACGCGCGGCGAATTATTTGACGGAAGAGGGCGCACTGATCGTTGAAGTGGGTACCTCGGCGTTGACGCTGGAAGAAAATTACCCGCAACTGGCGTTTACCTGGTTGAGCACGGACGACGAGGCTATGGCCTTGTTTATGCTGAGCAAAACGCAATTGTTAGGTCTTTGAAACTAGCAGTGTATTGATTGAAGGATCAATCCCTCGTTGCGCGGCAGGCTAGCTAATGAGGCTTTGAAATAAATGCAGCCCTCACGGATATGGCCAATTTATTTTGCACAGCAGCGGGTTTTAACGGGCAGTCTTAATATTTAATATAACCTTCGATATTTCCAGGGAAGAAGCCCGCGTGAAGTGCCGCCTGTCCCAGACAAAGGGTTCCAGTTGGCCTGCATATTCCAGGGATGTCAGGCACTCGTCCTGCTCGCAATAACGCTCTAGTATCGAAATAAACTTAACACCAGCATTGTTCGCAATCTCGCGAACGCGCTTATCCACGGCCTGATAGTCAGCATAGGCGCTGGGAGTTAGCATAGCCCGATCTTCCAGTTTCAACCGCGCAGCCACCATTTGTTCAGGAAGGCCGGGCCGCCATTGCGGGGAATTTCCAAGCACTATTATTTCAGAATCGGGTGTCGCCAGTTGAAGGCGTGAAAGGGTGTTCGTCAGCAAATCTTCCAGGCTGCCGGTATGGCGTCCGTATTCACTTTTCCAGCTGGCGTGCAGGATAATTCGCGCAGGCTTTAACTCGCCCAGTTTTCGCAAGGCAAATTCATTGACTTCGTGGCAATTTGGGCGTGCTTTTTTCCGGTAACCCAGCAATGGCGGGCACCCGGAGGCGGTTAACTGGGTAAAGTCACTCGCCAGTTCGCGTAAGCCGAATGATAAGGCCGCAGCTTGAGAATCACCCCAGATCGCGACTACGTTTTGGTGCGCAGCCGGAGCGAAACAATCGGCCAGGTACGCCTCAAAGGATTGTTCAGTACTTAAAAAACACTCACCCTCCCGGTACGCCCCGACGTAATCATAATCACCAAACGCAAGGATGTTTTGTTGCTGGTCATTGTATCGATAATCAAAGCCATCGTTATGCGAGATATAAGCCCCAATCGCGATTAATACAGCAGCAGTTGATACGGACATGCGCAGTATCTGGCGTCTGGAGAAATTGTGTTTATTTCTAAACGGCGCCTCGATAAAACGCCAGGTAAAATACGCCAGCGCGATAGAGGCGGCGCTTAACAGCAGGTAAACTGAAGTGCTGTCGACCATGGTGATACGCGCAAACGCAAACAGGGGCTGATGCCAGAGATAGGCGCTATAACTGAGCAAGCCGATGGTCACCACGGGTTTTAAACTCAATGCACGGGCAACGAAGGTTGCGGGCGTTGCATAGGCAATGATCAGGGCCGTGCCCAGCACCGGAATCAGCCCCCAAATACCGGGGAAAGGCAGGCTTGCATCAAAATAAAAAATAGCGAACCCGATGAGCAGCATGCCCACGACAGGCAGGCCCTGCTCGAGCAACGCCCCCGGCTTACGCATAGTCGGCATTGCGATCGCCAGCAACGCGCCGATACCCAGCTCCCAGGCACGCGTCACCAACAGGTAAAAATTTGCGGTGGGATAAGCACGCGAGGCGAATTCCGCGAGGCCCAGACTCAACAGGCTGATAAGCGCCAGAACGCCCAGCAATGAGGTATCCCGAAACCGTCGTAAGGCTAATAATATCAACGGAAAGAACAGGTAGAACTGCTCTTCTACCGCCAGCGACCAGGTATGCAACAACGGTTTGAGCTCCGCAACCGCCGCGAAATAACCGCTCTCTCTGGAAAACAGAATATTGGATGAAAACAGGTTAACCGCTATCAGGCTCTGGCCAAAGTCTTTAAACGCTGCGGGCAGCATCCAGAACCACGCGAAAGGAAGGCACACCAGGCAGATGAATAATAAGGCGGGCAAAATGCGCCGCGCTCGTCGCTCGTAAAAGTGGGCGATCGAAAACGTGTTATTTTGTATTTCATCGTGAATAATGGTGGTGATCAGGTAGCCACTGATCACAAAAAACACATCGACCCCGACAAAGCCACCACTGAATAAATTAAAACCGGCATGGTAAAGAATAACCGGAATAACAGCGACCGCCCTGAGTCCGTCGATTTCTGCGCGGTACTTCATGTCAAACCTACGTATATTCTGATGGCCCTATTATCACGTATTTTGGGTTTTCACACAGCCTCCCGGGCGATCTTAAAGTGCATCGCTATCATATCCATGTAGCTTTTTTTGTATAAGGATCAGGTGGCAAACTGGAATTCCGGGATAAAAAGATTGCACGGCTCAAACACTCCCGATACACTAGCACTACATGAAGTCTTTCAGCCAACAATCCAGAATCAACTTATCAGCACCCTTGCTGACGTTGACGGCTACGCTTCTGCTCTCTCTACTAGGCGGTCTACTGCGCCCCCTGGCGCACTAATAACACCCCTGAAGTACCCGGTTTTAAGTATGTATCGATTAGATGCAGACAAATCTATTTAAGCACAGGAATTAAAATATTTTTGTGCAGAAGAACTTAAAGAGCGATTAATACCATGAGCAGCCAATTAATAATATTTGATACGACCTTGCGCGATGGTGAGCAAAGCCCCGGCGCATCCATGACTCTGGAAGAAAAAATGCAAATTGCGCAGCTGCTGGAAAAGATGCGCGTAGACATTATCGAAGCAGGGTTTCCAGCCGCTAGTCCCGGCGATTTTAAAGCCGTTAACGCGATTGCAAAGCGCATTAAAAACAGCACCATTTGTGGCCTGGCACGTGCCCATCCCGGGGATATTGAGCGTGCGGGAGAAGCACTTAAACCGGCGGAACAATCACGTATTCACACCTTTATCGCCACGTCACCCATCCACATGAAGGCGAAGTTACGAATGTCGCCTGATCAGGTGGTAGAGCGAGCGGTTGCGGCGGTTAAACAGGCGCGGAATTATACCGATAACGTCGAGTTTTCTCCTGAAGATGCGGGGCGTTCTGAACCCGATTTTCTGTGCCGGGTACTTGAAGCGGTAATCGATGCGGGCGCCACTACGGTCAATATTCCGGATACCGTGGGTTATGCCATGCCAGAGATTTTTGGTAAATTGATCGGTGAGTTAATCGAGCGCGTGCCTAATTCGGATAAGGCGGTATTTTCAGTGCACTGCCACAATGATCTGGGGCTGGCGGTGTCCAATTCACTGTCTGCAGTGATGGCCGGCGCGCGCCAGGTGGAGTGTACGATCAATGGGTTAGGCGAGCGGGCGGGTAATGCATCACTGGAAGAAATCGTGATGGCGGTGAAAACGCGCCCCGATGTATTCGATTGCGATACGCGTATCGATACCACGCAACTGGTGCCGGCCAGTCGCCTGGTCTCCAGCGTGACAGGCTTTCCGGTGCAGCCCAATAAAGCCATTGTCGGTATCAATGCCTTTGCCCATGAGGCGGGCATTCACCAGGATGGCGTGCTAAAAAATCGCGAGACTTACGAAATCATGCGTGCCGAAGATGTGGGCTGGTCCGCGAATCGAATGGTGCTGGGAAAACATTCCGGACGCAATGCCTTTGCAGAACATTTGAAATCACTGGGCGTGACATTTACCAATGACGATCAATTAAACGATGCCTTCGTGCAGTTTAAAATCATGGCCGACAAAAAACACGATATTTTCGATGATGATTTACTGTCGATAGTCTCGTCCGCCGCGATTGAAAAAGCCGCCGAAAAATTTAAACTCAAAAGTTTGACAGCGCAGGTATTGCCGGATGAATTGTCGGTAGCGACCGTTGAAATCGAGATCGATGGACAAATCAAGCAACTCGAGTCTCGCGGTAATGGTGTGGTAGATGCGACTTTTCAGGCGATCAAAACCATGGTGGAATTTGACGGGCGCTTAATGTTGTTTTCGGTCAATTCAATTACCACCGGTACTGATGCGCAGGGTGAAGTGGGCGTCAGGCTGGAGAAAAATGGCCGGGTAGTGAATGGCCATGGCACAGACCTGGATATCGTCAAGGCTTCCGCCAAGGCCTACATCAATGCCTTGAACAAGCTTTGCGGTACCGAAGAAAAAGCGCACCCGCAGTTCAGCGAAGCCATCTAAGCACGTGCCGGATCGAAACGCGATTCTGAAGGAAATGGGCATTACGCAGTGGGTGCTGCGTGATGCGCCTGACGGTGATACGACCGCTCAGAATATGCCCGATCAGACGATGTCAGCACGAATGGTTTCTGTAAATCCGGAAGATTCTGCCGGAGAAGATGCGTCGAAAAAACCGACACCTGTGGTAGAAGTGCTTAAACAGTCCGTACCGAAACGCACACAAGTGGCAGCTGTTCAGCAGAGCGTAAGCGACGTAATAAGTCTCGATGCCTTACGCGTTCGGGTGGCAGAATGCACGGCCTGTGAATTGGCGGCATCGCGTACCCAGACCGTATTTGGCGAAGGCCCTGATCAGGCCGACTGGTTATTTATTGGCGAAGCGCCCGGGCAGCAGGAAGACCGGCAGGGCAAACCTTTTGTGGGGCGCGCGGGCGGGCTGTTGACGCAGATGATACGCGCGCTGGATAAAACACGCGAGCAGGTGTTTATCTTGAATACGCTGAAATGCCGGCCACCCGGTAATCGAGATCCTTTGCCCGCTGAGCTGAAAGCCTGCGAGCCATTCTTACTCAAACAGATTCAATTGATACAGCCTAAGGTCATCGTTGCCCTGGGGAAAACCAGCGCGCAGGCGTTGCTTAACAGCGATCAGGCCCTGGGCAAGCTACGCGGGCAGGTTTATCAGTATGGCCCGGATAGTATCCCGCTGATTGTTAGCTATCATCCTGCTTATTTATTGCGACAGCCGACCGATAAAGGCAAAGTGTGGGCTGATCTCCTGTTGGCGCATCGACAACTGCCTGTGTGATTGATTTTTCGTCATTAAGGCGCGATGCGATTGAAGGATTGATTCGCCTTGAGAATGCCGCTACGCCGTTTCCCTGGACGGCCCGAAATCTGCTAGATAGTTTTGAATCATCGGCGAATGCTTACCTGATTGAGCATCAGGGTGAATCCATTGGATATTGCGTGGTACAACGCGTACTGGATGAGGCAGAATTGCTCAATATCATAATATTCAAACCATTTCAATCACAGGGATTCGGGGCCGAAGCCATGCAAAAACTCAAACAGGAGCTGGCCGGCTCAGGAATAAAATCCCTGTTTCTGGAAGTGCGAGCCTCCAACCTGGTCGCAAAGACGCTGTATGAAAAAACGGGATTTACGATGATTAATACCCGGCGAAGCTATTACCGTGTCGCAAATCAGAAAGCAGAAGATGCGATCATGATGCGTTGCATCCTGTAAGCGAACCCCGGGTGAATCACGTTATGCCCGAGAAGGTGGGTATCTAAATGCCGTTGGAAACAGGGTCATGGATTCCCGTCTGCACTGGAATGACGAGGAGAAAGAATGCAGGGCGGGGCAAGCCGCGCTAAGAGCGCGTATAAATCGTCAGCTTCTGCCCCAGTCTCAGCGTATTGGACTGGCTGATCTGATTCCATTGAGATATCTGTGCCACTTTAACACCGTATCGCTGTGCGATATCCCAGAGCGTATCGCCCTGCCGTACATGATGGGTCAGTTTACCGTTGGATGATTGTGGCGCTCTGGCTACCGCAGTGCCGCTGGAGACGACCGGTATCAGCAATATATCGCCCGGATGAATAAGGTTAGAGTGTAGTTGATTGCTTTGTTTGATAGCGTTAACGCTGACGCGGTGGGCTTTGGCAATGCGTCCCAGTACATCACCTTTTTTCACTCGATAGTGCGCCCAGCGTAGACGGTCACTTCTGGACAGACCTGCGAGGGTGACTTTTGATTTACTCAGGGTGGTAGTAGGCACGTACAGCACGTGAGGGCCATCCGGCGGAGTAATATTTCGGCGGTAAGCGCTGTTCAGGAAGCGCATGGTCCGGGCGTCGACGCCAGCCTTTTGTGCAAACAGGGCCACGTCAATTTGAGAACCCGCATCCAGACGGGCGAACTGCTGGGCGTTGCCAAGTTCGGGTAATTTCAGGCCAAACCGTGCGGGATCACGAAAAATATTACGATAGGCGATTAACTTAGGGACATAATCTTGCGTTTCCTTGCGCAGGGCAAGATCATTGAAATGGGTAGATCGGCGCTTGCTCCTGTTTTTACGAATGGCCTGTTCGATCGTCCAGCCTCCGGCGTTATAGCCTGCAATCGCGTGAAACCAATCGCCATCAAAGCGCTGCTCCAGTTCTCCCAGAAACTTAAGGGCTGCCCGGGTAGACAGCATCGGATCCCGGCGCCCGTCATACCACCAATCCTGTTTTAAGTTGTAGAGTTTGCCTGTGCCGGGAATAAACTGCCACAGGCCGGATGCCGACGAACGTGATTTTGCATCCGTAATAAAGGCACTTTCTACTGCGGGCAACAGGGCTAATTCGCTGGGATATCCTCTTTTTTCAACTTCGGTCAGGATATAAGGCATAAACCACTGCGCGCGATTGAGCATGATGTAAAAATGCTCAGGGTTACGCGTAAATTTCTTTTCGTAGTAGCTAACCCGGTCATTATCCAGGTCCGGCAGCTCAAAACCGGAACGCAAACGCTCCCAGAGGTCATCACGAGGCGCACTAGTTGATTTTGAAGGGTCCGGTTTTTTTAACAGTATGCTGGCAAATTCCCCGGCATCTACATCCGCAGCGGTTAGCGCCGGATTTGTCGCAGGATTCGTGGTATTCCCCGGTTTGCTCGTGGTTGAGGCGCAACCTGCCAGCAGGAGCAGGACTAATAATGAGAATATCGAACGATTCATGGTGTGTGCAATTGTATGCTATTCGTTGTCCTATTCGGGGTTTAATAATCTGTTACTACGCAAATGGTTGATGCGAGTTGTGATTAGCCGGGTGGGTGGGGTGGCCTATGTTTATTAATCATGAATTCGCGTAAATCAGGGCGTTGCAGCATACTATTTCTAAATTTAATGCAGGGTTTAATCCTTCGCAAGGGTGATTTATGGCTCGGATTCATTGCCCTAAGTGAGCTACAATCAAAGCCTGATATAAGCAGTTTACATGATGAGCAATTCAACAGATGTTTCTCAAATGCGGCAGAATTATGCCGATCAGGGTTTGTCACGGGCTTCATTGCCCGATGAGCCGTTTCCCCTGTTTCAAACCTGGTTTACACAATATGTGGAGCTGGATATTTTCGAGCCCAATGCCATGGTTGTTGCGACGGCCACTGAGCAGGGCGCGCCTTCCCAGCGCACAGTACTGATGAAGGCTTATGATCACGATGGTTTTGTGTTCTATACCAATTATGGGAGCCGTAAAGCACAACAAATTGAAGAAAATGATCAGGTTAGCCTGATATTTCCGTGGATCCCCCTGCATAGGCAGGTGATTGTTGAGGGCACGGCGAGCAAGGTATCTACGGCAGAATCCTTGAAATATTTTTTGACCCGCCCGCGCGGCAGTCAGCTTGGGGCCTGGAGCTCTTCGCAGAGCAGCGTAATTTCCGCGCGCAGTGCGCTGGAATCCAAACTCGTAGAAATGAAGAATAAATTCAAAGATGATGATATCAGTCTGCCCTCGTTCTGGGGCGGCTATCGAATCAAACCGCAGCGCATTGAATTCTGGCAGGGGCGGACACACCGCCTGCACGACCGGTTTCTGTACACGCGCAATGAACAGGATGCCTGGGAAATCAGTCGCCTGTCACCCTGAACCTTTGCTATGAGCGAAAAACTGGTATTAACGTATAGAGAAGCCGAATTAGTTGATATTCCAGATCTAATCGCTTTGCTGGTAGATGATGAACTCGGCAAGCTTCGGGAAGATGCATCGATCCCATTAAATTCATGCTACCGATCAGCATTAGAGCATATTGAGGCAGATCCAAATAATCAATTGATCATTGCACAGAACCGGCAACAACTGATTGGCATGTTACAGCTGACCTTTATTCCCTATCTCACGCACATGGGTTCCTGGCGTTGTTTAATAGAAGGAGTGCGAATTCATAAGGACTATCGTGGGCAGGGGCTGGGAACCCGATTATTTGAGTGGGCGATTGAGCGCGCTGAAGAACGGGGTTGCGCGCTCGTGCAGCTGACCTCTGATAAGCGCCGTCATGAAGCAATCCGATTTTACGAAGGCCTTGGTTTTAAGGCGAGCCATGAAGGATTCAAATTAAGACTAAGCAGCGATTAATGTTGTCAGTCGGGAGCGTAGTCCATGCAAGCTAAACCTGCGGCCCCTGTGCAATCATTTAATCTGGCGATGGTCTTGTTCCGGTATTTTCCATGGGGCGGCATGCAAGCCAATTTCTTGCGAATATGCGAGGCCTGTCGTGCTCGCGGCCATCGCGTAGATGTTTATACACTGGACTGGCAGGGTGATCGCCC
This sequence comes from Gammaproteobacteria bacterium, assembly GCA_030590945.1. Classification (GTDB taxonomy): domain Bacteria; phylum Pseudomonadota; class Gammaproteobacteria; order Arenicellales; family Poriferihabitantaceae; genus JAAELZ01. The sequence continues at coordinate 7,702 of JAUVBY010000049.1, read as the reverse complement.
TGAAGGCTTGAACATTCAAATCGTTGAAGTTTCCGGCCGTCGTAATATTGTTCGCTATGAACGTTTTTCAGCTCGACTTAAGGCGATACTCTCAGAAAAGAAATATGATCTGGTGATGGGCTTCAATCGCATGCCCGGGCTTGATCTTTATTACGCAGCCGATCCCTGTTTTGTTGAGCGTGTCCGAAAAACCCGGCCCTGGTATTATCCGTATACTGCGCGTTACCGGCATTTTCGCAGTGTTGAAAAGCAGGTGTTCGTGCCTCAATCCCGGACCCGAATTTTTGCCTTGTCACCATTACAAATCGAAGAATATAACCAGCATTACGGCACTCAGCGCGAGCGTTTTAACTTACTCCCTCCGGCGGTACAGTCGAGCTATCGTCGTGGCGAGGATGCCCCACAGTTACGCGATCGCTTCCGGGAAATGTATCAGCTTAAAGAACCGGATTGGGTTATGTTGATGATAGGTTCGGGTTTTGAACGTAAAGGGGTGGATCGCGGTCTGCATGCCATCGCCGCATTAGCGCCCGACATTCGTGCAAAATGCCATCTGTTCATAGTGGGCAAAGGGCGGGAAAAGGCCATTCGCCGATTATCCGGGCGACTTGGGCTGGAAGCCCGTTTGACCATCATTCCGGGTACGCATGAAATCCCATTATACCTGCAGGGCGCGGATCTGCTTATGCACCCCGCACGCAGTGAAAATACCGGCAACGTAATTGTAGAGGCGATTGCAGCGGGATTGCCGGTGTTGTGCAGCGGCACCTGCGGGTACGCCGACCATGTTTTAAAAGCTCGAGCCGGGAACGTAATTAATGAGCCCTTCGCGCAGGAAAATATGAACCGGTTGCTTGCGAAAATGCTGGACCCGCAGGCACTAAAGACCTGGCAGGTAAATGCGCTGAATTACGCTGCGCACGAAGACCTGTATAGTCGCACGGATTTTGTGCTCGAATCTATCCAGACTCTGGCCGGAAAACTGAGCAGGCAGGTAAAAAAATGATAGCGCGTGATCAACCATTGCAGGCGACAATACGATATGGCACAAGCCCTGCAATTGCACTATCATACGCCGCTTCTGTGATTCATAGCATGTCATGAAGCTAAATTTAGGGTGTGGTAACAAGCGAAAAGAGGGTTTTATCGGTGTCGATAAATACCCCTGTGATGCGGTTGATACCCTGGCTGATATTAATGACGCTTTGCCCTTCGAGGCTAATGTGGTTGAAGAAATATGGTTGGATAACGTAATTGAACACGTGACGGATATATCCCGCCTTATGAGCGAGATGCATCGTATTTGTGTGCGCGGCGCAAAAATTTCGATTATTACGCCCCACTACACAAGCCCGTCTTCGTGGAGGGACCCGACTCATTTGCACCATTTGTCTTTTTTCTCGATGGATCACTTCGAAAAAAGTGACGTCGCACACTACACCGGTGGTGGCTATGAGGTGGTCAGCAAAAAATTGTCTTTTTCAGGCGGGGTCATGGGCCTTTTGGGGCGGCTTATTTTTAAAATCAGCCCCAAACAGTACGAATCTAAATGGTGTTTTATTTTCAGGGCCGGTACCTTGCGCTTTGAATTAAAAGTCCTTAAAAACTAAACGGCTCGCATACCTGAGTATGACAGGGTGACGGCCAATCCGGAGATAAACGATGCTTAAGTCGATAAACAGGGTGTGTAGCAAGCTTGGGTTTGAAGTACACAAACTTCAGCCCATCAATCGGCAAAATGGCTCGCAAATATACCAGTATCTTAATGCAGATGGTTCTTTCAACTACGCCCACTACCGGCAGGTTCAAACGGCGGGAAATAAGCGAAAAATAGACCGGGTCTGGGTGAAGGAGGAGAATATTTCATTTTTGTCGGAGTATATTCGGTCAAAAGTGGGCCAGCCGAATTTTGGAATCTGTCATGGTACCCGCAGAGGGAAAGAGCAGGAATGGTTTCGGGCGAACCTGGCTTGTGATGTAATCGGTACTGAAATTTCAGATACCGCCGATCAGTTCCCGCATACGATCCAATGGGATTTCCATGAGACTAAACCCGAGTGGATCAATGCAGTTGATTTTATTTATAGCAATTCTTTTGATCACAGCCATGATCCGGAAAGATGCCTGAACGCCTGGATGAGTTGCATTAATAAAAACGGAGTGTGCATACTGGAGCACACCTCGGATCATGAGCGCGCTACTGAGCTCGACCCTTTTGGTGCTCCTGTCTCACTCATGCCTTATCTGATTTTAAGCTGGGGCAAGGGGCAGTTTTATGTGACCGAGATACTGGACGCACCTGCCAGGCCCGAGGGACAGGACTATTTGCGATATATTGTTATCCAGAAGCGGTAAGTGCCCCCTGAGAACTAAAAACCACGTTGTTCTATTTGACGAGATAAACCATATGACCAATCCTGAAACACATGAAAGCTATCTGAAAACACAATCGAGGTTTGATGATCCGGCTGTTGCGCGTAGATATGTCACTAAAAAAAACACGCTAAATACGTCAAAAAACAGACGAGAAATGGCCTGTATACAGGCAGCGCTGGCGGGGTTGCCGGAGCAATCGCGTGTGCTCGACCTGCCCTGTGGTAGTGGCAGGCTTGAAGTGATGCTGCTCGAACGTGGGTATTCGGTTGTGGCTGCTGACTATGCGCTTGCTATGCTGGATGCGGCGAAAGACTACCATGCCGATCTGTTAGCGTCAGACGCCGGGAAATCAAAACGCCTGGTGTTCCAGCGCGAAGATATCCTCAATACCTCGTTTGAAGACGATGCTTTTGATGCGGTAATCTGCAATCGCCTTTTTCATCACTATCCCGAAGCCTCGCTGCGACAACAGGTGTTAAGTGAGTTGAAACGTATTAGCAAAGACCGGATTATTGTCTCTTTCTTTTCTAATTTCGCCCTGTCGGCGCTGCGCTTTCGCCTGGCGAATACGCTTAAGGGCGTGACGCCCAATGATCGTATCCCGATCTGGTACAAAACCTTTGAGCAGGATATTCGCGAAAGCGGCCTGACAGTAAGCGGGGTATACCCGGTTCGCCGCGGTGTTTCGCCGCAAACCTACCTGACACTTAGTGTGACATAAACACCGGCACAGTCATACATTCAAACAAGGTGCGCGTCACGCCGCCCAGCATGATCTCGCGTAGTTTAGGCGTGCCATAACCCCCCATCACCAGTATGTCGGCTCCGGTATCGGATAGTTCATTCAAGATGATTGTCGATGTGCTGGTCTCGCCTTTGGGTATACGACTGACCTCATTGTTGATGCCGTGTGCGCTAAGATGACGTGAAAGCGCCTCGCCGGGTTTCAAATCGGTGTAGTGTTCGATCTTGTCGGCATCAACAATCAAAATGGTGACTTTGTCCATCATTTCCAGTATGGGCAGTGCATCGTGTATGGCGCGCGTTGCGGCTTTGCTGCCGTCCCAGGCGATCAGACCATTTTTGCAGGGAATATTGTGCGCGCCTATATAGGGCATGAAAAATACCGGCCGCCCGGATGAGAACATGACTTCTTCGGACAACTCTGCGATGAACGAAGCGTTGGGCTTGTCCGGGTTGGCCTGCCGCATGATGCTCAGGTCAAAAATACGTGCCATGCGCGCGAGTTTTTCGGGTGCTTTTCCCTCCAGACATTCGATCACGCGCGTATCCGAATCAATTCCCGCTTTAGCTGTTTGTAGCTCAAAGCGTTCGATCATAACCTGAGCATCGACCCGGGCCTGTTCCATCAGCGCATCGCCTTTACCGATACCCAGGCGGCTTAGAATACTGGGATTAGGCAATGCATTGACAACCACGCCCGTCAGTTGAGCGTCATGTGCAATGGCGATGGAAATGGCGGTATTGACACGTTCCTTGTTGGACGCGCCCTGATCAAGATAGACTAAAATATTTTTGTACTGCATGCTGTTACTCGATGGTGAAGAAGATGATTCCTAATAGATCATATTTCTGAGTAGATAGCGATGATTTATATCAAGATTATGAGCGCAAGAAAAATTCTCTGAACTGGATATCTAATGAAACTGGTAGGCAAACGCTACCTGGCTGATATACGGAACATCGACCAGTGCGGCTTTGATGGATTCCTCTTTAAGCAGCACGCTATCTGATACCCTGGTAGCGGGAATGGCTTGCCATAACTCCAGCTGAATCTGCCCCTCCAGATAGTGCAGTTTAATTTCAATAAAATCGTCTGTGCGCAGGCTCTGCGATTGGGGCTCAATAGTGGCCAGGGCCTGGTTTATATCTGTCAGCACCACGCTGCGCAGCGGTAGGTCATAACCCGGGCGTTCGTGCGCATCGTCTTCATGATCAATATGAACAGTAATATCTGAAAGATCCCTAAACTGCTGGTGCAATGCGCGTTCTACCGCATCACCGATACGATGGCCTTCTGAGACGGTGATTTTTGTATCAACCGTGATGTGAGTATCCATTATTATTTTACTCGCCATATTTCGGGTGCGCGTCTGGTGCACATCAATGACACCCTCAACCGCAGCGATAGTCTCGAGCATTTCCGCCAGCATATCAGAATCTATGCTGGTATCGATGAGTTCTTTGATGCCGTCGTAGCCTAATGTCCAGCCAACCCAGCCGATCATGATCGATACGCCGATCAGTGCCAATGCATCTGCGGATTCAAAGCCCAGCATGATGCCGACTACGCCCAGCAGTACGATGAGAGATGAGGCTGCGTCGCTACGGGAGTGCCAGGCGTTGGCGCGTAGCAGGTTTGAATTGATTTCTTCGGCGGCGTGGTTGGTATAATGATAAATGCCTTCTTTTGCCAGCATTGAGATGCCTGCTGCGGTTAATACCAGCCAACCGGGCTGTTGTAATTTGTCCGGGTCCAGCATTCGCAACACGCCATCGTAGCCAAAACCCAGGGCAATGGCGATCAGCACTACGGACAGTATCATCGTGGCCAGGGTTTCGATTCGCTCATGCCCATAAGGATGGTTTTCATCCGGCCCTTCTTTGGCGTGACGAGCGGCCCAGATTACCAGCACGTCCGTCGCCAGGTCGGAAAGAGAGTGTACGCCATCGGCGATCAATGCCTGGGATTGCCCGATTACACCCACCACGATTTTTAAAATACTCAGCAGGCCATCAATCAGGCTGCCGACCAGCGTAACTTTGCGGATGAGTTTATAGTTATCAGATGCCTTGTCAGTCATGTCTTTTTAAAGTATTCAAGTGCCACCTCCCTTGTAGAGGGTGTCGCAAAAGTAAAGGAAAAGCTTCCCCCTTTGAAAAAGGGGGATAGAGGGGGATTTAGAATGATAGGTAAAATGTTGATAGTGATGCATGTTATCTAGCATGCAAATCTCCCCCAGCCCCTCTTTGGTAAAGAGGGGAGCTTTTGCGACACCCTCTCGTAGGGTGCCCGATTATATATTTGCGGGCGCAGCGCATCCACCTTTAGCGAGGAACCAATGCGTATAGGTAACGCCCAGGATATTATTTCGAAACCCCGTGTAATTCAGCGTTAGCAAACTTGATCTACGTCCCTCACAGCACCGGTTGCCGCAGAGGTCGCCAACACAGCATAGGCTTGCAGTGCCTTGCTAACCTTGCGCTCGCGGTTTGGTTTCCAGCCGGCGGTGCCTTTAGCTTGCATTGCCGTTCGGCGTGATTGAAGAGTGGCTTCGTCTACCGCGAGATTAATGCGACGCTTAGGAATGTCTATTTCAATATTGTCGCCTTCTTCTACCAGGCCAATCAAACCGCCAGTGGCTGCTTCAGGCGAGACATGCCCGATAGAGAGCCCCGAAGTTCCGCCCGAAAACCGCCCGTCGGTAATCAGCGCACAATCTTTTCCCAGGCCTTTAGATTTTAAGTAGGTGGTTGGGTATAACATTTCCTGCATGCCTGGTCCGCCCCTGGGGCCTTCATACCGAATAACCACCACATCACCTTTTTTAACTTCGTTGCCGAGGATCGCGACCACTGAGGCTTCCTGGCTTTCAAACACACGCGCGGTGCCGGAAAAAACCAGGCAGGAATCATCGACGCCCGCGGTTTTTACGATGCAACCATCTTCCGCCAGGTTGCCAAACAGGACCGCCAGCCCGCCATCCTGGCTGTAGGCATGCTTCCGCTCACGTATACAACCGTGTTCCCGGTCCAGGTCGAGAGTATCAAAGCGTCGCGATTGTGAAAAAGGCGTTTGTGTTGGTATGCCCCCCGGCGCGGCTTTAAAGAAGTTATGCCGTTTCTCGTCATTGGTCAGGCGTATGTCCCATAATGAAAGCGCTTCTTCCATATTGCTGGCATGAACCGTTTTGCATTCCCGGTTTAGCAGGCCAGTGCGGTCCAGCTCACCCAATATGGCCATCACGCCGCCCGCACGATGCACGTCTTCGACGTGGTAATCGGGTGTTGCGGGTGCTACTTTGCATAAATTAGGTACTATGCGGCTTAAACGGTCAATATCAGCCATCGTGAAATCAACTTCAGCTTCATTTGCGGCTGCGAGTAGGTGTAATACCGTGTTGGTTGAGCCGCCCATAGCGATATCCAGGCACATCGCGTTTTCAAAAGCAGCAAAATTGGCGATAGAGCGTGGCAGCACGCTTTCATCGTCCCGGTCATAGTAGCGTTTGGCCAGACCAACGACGATGCTGCCTGCTTCCCGGAACAGGCGTTCACGATCACTGTGAGTCGCCACCACGGTACCATTGCCGGGCAGAGACAGTCCCAGGGCTTCCGTCAGACAGTTCATCGAGTTGGCGGTAAACATGCCTGAGCAGGAGCCGCAGGTCGGGCAGGCCGAGCGTTCCATGCGCTCAACCCCTTCATCGTCCACGGAGTCATCCGCCCCGGCGATCATCGCATCTACCAGATCAACATGGCGTTCTTCATCTTCCCATTGTATTTTCCCCGCTTCCATCGGGCCGCCGGAAACGAATACGACCGGAATATTGAGCCGTAATGCCGCCATTAACATTCCCGGCGTGATTTTATCGCAGTTGGAGATGCATACCAGTGCATCAGCGCAGTGTGCGTTCACCATGTATTCTACTGAGTCGGCAATTATTTCGCGGGATGGGAGGCTGTAAAGCATGCCGCTGTGCCCCATTGCGATGCCATCATCGACGGCAATTGTATTAAATTCTTTGGATACACCACCGGCTTTGGCAATTTCTCCCGCGACGAGATCGCCCATGTCTTTAAGGTGTACGTGCCCGGGCACAAACTGGGTGTAGGAATTGGCGATGGCGATAATGGGTTTATTAAAATCGTCATCGGTCATGCCGGTAGCGCGCCAGAGTGAGCGTGCGCCCGCCATAGTGCGGCCGCGAGTGGTAGTCCAGGATCGATAATCAGGCATGGTTAATCGTTACAATTGTAAAAGGGGGATGTTAGCAAAAATAGACCTGGATTGTTGCAATCTGTTAAAGGGATCCTTGCACTATCCCAAAAGTCCAGAATAAACGAAATAAGCTATTGACAATATAATTAAATACTAATATAGTAGTCCCACAGTTGCAGTGAACCTTTAAATGCAGCAACAAATTTGTACCTTAGCTTTTTAATTTTAACTTTGTGGAGATATTAATCATGAAAATCAAAACTATGGTCGTAATGGCCGCTATGGTTGCAGGTACTTCTACTGCACAAGCTGATTGGGACATGCCTTTCTTTGGTGACAACAACAACAACGATTGGGATATGC
>JAUVBY010000022.1 GCA_030590945.1 Gammaproteobacteria bacterium | reverse complement strand
TGGTTTCTGCATCTGCGCCCGGGTAAAAAGCACTAACGTTTACCTGGGGGGGAGTTAACTGGGGATATTGTGAAATCGGCAGGGCGACTATCGCGATCAAGCCGGTAATCACGATGACAATCGATATAACAAAGGCAAACTTGGGCCGTGATATAAAAAAAGAACTAAACATATCGGTCAGTTCCCATTACTCGAAGGTAAAGGTGCTTCGGTGGTGGTCACCATTACGCCTGGACGGATTTTTTGCACACCTTCCACCACCACACTTTCGCCATCCTGCAGGCCGTCAATTATTTTCACCCGACCATTTGCAGCTCGCCCGATTTTCACGCGACGTACATCAACAATATTTTCACTGTCGACGATCATCACAAATTTACCCGCCTGATCTTCCTGAATTGCCTGCTCTGGAATCATCAAGGCCTCAGTTTTCGCTTCCCTGCCGATCAGCACCCGAACGAACATACCGGGTATCAGCAATTCATCCGGGTTGGGAAAACGGGCACGAACGAGTACCGTTGCCGTATTGGGATCAACTACGTTATCCACAAATACGACCTTACCCGTCTTTGCATACATATCATTATTGGGCAGCTTGAGATGAACTTCAATACGCGGCAATTGATCCTCATTCAGCCCGGCCTCAAGCTGTTTTTTCTTTATGATCAGCAGTACACTTTCACTCACGCTGATGCTGACATACATCGGATCAAGCTCGACAAGCCTGGCCAATGGATCACCGCCTGGATCAATCAGGCTTCCGACGGATGCAATAGAGCGGCCAATTCGGCCCTTGATTGGCGCACGAATGACGGTGTTATCAAGATCCGTTTGTGCTCTTTGCAGTTTGGCCTCTGACGAGGTTAAATTGGCCTCTGCCTGCAATTTATCATTACGTGCCTTGTTGATATCCCGTTCACTGACGTTCTGCGTTTTGTACAATTTCTCAAAGCGCTTCAAATCATCTTCAGTACGCGCAACTTCAGCCTGTGCTCTTTCTACATCACCCTGTGCCGCCGCTACCTCTGCTTTATAGGTATCTGACTCAATCTTGAACAAAATTTTACCGACTTCAACATTCTCGCCTTCAACAAAATTGCGTTCCAGCAAATAGCCCTGTACCCTGGCCCGTAACTTAACATCGTTGATGGCTTCGGTTCTTCCGATAAATTCGGAAATTTCCTCGACCTGTCGCGTCGTGGCTTTTGCCACCATTACACCCGGCGCAGGAATTTCCTGAGGTGCCGGCTCCTGCCCACATGCTGCAAGCAGTAGAAAGGAAATGGCGAGTAATAAGGAAACAGACCCATGCTTATGCCTGTGCGTATGCTGAGTTTTTATCATTTTGTGTTTGTCCTGATTTTATGAACAGGGGGTAAAGGGAGCCTCTCCCTGATAAAGCTAGTCTAATCGATTTACCTGAGTTTTGGAATAACAGGGCACATTAGAGTGGGCAGCAAGTCAGGGAACCTCTCCTGCTATAGATGTGTTTGCCTCAGAACCACCTCAAACGACTGTAAAGCACGGTTTGCAGAAGACAGTTACATTTAGAGACTTAAAAACTAACACCGGGCCTGAAGTCATCACTTGGAAAAACAGCATGTGGGCGCATTACTAATCCATGAGCCTGTTTGCCCTGTTCCATTCCGCTGCCCGCACTAAATGCGACGAATTTAACCTCGTCCTGCAATCGGTCAACCTGGAAAGCCAGGTTGTATATCATGAAAACCGTTATTACCTGTTGATTCATGAACAACTGGCAGAGCCCGCCTATCGTCAGCTAAAGCGCTATGTAGACGAAAATGCTCCCGAGGACATTATCGCAAAACCACTTATCCCAGCATCAAAAGGATTTCCTGCTGCGGTACTCTACAGCATTATTTTATTATTGTTTGCTATGCTACAGGCGAGCTCTGCCTTTGATATTGACTGGCGGCAGGCCGGCCTGGCCGATTCCTGGAAGATGGCTGGTGGGGAATGGTGGCGAGCCTTCACTGCATTGACTCTGCACGCCGATGTCGCTCACCTGGCGGGCAACATCGGTTTTGGCGTATTATTCGGAATACTGGTTTCACAGCATATCGGTGCAGCAGCGGCATGGCTCACGATTCTGCTTTCCGGTGCAGTCGGCAATTTGATCAATGCCTATTTGCATCACTCACTGCATATGTCGCTAGGGGCCTCGACCATGGTTTTCGCTGCGCTGGGAATGCTCGGGGTTTTTGCGCTTGAGCACAAATCGACTTATCAGCAAAGCAAGCTACGACGCAGCCTTCCATTCCTGGCTACGCTTGCATTACTCGCATTTACCGGGACGGCGGGTGAGCGCACCGATGTTTTGGCCCATCTATCGGGTTTTTTTAGTGGCAGTGCAAGTGGCCTGATCTGGGTGGCATTTGGCAGGGCGCAAATAACCGGAAGAAAATATCAAATAATTATCATCGCAGTAATATTATTAATTCTAGCTGGTGCGTGGACGTTAGCACTGACCCTGCCCTGATATGTTTTTTGCCTAATATACATAACGCTCTACAAAGCGCCTCAATATTTCCTGCGCATAAGGAGTTTGCACGCGGCTAACTACCTCGATCAGGCGCTGGGCCGTTTCCGGCGCAAAATAGCCGTGATGCTTATACGCATTGATACGCACAGTAAACCCCGCAGCATCACCTTCAGGGTGAAACTGGGTAGCGTACACGTTCTGCCCCACGCGAAACATCTGTACCGGGCAGGCCGAACCCTGAATCAGCAATGTGGCGCCTTCAGGCGTGATATCGCAGGCTTCCTTGTGGCCTAACAACACCTCGATCTGATCCGGGAAACCCGATAAAAGCGGATCAAGCTTGCCCTCTTCAGTCAAACTTACGCGGGCACTACCCACTGGCTCTGAATACCGGCCTGAAATACCCGCACCTAAATAAGAACCCAGCAAACCATTGCCCGAACACGCACCCATGAAGGGAAAATCTCTGGCCAGTACATCAACAAAAAGCCGCTTGAAGTCCCTCTCAATGGTTTTCTGAATAGCTGATTTCTTTTCCTCCGGCGTGCTGATATCGAAGGGACTCCCCCCCACAATAATGGCGGAGTAATCATTCAGCGACAAAGGGGGAATACCCCCCTGCTCAATGCGTATTCGGCTGGCCTGCTTCTCTAGCAAACCCCCATATTTCAGAAAGGCCTGGAATTCGCTATCCGAAGTTTCATCTTCCGGGCGCAGCTGCAAAATAAGCAGGGGTTTAGTGGGCGCAGACAATTATCGCCCCCCTGACACTTCTATAAACGAACCGGTGGTATAACTCGATTCTTCTGACATCAGCCACGAGACCGCTGCCGCCACTTCGTCGACGGACCCCCCGCGCTGCATCGGCAGGCTGCCTTTGAGGCGATCTACTCTGCCGGGCTCACCGCCAGCACGGTGCATATCAGTGTATATAAAACCCGGGCGTACTGCATTCACCCGAATGCCCTGTTCGGCCACCTCATTCGCCAGGCCAATCGTCATAGTATCGATTGCCCCTTTAGACGCGGCGTAATCCACGTATTCGCCCGCTGAGCCGATTCTTGCGGCCGCTGACGAAACATTGACGATCACCCCGCCCGCACCGCCTCGATCGAGCGACATTCTTTTGATTGCCTCACGCGCACAAAGAAAGGCTGAGGTTACATTGGTCGTCAATACCGCATTAATCCGCTCAGCGCTCATCTCCTCTACGCGCATTTGTTTGAACAAAATCCCCGCATTATTGACCAGTCCATAAACCCTGCCAAAATATTCATCCATCCGTTCAAATAACATTATCACCTGCTTTTCTTCGCTTACATCTGCCTGAACCGCCAGCGCCTTTTGGCCCGTCAATTGAATCTGTTTGACCACTTCCTGCGCGGCGACGGCATCATGAATATAGTTAATACACACATTATAACCCTCCGAGGCCAGACGAATAGCACTTGCTGCCCCAATGCCCCGGCTCGAGCCTGTCACTAAAACCAGATTACTCATCCTGGTTACCACTTTTATCGTTAATGATGCTTTTTATTACATCTTCAAGGCGAGTCGAAAGTTCAACGATCTGTGGCCAGTTGCTATCTGCGATTAACTGACCGTGCGCAAGATGGTTGCGTAAGCTTTCCAGCTGACGCGCAAATTTGTCCGCTTCGCCTTTAGACGTAAACCCTAATTGCTCGATTTCTTCCACCGACGCTACCATTATTTTAGCCTTGTCGGTCAGTTGCAGACAGTCGAGTAAATCCACCTGCTGCCCCAGACGCAGTCGTTCCGTTTGCAACACCCGAGCTTTTTTCAGGCGCGATTGACTATAATGGGCCTGCCACGAATCCGCGAGCCGCGTACGAATATATTTCGTGATATTCATTTCCATCATGGTGACAATGCCGAACAGCCACATTCTTACCACCGGTTTCTCCATGTCTTTACGGCTAATTACGCCCGCCACGCCATCCATAATCGAAACGAAACAAAACTCGTAACGCGTCAATACCTGGACAACGTCATTGAGCGACGCCTTGGCGGCCAGAACCTGCCCGCGCGCAAAGGCCCGGGCCACATCGCCAACCCCCCCTACATCATCCACCAGGTCATCCCGACGCACATATCCGCTTACCAGCCCTCCATCCCGAATACCGAACACCCCCATTAAGGTTTGATCAAAAATCTTGATCAGACTCTCCGGGCGACTGTCCCGATCAAACGAACGCAGCGGCTCAGCGATATCCTGCGCGCTGAAGTTTTCGCCAAATATTTTCATTGCGCGGCGCTGAGAAAAAGCGATCTGCTCATGATGCTCTTCCCAATCAGTATGGATCATACTGCCGGTGGTCAATTCCACTCCCAGCTTATTGCAACATTTTTCCAGGGTTTTCTGTGCCTGCGACAGCAGCCCTGGATCTCCGCCCTGTAGTACATCCAGCAAGTCACCAATCTCGCTTACGTACACGCGCGCAAATTTTTCATCATGCTTACAAATATCGCGAGTATTATCGATAATATCCGCCAGCTTGATGGTCTTTGCCTCGTTGCTGGCCTGCGCCAGGTGCGCTCTATCCAACGCTTTGCGGTAGGCACGATTACCATCACCCGGCCGGCTAATATCCGTGAGTTGATACACCAGCGCCGCGACCTGCTTACCAAACTGTTCTTCAATCTGATGGTGGGTGGCCTCGGTATCTTCAACTGTATCGTGCAACCAGGCCGCAGCCAGCACGTTCTGATCGTCCGTGACCTGGTGTAATATTTGCACCACTGATTTAAGGTGTGCCTGATAGGGCTGCCCGGTGTATTTACGCTTGTGATTAATCCGCGCGTGAGCGTAGCTGGCGTAATCCCGCGCCTGCGTAAGAATGTCGGTCATTTGTTAATTGCCTTTGTTGGAGCAAAGCGTGAAATCAAAGCATTGAGTCTAACACGGTGCCTGCAAATTTTGTCTCGCTACGGGCAGGGCTACAGCTATAATAGCGCGCCCAGCAATTATTTAGTTCGCGCTATGCTTCTTTATCTCAACCCGTTCCGCCTGGGTGCTGTCTTAATCCTTAGTTTGATACTGGGCGCCTGCAATACGATCAGTGATTCAGAACAGACTAAGGGGGCAGGCTATCATCCCTACCCGACGGGCACATTCGTCTGGCACGACCTGATCACGCATGATATAGAATCAGCACGCCGATTCTATGGCGAGCTGTTTGGATGGGAGTTTCAGAAAGGACCAGATCGCGAGGGCAATGCTTATATCCTGGCCAAACATAACGGTCGCTACGCGGCGGGTATCTTGCAACTCGAACGGCCGGCCGAGGGGAATCGTTATTCGCGCTGGCTAGGTTACATGACGGTAGATAATATAGAAATTGCGCTCGCAACCGTACGTTCTGCGGGTGGGATGGTGTATGAAAGCAGCCAGGATATCGGCGACGTGGGTAAGGTAGCGGCAATAGCGGATTCGCAAAATGCGGTTCTTGGCTTGATTGAGACTCGCTTTGATGCGTCTGGCATCAGCTTAAACAATACCGCCGGGGCGGTCGTCTGGGATGAACTACTGGCAACTGATAGCCAGCAAGCCGCAAATTTCTACTCCAGATTAGCAGCTTATAGCGTCAATACAATTGAGCGACGCGGCGGCGAATATATTTTTCTTGAAAGCAACGGTGAGGCAAAAGCCGGTATACTGAAAAACCCATTTGATGCCACCGACCCCATCTGGCTCAGCTATTTCGCGGTGCGTGATCCGGTGGAGATTGCAAACAAAACACAAGCCCTGGGCGGTAAGGTATTGATCGCCCCGTCCGCTGATCTACGCGAAGGCACGATCGCTTTGATTCAGGACCCCGATGGTGCCATACTGGCGCTGCAAAAATGGCCACGCTAAATTACTTGATACCATGAACCCTAAAAAATCAATAAGAGCAGCTGCGACCCTGGGCCTGATCATCAGTTATCTGGCATTATACGGTTGCTCCTCGAGTATTGGTGTTGGCGTAAGTGTGGGTGTGCCGATTGGTAACCACGGGTATATCAGCCTCGGGAGCAGTCGCTGGCGCTAATAAATTTGCGGCTAGCGCGCAAAGCAGACGCCTCAGCCATCCAGCTCAATCTCGTTCTGCGTCTGAGCTACGCATCAGCCGTGCCTCGTATCGATCACCCGATACGCTCTGTTCGTTGATTAAGGCTCCAAGTTCAGTAATCGTCCCCTGATCCAGTTCAATTTCACTGGCCGCCAGATTTTCGCTCATATATTCGATGTGTTTGGTTCCGGGAACAGGAATGATAAAGTCACCCTGCGCCAGCAACCACGCTAGCGCCAGTTGCGCCATGCTGCAATTATGCTGCCGCGCTATCGCCGCAAAAGGAATCAGCAACTTGCTATTCTCCGCAAAATTTTTGGGCTCAAATCGCGGGCGAGCGATGGTACAACGGCAATCGTTTTCACCCAGACTTCGGACATCACTACTTTTCCCGGTCAGGAATTGCCTGCCTAACGGTGAGAAAGGCACGAAGGTGATGCCCAGTTCAGCACAACTATTCAGCGCCTTACGCTCGGGAGTGCGCGACCACAGAGAGTATTCGGACTGTAGGGCCGCGATGGGATGCGTGGCATGTGCGCGACGCAAGTTATTGTCACTTACTTCGGACAAGCCCAGTACCCGTACCTTACCCTGCTCCACCATTCTGGAAAGCGCGCCCACGCTCTCTTCAATCGGCACACCGGGATCCGGTCGGTGAAGGTAATACAGGTCAATCATATCCGTATTCAATCGGCGCAGGCTGTCTTCGCAGGTTTTCTGCAGCACCTCAGGGCGGCCATTGGTTTCAGTTTTACCTTCCGCATTTTTAAATATGCCGCATTTACTCGCGAGTACATACTCCGCTCGACGCGACGCAAGATGGGTCCCGATCAATGTTTCATTGTGCCCCATACCATACATGGCCGCGGTATCGAAAAACGTGCAGCCCTGATCCAGCGCCTGGTTTAACAAACGACCTGAATATTCTTCCAAAGGCCTGGGACCATACCCCGCCGACATATTCATACACCCCAGTCCGATAGCCGAAATCGTAAACGGGCCTAATTTTCGTTGTAGCATGTTATGTCTCCTCAATCCTTTCCATCAGCCAATTCTTAATATCGGCTAACACCTGCTTATAGTGTACGTCACCCAGGCTTTCATGGTAACCACCTTCGTAGGTGATATAGCGTTTGTCCGCTTGTCGAATGTTCTCAAAAAAAGCACGGCTTCCTGCTATGGGCACCAGCTGATCCGCATCACCATGAATAATCAGGACGGGTGGTTCAAATTCTGCGGCATGATCGCGCGTCCATTCAATCGCCTTAAAAAATGCTACGCTCCATTTCGCGGTAATTTTCCCGTGTATCAAAGGGTCATTATTATACGCCTCTACGACCAGCGGATCCCTTGAAATACCATTTAGCTCAAGCCCGCTTTTGAATACGGTTTTCGGCCTGAATGTCGATACCAAACGCCCGAGTAGGCGCAACAGGGGCGATACCCCTACATCTCCCAGGGGGGGCGCAGATAAAATAACCCCACTTATTCCTTGTGCGTAGTGCAGTACATAATCAGCGGTTACTAACCCCCCCATACTGTGCCCAAAAATAAATAGCGGCCTACCGGCTTGCTCCGCGGAAACTAATTCTACGAAAGCCCGAACATCACCCCGATACTCGGCCCAGTCATCAACATGCGCGACCCGCTTTTTCGCCGATCGACCATGCCCGCGATGATCAAAGGTATAGACCGCGATTCCAAGCGGTACAAGCGCGTCAACCAGATTCATGTATCGACTACTATGCTCACTAAGGCCGTGCACGATAATCAAGCTGGCACGAACAGGTACACCGGGCAGCCAGGCCTGATAAAATAAAGGCAATCCATTGTATGCGGCAAATTCGCCTTCATGATGCTGCATTAGCATTTCTCTGTAAGACTATGAAGAAGTTTACTCATGCAATTCGAACGCGGCATTTGCCAACTCAAAACCATTCACAACAATGGCCAGGCCATGTGCACCCGCATAATATTTTCGGGTGGATATTTTTCGGAAGGAAGATGTTTTGCGGTATGATTTTGCCTTTTCACTAAGGTCTGCTTCGGAAATCTTAAACAGTTTTCGAGAAAGCGTACCATTCTTCTTCATAAAATCCACCCCATATTCTATCCGAACCTTTCCAAGTGACTGCTCCACAGAGTTCAGAGTAAAAGAAAACAACAGCTCATGCCCCATTTTGACACTGGGCTGAACGTCCAGATCGCCAATCTGAATATGTTCTGGTTTTGCTAATCCAAACAATTTCATTATGTCCGGCTGGGCCTGTTTTAGCAAAGTGCGACAGGCGTGCTTGAGCAAACGGTCGGTCTGTTCATTATCGCCCAACCATCGCTGAGCTATACTGACGACGGTTAAAGGATTATCTTTGGCAATATCATTTAAATTGTTGGCGACACTGCGGCGTACATATTCACTTTCATCCGCTTTAAGTTTTTTAAGAATCGATAAAATCAGCCGCGGGTCCCGTTTAAAAGCAGGCAGTGCCATTGCCCAGGGTAACCGCGGGCGACAGCCTTCGGAAGCCAGACGGCGCACGTGGTAGTTATTTGACTCTGCCCAGCGATTCATCTGCTCCATCATTTTTGCTTCATACTGCTTAATAAAAGGCCTGACCGCAAACTCGGAGCTCGCATTTTCGGTAAAGTGTTCCAGCGCAGCAATGGAAACACCATAGTGGTCGATGCCATACAATTCCACGAAACCTGGAAAAAACATGTATTCAAAACCGGTAAATGCAGGTGACGTTCGCTTTAATATTTCAATCGCTTCACAATAATCCTGCGGCAGACATATGTGAAGAGCCTTCGAAATGTGATTCATTCTTTGTTTTAATTCGCGCGATTCCCATTGCTCGTCAAGTACCAGCGACATAAACTCGCTGGCATTAAAGGCGGCAAATGAATACTTTATTTCCCGGCACAGCACTTCCAGGAGCGGTACGCTATACAGATTTTTAAGCAGCTCTGGCATTTCAATTTCTAAACAGGATGATCAATTTTACCAGTAATGCCTGATGCAGAACCATCACCGCGCTACCATAAAAATGCGCTGGCTTTTTTCCCCATTATTTTTCCATCAAATACGAGTTTGGCAACCGAACTAGTAACTCCATAACAGACATGCAGGGGCAGCAGGTGTTCTTCCCTAGGATGACAGTATCGGGCAGACGGCGCCTCCTCCCATGAAATCAGCCTTTGCGCTCTTTGCTTTGAAGTGAGTTTTTCATTCACGCAGGTATCGATAAGCCAACGTTCAAACTCCTCATTTTTTTCATCCGGCTGGTTACCGTCTTTGAAAAACGCCCGCAAATTATGGAATGAAAACCCCGAGCCAATAATCAGTACATTGTCATTTCTCAACGCCGACAAGGCTTCCCCGATCTGTATGTGAGACGCTGAATCCAGGCTGTTTAAAAGCGATATCTGCACGCAGGGAATATCCGCCTCCGGAAACATCATTTTCAGCGGCACAAATAAGCCATGATCAAAACCACGGTTATCGTCCAGTTTCGCATCTACCCCGGCATCCTGCAATAAATGATGGATTTTTCGGGCCAGTTCGGGCTGGCCTGCTACGGGGTATTTAATTTCGTAGGATTCTTCAGGAAAACCATAATAATCATAAATTAACGAAGGCGCTTCCCCGCTCGTGATGGTTACGATGTCAGTTTCCCAGTGCGCACTGATCACGAGTATTGCCGATGGTCGGCCCAGCGACGGCGTAATAGTTTGCAAAAACTCGTTCATCTCCACATGCCCTTTATCACCCAACAAAGGCAGAGGGCCCCCACCATGAGGGAGAAACAATATTGGACTGAGCGGGTTCGTTTCGATATTTTTCATAGCAGCAATGCCAATACTCAAACCTTTTTGACGAATTCCGATTTCAACTTGATCGCGCCAATACCACTTATCTTGCAATCAATATTATGGTCGCCCTCCACCAGGCGAATATTTTTAACTTTGCTTCCTACTTTGACCACCGAAGACGAACCCTTCAACTTTAGATCTTTAATCACGGAAACCGTATCACCATCTGCGAGCCGGGTACCATTTGCGTCTTTTACGGATACGCCGCCTTCACTTTCGCGGATATTTGACACCTTTTCCCACTCAAGCCCGCATTCGGGACATACAAACATATTTCGATCTTCGTAGGAATATTCAGAGCTGCATTTCGGGCAGGCCGGAGGATGGTTCATGGCGGCTACTCCAGCGACATTGAAGCACCATCACCCACCGGAACAGCATCATATACGTAGGGATCCACATCATCAATACAGGCAATGTTAAAGCCATATTGTGTTGGATCACTGCGCCTTTGATGGTGAGTATAGATCCCGCAATGTTTACAAAAATAATGCTTTGCGATTTTAGTATTCCATTGATATAACGTCAGCGCATCTTCGCCTTTTGTTACACGCAAACCCGATAGGGGAACACCCGCCATGAGCGCTCCTTTGCGCCGGCACAGCGAGCAATTACAGCGCCGCACATTTTCCAGTCCGTTTGTGAGTTCAACCTCGAATTCGACCGCGCCGCAATGGCAATGTCCTGTTTTAGATTCAGTCATATAGATTGTCCCCGTATAAAGCTTAGATAGCAGTTACTATGCAACAAGATTCTTTGGGTTTGAACCGTACTCATTGTCGCCGGGCGTTGAAAAGCGCAAAGAACCAGTACTCTGATCGCTGCGCTCTTCCATTAAATACCGCGTAATTTTTTAATACTTTAAGATACCAGTTCATTTTTCTTCTCCAGTAATTCGCTTAAATTCGGGTTAAATACTGGTTAAATACTGGTTAAATATTAGCCGGCACAGCATACCACCTATAATTTTCTAAATTACCGTGAATTTTGACATTCCCGGATCAATGGACTGGATTAATTTGCCCTGATCTGAGGTCGGATCAATCATATCGAAGTCAGCGAATTCAAAGCCCGGGCCAACTGAGCAGCCAAGCAGTACATCATCGCCAATTGACTCAGCGGCTTGCCAGGTACCTGCGGGAACAACAGAGCAAAAGCAGTTGGCACTGGAGGACAGCTCCGTGCAACCGGGCAGGGTATCGGTGCCATCCCATGTATAAAGGAGAAGGCCTGCACCCTGGTAGAGATTCCAGACCTCATCAGAACGCACTCTATGGAAGCGGCTTACTTCGCCTTTTCTCAGCGAGAAATAGATATGGCTAAGGGCTGATCTTGTCTCGCCAGAATGGGTGGTGACCGTCGCACCAGAACGAAAGACCTCGCAGAACCGACCACCCTCCGGGTGTTCAATAAAATTAACTGGTTTCATTTGCACATTTAATCAAACTTCCCTGGCTATAGCTTGATCAGGTGTCGAAACTACTTCACACTAACCGCACTTGCTCTCCCCGCAATTCAAGCAGGTCAAACAACCATCCATCATGATCATAGCCTTGGTTGAGCATTTACCGCACAAGGTCGCGCCTGCGGGAAAAGAGGCCTCACTATCGTCTAGTGCTGACTGTTGCTGAGCTTCGTACTCGCGGCGTTTTTCTTCGACCAGATTCTTCTGATGCTCATCCATGCCGTCATCTTTTATCAGGCCGATGAACCTCATGTGAGTCTCAAGCGCATCACCGATTTCGGCGACCAGCGATGGCATGAACTTTCCACCGCGTTTGAAGTAACCCCCCTTGGGGTCAAATACGCTGCGCAACTCTTTGGAAAGGAAGGTCACATCCCCCCCTTTTCTGAATACCGCTGAAATTATCAGTGTCAGGGCTGATATCCATTGATAGTGATCCATATTTTTAGAATTGATAAACACTTCAAAGGGGCGGCGTTTTTCGTAGGGGGTGCCTGGATTAAGAAGGATATCGTTAATCGTGATATAAAAAGCATGCTCTGAGACCGGCGTTTTAATTTTGTAGGTGCTGCCGATCAGCATTTCAGGCCGCTCGACCTTTTCGTGCATACGCACGATGGTGGCGGTTTTTGGATTATCCGGCGTGCCGTCGAGCTGCAGTTGTTCGCCCTGTGTTTGCACTGCGTCTGCCGGCGCAGCGGGTGTTTCGCCTTCTTTTGATTTAACTTTGTACGCGACGATCTTTTTTTCTATCTTAATTGCCATTTTGTTTCTCTCTATTACTCATTGTAGTGTACCGCACAGCTAAACTAACATTGTTGATTGTCGCGCCGCGCTCACAACGACCTATGCTGAGGTCTCATTCAAATATAATTTTAGAATCTACCGTAGTAACCTTCTTTCAGGGCATCGAATAAATTCGCGGCGGTGTGAATCTCGCCATCGTATTCGATTTCTTCGTTACCCTTAACATCCACCGTTTCGCCATTTTCCAGCGCGAATGTATAGGTTGTATTTTCCAGGTCTTTTTCCTGAACCAGCACGCCCTGAAACACTTCGGGGTTAAAACGAAAGGTAGTGCAACCCTTCAGACCCTGTTTCCAGGCATACATGTATATATCCTGGAAATCATCGAATGGATAGTCGGTGGGCACATTCGCGGTTTTGCTGATGGAAGAATCAATCCATTTTTGCGCCGCAGCCTGCACATCCACGTGCTCGCGCGGGGTGATGGTATCGGCAGATAGAAAGTAATCCGGCAGACCCGAACTACCGTCGTCTTTATACGGCTGTGCATTTTCGTCGACACAGGCCCGGTACGAAAGTAATTCATAAGATGTTACGTCGACCTTTTCCTTGGATTTTTTACCTTCACGAATAATATTCCGGCTGTACTCGTGCGAAAACGAAGGCTCAATGCCGTTACTCACGTTATTTGCCAGCGACAAGCTGATGGTCCCGGTCGGTGCGATCGAGGTGTGATGGGTATAACGGCACCCCTTCTCTGCAATTTCATTGCGCAACGCTTCGGGGAATTTTTGCATATAGCGGCTGTATTTCCCCATCAACACCTTGCCCTTTAATTTATCACCGATATTGTGTCCGTCTTCGACCATCTCGGGGCGCATGTGCAGCATTTCTGCGGTCACTTCAAACTCTTCTTCGAGTACCGGTGCGACGCCTTTTTCTTCCGCCAGCTTAATACCAACTTCCCAGCCGACCTGCGCCATCACCCGTGAGATTTCTTCCGTGAACTCCAGTGATTCTTCGCTACCGTATTTAAGTTTCATCATGGTCATGGCGGAACCCAGGCCCAGGTAACCCATTCCATGGCGGCGTTTACGCTGGATTTCATCGCGCTGTTTTTGCAGTGGAAGGCCATTTATTTCAACCACGTTATCGAGCATACGCGTGAACACTTCGATCACTTTTTTATACTGATCCCAGTCAAAACAGACTTCATCGGTGAACGCTTTTCGAACAAATCGGGTCAAATTGACCGAACCCAGCAGGCAGGCGCCATAGGGTGGCAGGGGTTGCTCGCCACAAGGATTAGTGGCGCGAATATCTTCGCAATACCAGTTGTTGTTAGAATCATTTATATGATCAATCATGATGAAACCCGGCTCGGCATAATCATAGGTTGACGACATGACCACGTTCCACATTTTGCTCGCGGGCAAGGTTCGGTATACCCGACATGCGACCTCACCCACTTCGTTGGTGATGTATTTGTTCGCATCGGTCCAGTGACGCCAGACTATTTTGTCGTCTTCGGAATCAAACTCGGACTGAGTCGCGGGAAATACCAGATCCCAGTCTGCTTCGGCTTCCACGGCACGCATAAAATCATCGGTAATCAGGCAGGACAGGTTGAACTGACGCAAACGACCATCTTCGCGCTTGGCCTGCATAAAATCCAGAATATCCGGATGGCTGATATCAAAGGTACCCATTTGTGCGCCACGTCGCCCACCGGCCGATGACACTGTAAAACACATGGCATCAAATACATCCATGAAAGACAGAGGGCCGGAAGTATATGCACCCGCGCCACTGACAAAGGCACCCTTGGGACGCAAGGTAGAAAACTCATAACCAATACCACAGCCGGCTTTTAGCGTCAGGCCCGCCTCATGAACCGCATGCAAAATTCCGTCCATTGTATCCGGAACGGTTCCGGATACCGTGCAGTTTATGGTGCTGGTCGCCGGCTTATGCTGTTGCGCGCCCGCATTAGAGATAATGCGCCCTGCCGGGATTGCACCGTGTTTGAGTACCCATACAAAACGCTCATACCATTGCTCCTGTTTGGCCTTGCTGGTTTCCACCGCAGCCAGCGCGCTGGCAACACGTTCGTAGGTTGCTTCGATATCCTGATCAATGGGCTCGCCATCCTTGGTTTTCAGGCGATACTTTTTATCCCAAATATCCAGTGACGCACTTTGAAATTCTATGGGGATCTCGTCGTTCACAACGGGTTTGAGCTTAGTTTCTGCCACTCTTGTTCCTCGATCTTACTCATTATTGGGGAAGGGAGACCTCTGGTATCTCCCTGCGATTTGACCGGCGCGTGCGATTGTACACATCGTCCGGGCTTGCGGCTTATGATTCCGCTTATTCATTTTGACATATATAGACTTAAACGCTCATTTGATTCGATGCCTGAACACTACAATGACTAAATACTGCCTTTAAAGTCGCCAAAAACCTTGTGATTCGAGGTTTTCACATATGCGGAATTATCGCGTAATAACTATATATTGTGCCTATCCCTTGATAATACCCCTATATATTGTGTCTGTCAAAATATTTTGCACCCAATTCGATCTATTCCTAAAGAGCAGGAGAAACTGGACCTGCCTGAGCAAAAAAGCAGCTTATCTTGCAAAGCCCAGCCAATTCAGGCCCTAAATTAATTAAAATAATATCCCATATGGACTAGCCATGGCGAGCTCAATAAATATAATTGATACCTTCATATAACCATCAAAAATCGCCTGCCATGCGCGAACCCGCCCCCAATGGACACATCGACATTAGTTACCTGAATGGCGCTAATGCAGCTTATCTCGACGCCTTATATCAGCAATTTCAAACCGACCCCGGCAGCGTCAGCGAACACTGGCAAACTGTCTTCAAATCCATGCCTGAACTCGAGCAAAGTGATGCCAGCGGCACCCGACTGGTCGTAACGGGATCCAAGGACTGGGTTCAGAGCGCGTTTTACAAGCAGGCGCAGGTTATCCAGATGATCGATAATTATCGACGCCTCAGCCACTTGGTGGCGAATGTTGATCCTCTGGGAACCATGCAGCGCATCAATCCTGAGGAACTGGCTCTGGAACAGTATGGCCTGTCAGAGGCGGATATGGAATCGGTGTTTGATTCGGGAAATCTGGGCGAAGGCGGCCGCAAAACACTGCGCGAGATTCTATCCTACGTCAAAAAAGCGTATTGTGCATCCATAGGCTACGAGTATCGTTATATTGCCGATGCAGAGCGGCGCGAGTGGCTGCGCCAACAGATCGAAACAGACCCGATACGCCCGCTAGGCACGAAGCAGGAGCGTATCGATCTATTGTATAAACTGACCGCCGCGGAAATCCTGGAACAACACCTGCACCGAAAATACGTCGGCCAAAAACGCTTTTCTCTGGAAGGAGGTGATGCGTTGATCCCCATGCTTTCAAACCTTATTCAAGGTTGCGGCGGACGCCAGGTCAAGGAGGTCATTATTGGTATGGCACACCGGGGCCGACTCAACGTACTGGTCAACATACTAGGCAAACAACCCGAGAAATTATTCAGCGAGTTTGAGGGCAACTACGATATTAGTGATAAAGATTTTGAATCCGGTGACGTCAAATATCACCAGGGCTTTTCGTCCGACATACAAACGGACGGCGGCAATGTGCACGTGGCGCTCGCCTTCAATCCTTCACATCTTGAAATTGTCACACCGGTAGTTGAAGGCTCGGTGCGCGCGCGGCAGGAGCGCCGCAAAGATAGAAAGCGCCAACAGGTCGTGCCCATTGCCATTCATGGCGATGCGGCTTTCGCCGGCCAGGGCGTGGTCATGGAAACCCTGAACATGTCTGCCACCCGGGGCTATTCTACGGGCGGCACGATACACATAATCGTAAACAATCAGATTGGTTTCACCACTAATGCCCTGGATGCGCGCTCGACGATTTACTGCACCGAGGTCGCAAAAATGGTGCACGCACCCATCCTGCACGTTAACGGCGATGATGCCGACGCCGTGATTGCGGCGACCGAGCTGGCCTTAGCGTATCGTTGCCGCTTCAAATCCGATGTGGTACTGGATTTGATCTGTTATCGCCGTCATGGCCACAATGAGGCCGATGAGCCTAAGCTCACTCAGCCAATGATGTACGCCGCGATCGATAAAAAACTCACCCCGCGTGCTATCTATGCTCAAACGCTGGAACAGGCCCGGCTTATTGATGCCGATTTTGCCGATGACATGGTTAACCAGTATCGCGCTCAGTTAGACCAGGGTGAAATTTCTGCCGGGCAAATAATTGACCCGAACAAGGCGCTTAAAATCGTCGACTGGACAGCCTACATGGGCACTGAATGGCGTGAACCCATCAATAGCGCCGTACCCGCAACACGCTTACGCGATATTAACCAGATACTGCTGGACGTTTTACCGAAAAAATACTCGGTACATCGACGTATTCAACAAGTCTACAATGATCGACTGGAGATGGCTAAAGGCAAAATCCCAATTGACTGGGGCTGCGCGGAAATTCTCGCCTACGGCAGCCTGTTACAGGACGGGCATAAAATACGCCTGTCGGGCCAGGACTCAGGGCGTGGCACGTTCTCGCACCGCCACGCTGTAGTACATAACCAGAACGAAGCGGCGCGTATGGTGCCTCTGCGAAAAATACCCGGCGCGAAAAACCGGTTTCTGGTTATTAACTCCATTTTGTCAGAAATGGCCGTGCTTGGTTTTGAATACGGCTACTCTACAACTGACCCGGATACGCTCACCATCTGGGAGGCGCAGTTTGGTGATTTCGCCAATGGCGCACAGGTGGTCATTGATCAGTTCATTTCCAGTGGTTACACCAAGTGGCAACGCGTCAGCGCGCTGGTTCTGTTTTTGCCACACGGGCAGGAGGGCCAGGGAGCGGAACACTCTTCTGCGCGTCTGGAACGCTTTTTGCAAATGACGGCGGGCACCAACATGCAGGTTTGCGTGCCGACCACGCCTGCGCAAATTTTTCACATGCTGCGACGCCAGATGATGCGCTCATTCCGACGACCACTGGTGGTGATGACGCCCAAAAGCCTGTTGCGACATAAGCTCGCGGTCTCTACGGTTAAAGATTTATCCAGAGGGAAATTCGAAGTGATATTACCCGAGGTAGATAAAATCACCAAGAAGCACTGCCAGCGCGTTATTTTGTGCAGCGGCAAGGTGTACTACGAGCTGCTGGAAGAGCGCCGCACACAGAACGTTAAGGATATTGCCATCGTGCGCATTGAACAACTGCACCCCTTCCCTGATATAGAACTCAGCAAACTGCTTAGATCGTATAGCGATACGAACGATATCGTCTGGTGTCAGGAAGAGCCTCGTAACCAGGGCGCCTGGTACCAAATTCGCCACCACATCGAACATTGCCTCAGCAATGGACAAGCTGTTCGCTACGTCGGTCGCGGCCCATCCGCAGCGCCGGCGGTGGGTTATTACAAGTTATTCCTGGAGCAACAGCGTAAATTGATCCTGTCAGCCCTTTCAACGAAAAAATAGAATCTGCCATGCCTACTGAAATCAAAGTTCCCGCTTTACCTGAATCAGTCGCCGATGCGACCATACTACAATGGCATAAAGCACCCGGCGATGCCGTCAAGCGCGATGAAAACCTGGTTGACCTCGAAACCGACAAAGTGGTGCTCGAAGTGCCCGCACCAGCCGACGGTATTCTGGAAAGTATCACCGCCAATACCGGTGATCTGGTGACTGATAACGATGTGCTGGGTGTATTTAACGAACAGGCGATTGATACAGCACCCGCACCTGCGCCCGAGACGCCGGCTAAAGTAGAATCCCCAACTGCACCGGCTGCCGTAACTATTGAAACACCGGCCAGATCCACGACTATAGATGCCGCCTACGGCCTGGCGGTTGAACGCCTGCTGAGCGAACACAATATCAACCCGGCGAATGTAAGCGGCAGCGGGAAGAATGGCCGTATTTTAAAAGAAGACGTGCTCAAATATGTCGAAAATCAGCCCACCAGTGATTCAAGCATCCAAGCCTCGCAAGCTGCAACTGCGCCAGCGAAAACCAGCGCACCCGCGCCTACTACAACCCCTGCCACAGTTCCGGTTGCCGGTCGACAGGAAACACGCGAACCGATCAGCCGTTTGCGTCAGACCATCGCGCGCCGCCTGGTAAATGCGCAACAAACCAGCGCAATGTTAACTACCTTTAACGAGGTGGACATGAGCGAAATAATGAGCTTGCGCAGCAAGTACAAGGAAGAATTTGAACAGGTACACGACTCCAAACTCGGGTTCATGTCCTTTTTTGTCAAGGCCAGTGTCGCCGCCCTGCAACGCTTCCCGTTGATAAACGCACATATCGATGGCACCGACATCATCAAAGCCAGTTACAACGATATCGGCATTGCGGTATCATCGCCTCGCGGGCTGGTTGTGCCGATCGTGCGCGACGCCCAAAGTAAAAACTTTGCTACCATTGAAAGCGAAATTCGCGGCTATGGACAGGCCGCCCAGGCTGGCAGCCTGTCGCTGGATGATCTTACGGGTGGTACCTTTACCATCACCAATGGAGGCGTGTTCGGCTCAATGCTCTCAACACCAATCCTTAATCCCCCGCAAAGCGCAATCCTGGGCATGCATGCCATCATTCAACGCCCTGTTGCGGTAAATGGTGAAGTAGCAGTCCGCCCCATGATGTACCTTGCTTTGTCCTATGACCACCGAATCGTTGACGGCAAAGAAGCCGTGCAGTTTCTGGTCAGCATCAAAAATAACGTTGAAGACCCGACACGCCTGTTGTTGGGGCTTAAGTAAGTACTGAGGTACCCTAAACATGGCAAATGATCACTACGATGTAATCGTAATTGGCGCAGGTCCGGCAGGATACGTTGCAGCTATTCGTTGTACGCAACTAGGCCTGAAAACCGCCTGCATTGATAACTGGACTGATCCGGAAGGCAATGCTTCCCCGGGCGGAACCTGTCTGAACGTGGGTTGTATCCCGTCGAAAGCTTTGCTTGAATCCTCGGCGCTTTTCGCCCAGGCTCAGAATGACCTGGGGCAGCATGGCATTAGTGTCGGCAGCCCGAAAATGAGCATCAAAACCATGCAGGCCCGAAAGGATGCGGTGGTCGGTAAACTAACCAGCGGCATCGGACAATTATTCAAAGCCAACAAGATTACCTTTTTCCACGGCAAAGGGCGCGTTCTCCCGGAACGCCAGGTTGCCGTGATGGACCTGAATTCGGGAAAGATCAGCGATACACTGGTGGGCAAAAATATCATTATTGCCACGGGTTCCACGCCGGTTGAATTGCCCGGCTTTAAGTTCGACCATAAAAATATCCTCGATTCTGCCGATACCCTGGCCCTGAAAAGCGCGCCTAAACATCTGCTGATTGTCGGCGCGGGTGTAATCGGACTGGAACTGGGCAGTGTCTGGGCTCGCCTGGGCGCAAAGGTGACCATACTTGAAGCAATGGATACGCTACTACCGATGGTAGATGGGCAGGTGGCACGTGAAGCAGCCCGACATTTTAAGAAGCAAGGGCTTGAAATTATTCTCGGTGCAAAAGTCAGCGCCTACAAATCAAATCAATCGGGACTAACGGTAGACTATGAGTTCAAGGGAGAGACCCGACAGATCAAGGCTGATAAATTAGCGGTCATGGTCGGACGCCGGGCGAACCTTGATGGCGTTCTAGCGCCCGATTGTGTAATTGAAACGACCCCGCAGGGGCAAATCGTTGTCAACGAATTTTGTCAGACCAGCACATCAGGGGTCTGGGCAATCGGTGACGTAGTACGAGGCCCGATGCTGGCCCATAAAGGGTCCGAGGAAGGTGTTCTGGTAGCAGAAAGTATCGCTGCCCGGAAAACCTACGCACTGGATTTACAATGCATTCCATCGGTCATTTATACGCATCCGGAGATCGCCTGGATCGGCCAAACCGAAGCTGAACTCAAAGAAGCCAACATCGAGTTTGCCAAAGGCCAATTTCCATTTGCTGCCAGCGGTCGTGCACAGGCTTCCGGGCACACGGATGGAATGATCAAGGTATTGTCAGACAAAAAAACTGATCGCATACTGGGCGTACACATGATTGGAGAGCACACCTCTGAATTACTTGCAGAAGCGGTATTTGCTATGCAGTACCGGGGCACTGCTGAAGACCTGGGGCGCACGATTCACAGCCACCCCAGCCTGAGTGAAACCTTAAAAGAAGCCGCACTCAACGTACACAAGGAAGCGATTCATAAGATGAATTGAAGGGCGACTCTAATAACACAGCTCTGGCATCCATGCGTTCAACATGGTCGATAACTTCGTTGAAAATCTTGCTAATAGCTAGCTATTAGCTGCGATCTTCGCCTTGTTCTCAATCATTTTGAACACCTGGCCGCTCAGCCTGCATTAATAGAGTCGCCCCAGGCCTGTCTTCTTAGAGGCTCAGCGTTTGCCTGGTATACCCTTCTGGCAAAGAAAACTGCTCGGCCGACACGTCCATTTGCTTAAATCCAACCAGCGTCGCGGTGGTTTTGCTGGTGATATCGCCGATATATACGGGGGTGCCCGCAAGCGAACTGTCGGGCAATAAAGGTATGGGCAGATTAAACTGCGCCATGATCATCTGACCCTGGCGAAGCAATATTTGTGCAAAACTGATCAGGCTATCCAGCGTCTTTTTTTCGGCGGGCTGCATGCTTAAATTTTTTGCGAGGCAAATCTGCGTGCTGAGTAATCCGTCACTATAAACCTGCTGAACCTGGCAACGTTGCCCGGCATAGTTTTTCTCACCGCTCAAGGTCTTTATTTCAATTTTCGCTGTTTCACCCAATGCGCTATCCAGGCCAAAGGTTTTGAAAATATCAGCCAGCACGCCACCCTGAGATTGCGCGATTTCTCCCATGCCTTCGGCAATCGAAGCAAGCTGCTCAAGTGACGCCTGATCCAGCGTAGTAATCGATTTTTCGCTGTGGTTTAGTATGTGTATTTGCCGCTGATCGGCGTTATAAATGACCGCAGCTGATTTATCAGAAGAGCTCACGATTCTGACCTGAGCGCCCTTTATATAAATCGATATGCGCTCCTGAGTGCTTGCCTGAACAACATTGTATTCCAGTCGCTCACCCGCCGAGACGCTTTGTAGAAACCCGCTGAGCGCGAGCACAGCCAGCCCTGATAACAGTGAAAAAGGTCGCATTTTGAAATCCGTTTTGGTTATTAGCGGGGGAGTTTCGCTCAAGCTGGATGAGCGGACACTGAATCTGTCAAATCACGGGCTCAGGATCGTATACCGAAGCACTAACAGATTTTTTACTCGCTTTTTAAGCTGACTTTAACCTGCTGACTAACCTTACCCATATCAGCCTGCCCATTGAGTTTTGGTTTCAACCAGCCCATGACTTTACCCATATCACAGGAACTAGCCGCACCTGTCTCATCGATAGCCTGCGCTATATACGATTGAATTTGCTCGTCAGATAACTGTGCGGGCATATAAACTTTAATAAACTCCAGGCTGGCCTGTTCTTTTTCAACCAGATCCATTCGGTCACCCGCAGTAAACTGCTTGATGGACTCGCCGGATTGCTTGACCATTTTTTGCACAATGGCCAGTACGCCCGCATCGTCAAGTTCGGTTTGATCATCGATTTCTTTGCGCTGAATTGCTGCGCGCAACATGCGTACCGCTTCCAGGCGCACAGAATCTTTCTCACGCATAGCGGATTTCATATCATCCGCAATTACCTGTTTTAAAGGCATAGGTCTAAATTTTTTATTGTAATGAACCGAACCGGCCCATGAAGAGAAATATTACCGGGTGTTTTTCTATCATTTTGCACACAATCACAAATATCTTGCTACAGCCATTACCTTTCAGACAAGTCAAAGGCTGTATTCAGAATCGGGTTGGCAGAAGGTAAAAACGACCCCTTGACTAACAGGTATGTCTGCGACGAATACGGCCACGCGAAGCGCGCTTCATTTCACGACGTTCAGAAGCCGCCTTCTCACGCTTTTTAACAGCGGTTGGCTTTTCATAAAATTCACGACGACGTGATTCGGTAAACACGCCTGCGCGTTCACACGAGCGGCGAAAGCGTCTTAGTACAACATCAAAATAATCATCTTGCCTTACGCGGATGCTCGGCATAGTGTGACTCCGTAGTGTTTTCGAAAAAGGGTGCGTATTCTAACGCCTCAAAAATCACTTGTATAGTCATCAAAATGATAATTTTAGGCTAAAATCATCTATATATCAGGCGCTGGAACAGGTGGCTAGTGTAAAGTTGGATGAACGGGCACTTTTATGGTTACCGTATAGAAACTGTCGGTCTCTACGTAAGAGATTGACGCCTCGTCTTTGTACAAATGATGAAACCGGTTTTTCAGGTTTTCGCGCGCTATCAGGTTACCTTTCCTGACCGGTATACCGGCCTCCGGCTTGGGGTTAATAATCGTAATATAAAGATTATTGCGGCTTTGCCGTGCTTTGATGGATACTTTTCCGCCGGTTAATCGTGTTTCAATACCGTGGTAAATCGCATTTTCAATCAACGGTTGTAAGGTCAAAATGGGCAGCAGTATTGTTTCATCGATATCTGCAATTTGCCATTCGTCTTCCAGGCGCCCCCCCAGGCGCATTTTTTCCAGCGTCATATACTTATAAGCCATCTCGTATTCTGCACTAAACGGCACAACCTTTCGTTTATCGGTCATAATAATGCGAAACATATCGGCAAGGTCCAGCAAGCCCTCTTCTGCACGCAGGGGATCGACCACAATCAGGCTCGCCACACTGTTCAAACTGTTAAAGAAAAAGTGCGGGCGTATTCTAAAATCAAGATCTGAAACTTCGTGCTCTTTTTCCAGAATCTCAACCTCAGATTGCGCAAATACAAGTTGCTCTATGACCAGCACGATCGGGAGCACAAATAAGCCCAGAATCCAGAGAAACACCAGGGTAATATGCCGGTCAACGGGACCCGGAATGATCTCAGATAACAACAGCTCAATGAAGGGCAGCATCAGGAATATAATAACCGGCACCATTACGCATGCGTACCACGCCAACGCCAGGCCACGGCCCAGGCTGAGCTTACTCATTATGGGGTAAAGCAGGTAAACCAGGGCAACGATCAGAACAATGCTGGCGAATACAATTGCGATAGCAAACATATTCGGCGGATAGCCCACAATAGCGGTCGTGCCAATACTCAACATCGAGATGATGAGCAGCCTCAACGGGAAACCTGAAAATTTCAGGGAAAGTTTGAACCGGGGCTGTGAGGTATTTTTTATAATAATATAACGAGACCTCAGCATAACTCAGTGGCGAAAGAAAAATGAGATAAAATGTTCCTGATCAAGGCGCAATTCGCAGTGAATAGCGAGCTATTCACAAGATTTGCAACGCTGAGCAGAGAGATTTTAATCATTTTTACTCGTCATCTGGGTTATGCTGATGTCTCATAACGATCAAAACTAAATTAGGGCTGTTTGGCCGCCTTATGAAACAGGCCGGAAAACAAGATAACACCCAACACGATCATCGGTAAGGTGAGCAGCTGTCCCATGGTCATCCAGCCAAAGGCAATGGGACCCAGGTGTGCATCCGGTTCGCGTACGAACTCAACGCTAAAGCGCGCGATGCCATATAAAATCAAAAACAGACCGGAGGCTTTTCCCAGGCCCCGTGGTTTATTGGTATAGAGCCACACGATAATAAATACAATAATACCCTCGAACAGCATTTCGTATAACTGCGACGGATGCCGGGGGTCGGGACCGGCGAGCGGGAAGACCATGCCAATCGACAGATCGGTCACGCGCCCCCATAACTCCTGGTTAATAAAATTGGAAAAGCGCACCGCCGCGATACCGATACCGCAAAGAGGCGCCACAAAATCGCCCACCTGCAGGAATACCCGCCCGGTTTTCCGTGCGAACACCAGCATCGCAATCAATACGCCAATCAGGCCGCCATGAAACGACATGCCGCCAGTCCAGACGTACAATATTTGTACAGGATGCTCAATGTAGTACGCGAAATTATAAAACAGCGCGTAACCCATGCGCCCTCCAAGAATCACGCCAAGCGCACAGAAAAAAACCAGATCAGATATTTCATCAACCTTCCAGCCTGAACCCGGCTGACGCGCTCGATACGCGGCGAGCAAACCAGCTGCGAGAAAAGCAAACAAGTACATCAAGCCGTACCAGCGTATCGCCAGCGGGCCTATGGATATGGCGATTGGATCGAATTCCGGGTGGACGAACATAAGTTTAGTAGCGAATTAAATCGATTGACGCCTGATTCTAACCGTTGCATCGGCGACACAGGAGTTTTTTGGTATACTCCACGGGATAATAATTCTGATTTACTCCGCTCGCGCGAATTGATGTCCAAACCACGTATTACACAAACCAGATCCTGGAAAGCCCTGCATGTCCATTTTAAGGAAATGTCGGCGGTGCACATGCGCGACCTGTTTGCAAATGATGCCAAACGAGCTGAACGGTTTGCCCTGAATCAGGGCGAAATTCTGCTCGATTATTCGAAAAATCGCATTACTGAACAGACCATGGAGCTGCTTATTGCGCTGACGCGCGAAGCAGGATTGAACCAGGCCATCAAAGACATGTTTTCGGGCGAGAAAATAAATCGCTCGGAGAACCGGGCGGTTTTACACACCGCTCTTAGAAATACCATCGACCATGCCGTGATGTTTGAAGGTAAAGATGTGATGCCGGAAATCGAACGCGTGCTCGAACAAATGGATTCGTTTTGCCAGAAGATCCGTTCCGGCGCGTGGCGTGGTTATACCGGCAAACCCATCGAACATATTATCAATATCGGCATCGGCGGCTCTGATCTGGGGCCGCAAATGGTGGTCCACGCTTTAAAGCCCTACTGGACAGATAAACTGACGCCCCATTTCATTGCCAATATTGACGCGGCGGATATGCGGGACACCTTATCGGCTATTGATCCTGAGACCAGTTTATTCATTATTGCCTCGAAAACGTTCACCTCAACCGAAACCATGGCCAACGCACTGGCCGTACGTGAGTGGTTTCTGGAAGCACCCGCCACCAGCAAAGAAGACATACAAAAACATTTTGTCGCCGTTTCCAGCGCTGCTGAACAAGTTACAGCCTTTGGCATAGGCACTGAAAATATGTTCGATTTCTGGGATTGGGTCGGCGGTCGCTACTCACTATGGTCTGCAATCGGGCTACCCATAGCGCTGATGGTTGGCATGGATAATTTCAGGGATTTACTCGCCGGTGCGCACCAGATGGATCGGCACTTTCACGACGCACCTTTTGAACAGAACATGCCCGTCATCATGGCCATGCTGGGTGTCTGGTACCGGGATTTTTTTGATGCGAGCAGTCATGCTATTTTACCGTATGACCACAACCTGCGGAAATTACCCGCATACTTGCAGCAGGGCGA
>JAUVBY010000178.1 GCA_030590945.1 Gammaproteobacteria bacterium | reverse complement strand
GTTCAATCTTTAGTTTTCCGGGTAGAATGCCACGTGCATGCAAGCCTTTGACGATACACGATTCCATTGCCGCCCAGACCGAATCAAGTCCGTGCACCAGTTGTTCGTCGCTGCGCAGGACGCGTTCATTTTTTCGCTTCATCTGGGCAATGGACAAGCCATTTTTGCCGGCCATCGATAGCATTTGCCTGGCCGAGCTGAAGGGAAAGGGGCAGTTTTCAAGTTCTTCCATAGCCAGTGGCGCAACGCTCTGGTTGATCTCATCCTCGGTGGCGATAAAGCCGCCGCCGATAGAATAGATAGTTTCACTGAGCACCGTTTTTCCGGAGAACTGCAAAAGCGAGAAAATCATACCGTTAGGGTGCGCTTTAAGTGGTTTACCATAATTGAATACGATGTCTTCTTCCGGTGAGAAGGAGAGCGCGTGTTCATCCGGGAAAAGCGTGTGTGGCCGCCAGAGTGATTCGATCAGTTCGCTTACATCCATCGTGGTGAGTTGTTCGGGATGGTAACCGTGTAATCCAAGCGTGATGCCCTGATCTGTGGCGTGTCCTTTGCCCGTCGCCGCAAGCGAGCCGCGCAAGGTACAGCGAATGAAATACCCGCCAACGATTTCTTCAGTATTCAGATAATGGGCGACTTTTTTGCGAAAGGCCAGCGCGGCTATCATCGGCCCCACGGTGTGTGAGCTGGACGGGCCTATGCCGAGTTTGAACAGGTCGAGAACGCTAATGAACATGGTTGAATATGAGAAAATTTAAAGGACGCTACTCCCTGCTTGCAAAGGGGGATCGAGAGGTATTACAAAGCACGCGTGGCGCGTCGACAAATCGGTGACGCTTCATGATTTTAAATCTCTCCCAACTCCTCTTTATTAGAGGGTGTCGTAAAAGTAAAAAAAGCTTCCCCCTTTAACAAAGGGGGATTGAGGGGGATTTAGCATTACATGTAACATGTTGATAGTGCTGCATTATGCCTGGCATTCAAATCTCCCCCAGCCCCTCTTTATCAAAGAGGGGGGCTTTTAAGACACCCTCTATTATAGAGAGGGGACCTATGAGAAGATATATAGCATCACTAAGCAATATTCGAATCCGGAAACGCCGCTTTGCGTTGATCGATGTAGGCCCTTAACGCTTCATCAACTCCGGGATCAATGGCGGGTTGTTCGTATTCTGCAAGTTGTTGTTTATAGTAGGCATTAGCTCTCTGTGCAAGGTCCATCTCACCGTCTTCTTTCCATTGCTCATAGCTATTGTTGTCGGCAATCGGTGAGCGATAAAAAGCGGTACGGAAATTGGCTTTGGTATGCTCACAGCCCAGATAGTGATTGCCCGGTCCGACTTCTGCGATGGCATCCATGGCCTGACCGTTCTCTGAGACATCCACGCCGTTGAGCAGAATGGCGGCCATGCCGGCCTGATCGCAATCCACGATAAATTTCTCGTAACCCATCACCAGGCCGCCTTCCAGCCAGCCCGCGGTGTGCAATACAAAATTCACCCCGGCATACAGCGCGGGTATCAGCGAATTCGCGGCTTCATATCCTGCTTGTGCATCCGCAATTTTTGCCGCATCAAAACCTCCGCCGGAACGAAACGGTACGCCCAGGCGACGCGCCAGTGCAGCCATCACATATAGTACTAATGTTGGTTCCGGAGTGCCGAATGTTGGAGCGCCTGATTGCATAGAAATAGAGCTGGCGAAGGTGCCAAATACCACCGGTGCACCCGGTTTAACCAGTTGCGCAAAAGCGATGCCGGCCAGGCCTTCAGCCAACGCCTGAGTGGCCGTGCCCATGACCGTCACGGGCGACATTGCGCCAGCAAGGATAAATGGAGAAATCAGGCAGGCCTGGTTGTTACGCGCGTAAACCTTGAGTGCGCCGAGCATGGTGTCGTCATACGTCAACGGTGAATTGGCGTTGATCAGGCTGGTGGTAATCGTTTTGGGTTCACCGGAAAGCGGGTCAATGTAGTCATCACCAAATAGAATCTTGCACATCTCCACGGTATCTTCTGCGCGTTCCGATGCGGTGACCGAACCCATGAAGGGTTTATCGGAAAGGTGCATGTGCGCATACAGCATGTCCAGGTGACGCTTGTTGACCGGCAGATCAACCGGCTCGCAGACCGTGCCGCCCGAATGATGCAGATGTGGGGTCATGTAGGCCAGTTTCACGAAATTGTGGAAATCTTCGATGGTAGCGTAGCGCCGCCCTTCATCAAGATTGCGGATAAAGGGGCTGCCATACGCGGGCGCGAGTACCGTATTGCCGCCGCCGATGATAATGCTGCGCTCTTCATTGCGCGCATGTTGCGTGAACTGGCTCGGCGCATTGTGCGTGATCAGCTGGCGGCAAAACCCTTTGGGAATACGTACCCGCTCGCCCTGTACATCAGCTCCAGCCTGCTTCCATATATCCAGTGCTTCGGGGTCGTCACGAAACTCAACGCCAATCTCTTCGAGTATGGTTTCCGCATTGTTTTCGATGATCACCAGGCCTTCTTCACCCAGTACTTCGTACAGTGGGATCTTTCGCGTCAGATAGGGCGGTGCGGATGGAGTGCCAGCAGTGGAATCTTTGCCGCGTGAACGGCGTGAACGGCGATGGCGGCGTACTTCAGGCATAATGACGTAAAAGTGACAGAATTTCCAAGTATCCTGTGTAATGCCTGTAAGTGGTAGTCCTTGCGCGACACGAGCATACGTTTGAGCGCCACACAAATATTAGGGGATATTCAGATCCAATAATACTGTACCAGGTACAGCGCCGCCATGCCTCCAAAAATGGCGCCCAGTGTTGAACGAAACCAGGCGCCGATTAGCAGGGCAACGCCCGCAGCTGCAAGGCGGGCAGGGTCAGGCGATCCTCCTGTTGCAGTGGGCCAGACCACCAGTGGCGCAATCAGTCCCGGCAATACAGCAACCGGTACATAGCGCAAATGTCGTAATAACCACTCGGGCAATTGCCGGCCGCCGAGTATGCCCAAAAAGGAATAACGAATCAGGTAGGTACCGATTCCCAGCGTTATGATTACAATCCAGACGGACTCATCATTCATGCTGTGATGACTGTGTGTTTCTCTATATACGCTCCCGTCATCATTGCTAATACAGCTGCGATCATCAGCCAGAGATTATAAGGTAGCCATGCTAGTGACAGCGACACTGCAACCGAAACAAAGGCCGCTGCCAGGTGCGGCAGGCTACGCAGGCTGGGCGCGACGAGCGCGATAAAGGTGATCGGCACCGCGAAATCAAGCGCGTATTCAGGCGGTATCGCCGCCCCGACCTTCACGCCGATGTAGGTAAAGAGATACCAGGGAAAACAGATGGGTGAAATGGTGCCGAAGAAAAAGGCCAACTTCTCAGATGGTTTCATTTCCGGTACATCTTCATACTGACGTATCGAAGCAGCGTAGGATTGGTCAACCAGAAAATAGGCCGCAATGATGCGTTTCCATCCGGCTGTACTACCAATATGGGGTGCCATCGAAGCTGAATACATCGCCATGCGCATGTTAACTGCCAGCCCGGTAAGAATGGCCACGTATACCGGAGCATTTTCGACCAGTAACTGCACCGCCGCAAACTGCGCCGCACCCGCGATCACCAGGACGGTCATCGCCATGGTTTGTACGATATCCATACCAGCTTCGGTTGCCACCACCCCGAATAAAAGGCCGAAGGGTGCAACCACCAGAATGAAGGGCGCGCCGGCACGAAAACCCTGCCAGTAATAATGCGATTTAGTGGTCGGCTCGGTGGGTTTTTGCTTGTTCATTTGGCCGGGTAATCTATTGGGATAGCGCAGGTCGTTGAGTGTATGCCGATTAATCGCCGTATTGATACTCTTTTCGTTAAGCGTCAGCGTATATTTATTTGTGTAGTTTCATAGCCGCTATGACCCTTCTCTTATCCGTTCATTGTTAGGCACGCGGCATCAAGTGTTGATTATTATTACGCTATGGGTCGTTTCATTTTGGTTTACGAATAAGCACTTCGCCGGGTTTATTGCTTGTTGCCAAAAACCGTGACTTCTTCAGCAATATAAAAGTTATTTTTCTCTGGCTGCTGCCAATTGATCAAAGCAACCGTATCCGTTGGCACACCGGCCTCGATCTTAACCGGCACGCCATAACGCAGTAATTGATACACGTCCTTATTATTGTGATACAAATCCTGCGCATGGTTATTGGCTGCGCCCTGTAGTTTGTCCAGCGCTTTATTGATTTGCTCTTTGCTGTAAGTCTGGGCGGTCAAATACTGGCGCAATTGTGGCACTTCAATATTGCTGTTGTCGGTCTTGTCTTGCAGGTTGCCCAGATAGGTATAGTTCAGCTGCTCCTTAAACAATTTCACCACACGATTCCGGGTGATGCGTTCCGGCTTAGTAACATCGCCACTCATTCTGGAACCTCCCAATGGCCACCCCTGGCTGCTCCTACCCGCTTTAACCGACCATTCGCTTTTAAGCTGGCAATTTGTTTTTCAATAGC
>JAUVBY010000098.1 GCA_030590945.1 Gammaproteobacteria bacterium | reverse complement strand
CATTTTAACCGGGCCATCAAGCAGCTTCCATCCGGTGTGCCGGTTAATACCATATTGTTACCCATGGAAGGGGATGTGTACGCTGCCGCGGCGTTTTGGGAGCTCGCAGTCAATACCCACGGTTCTTTTTTGACGCCTGCGAGGGATTGGCCATGAGCCGTGCTCGCCGGGCACGGCGTGAGATCGACGTATTTAACCTGTCCTTTCTGGATGTCGTATCCTGTGGATTTGGTGCGATCATTCTACTGCTTGTAATCATGAAAATTGGCGAACCACGCGTCATCGAGCGCCTGTCCGTCGATCTCAGCGGCCTAGTGCAAAAACTCGAGGCGGAATTGTTTCTGATCCGCGGTGAAACGCAAACCCTGAATCGTGATTTGACCAGCAAAGAAGAACAATTATCCGAACGCCGGGAAAAACTGGCACGCTTGAGGGGCAATCTTTCTGATGTTAAAGGGCAATATGCCCGCGCTCGCAGTGAAAGCGAAACCCAATCCATCATAGAGAACCAACTACAAAACGCACAACAGGATCTTAGCGAAGAAATGCGCCGCCTGCAGGCGCTGACCCGGTCAATACCGGTCAATAACAGCCTCATAGGGGGGGTGCCAATCGACAGTGAATATATCATCTTTATTATCGATACCTCAGGGTCTATGAGTCAGTACGCCTGGCCGCTGGTATTGAAAAAAGTCGAAGAAGTGTTGCGCATCTACCCTGCTGTAAAAGGCATACAGGTCATGAATGACATGGGTGAATATATGTTTTCTTCCTACGCCGGGAGGTGGATACCCGATACACCCGCACGCCGCCGCGCAATCAACAAACGCCTGGCGGGATGGACACCCTTTTCAAACTCCAGCCCGGTAGAAGGCATCGAAGCAGCTATCCGGCGCTTCTACGATAAAGACAAGCGCATCAGCCTGTACATTCTTGGCGATGATTTCTCACATGGCTCGATTGAGGGCGTCGTCAACACCGTCGCACAACTCAACCACAGCAATCGAAATAACAGCAGTCGGGTGCGCATCCACGCGATTGGTTTCCCGGTATTGTTCGCAGCCGGAAATATGAACGCCAACGCGGTACGCTTTGCAGCACTGATGCGTAAACTGGCAGAAAATAATGACGGTACGTTCGTCGGGCTGAACAGCTTACGTTAGCAGGCTATTAAGAATTAGTCAGGTATTCATACACGTTCATGGGCTGGCCTATGCGCTGTAGCGCATGCTCTCCCGGCAGCTTGCGCTGCACACAATGAACAGAAAATTCAATAATCGCCCTTGAAGTACGAGGCAAATCCCTTGAAAATAGCGCCCTTCATAATTAGTCAGGTACTTACCCATGTCAAAAGCATCAGCACGCCATATTCTCGTCGACAGTGAAGCGCAATGCGCTGACCTGAAACAGCAAATTTCAGATGGCGCAGATTTTGCCGATTTAGCAAAACAACATTCAAGCTGCCCATCAGGTAAGCAAGGCGGAGGCCTGGGTGAGTTTGGCCCCGGTCAAATGGTCCCCGAATTTGATAAAGTCGTGTTTAGCGCACCGGTAAATGAAGTTCAGGGCCCGGTCAAAACCCAGTTTGGCTATCATTTGCTAGAAGTGACTGCTCGCGACTAATCTATACTTGTTCTCTATAGGGTCGAAAAAATCTTTTTCCCCTCAGCGCCTTCTGATATTTATCTAGTCGGCGCCATAGCCTGAAAAAGCCGTTATTACCTCATCCATTTGCGCATCGGTGAGCAAAACCGGCTCGCCCATTTGTAACACCCGAATATACTGCGCCGCCAGAGTTTCGACTTCGACCGCGAGATTCAGCGCGCTTTTGAGGTTCCTGCCAAGCGCGATTAATCCGTGATTGGCCATCAGGCAGGCCCGGTGATTGCCCAGCGCTTCCAGTACGTATCCAGACAACAGTTGCGTACCAAATAGCGCATAGCCGGCGCAGCGAATCCGTTTACCGCCCGCCACCGCGACCATATAGTGGAACGCCGGTATTTCCCGCTGCTGGCAGGCCAGTGCGGTGCTATAAACGGGGTGTGCGTGCAATACCACGTGGATATCATTTCGGCTGGCAAGAATATCCCGATGAAAACGCCATTCCGTCGAAGGCCGCCCCCCGGCTACAACCTCCCCCGTCGATATGGATACTTCGACCAGATCGTCGGCATGCATCTCATCATAGTGTTTTCCGGAGGGAGTGATAATAAAATTTTCACCAGCCCGAAAACTCAGATTACCCGCCGTTCCCTGGTTTATCCCCTGTTCATTCATACGGCACGCGGTATCAATGAGCGCCTGGCGTTGGTTTTGCGAGTTCACGTTAAGGTTCCATATTTTTCAGGAAACAAGCCCTGAAGCCCCGCAGGCGACGCCTCACATACGCCCCGCTCGGTCACCAGCCCTGTGATCAACTTCGCCGGCGTAACATCAAAAGCGTAATTGGAAACGGGCGCCTTGTCGGGCGTGATTTTGATTGTCGAAATATGCCCCTTCACATCTATTCCGGACAAGGTATGCACTTCCTCTTCGCCGCGTTGCTCGATGGGTATTTCTTTAAGGCCGTCGTTTATCGCCCAGTCTATGCTAGGTGAGGGAGCACACACATAAAATGGCACCCCATTGTCTTTAGCGGCAAGCGCCTTCAGATACGTTCCAATCTTATTACACACATCGCCACTGGCCGTGGTCCGGTCGGTTCCGACAAAACAGATATCGACCTGCCCGTGCTGCATCAAATGCCCGCCTGCATTATCGACGATTACTGTATATGGTACGCCATGCTGGCCCAACTCCCAGGCAGTCAAGTGTGCCCCCTGGTTACGCGGGCGAGTTTCATCTACCCACACATGCACCGGTATGCCCGCATCGTGCGCCATATATATAGGCGCCAGTGCGGTGCCCCAGTCTACGGTCGCCAACCAGCCCGCATTGCAGTGCGTCAGGATATTGATGGTTCGACTGTGCTGCTTCCAAAGTGTGTCGATTAGTTCAAAACCGTTATTTCCCATGGCGCGGCATAGCGCAACATCTTCGTCGCAGATTTGCGCTGCATAAGTAAAAGCCGCTTCCAATCGCTCCGAGGCTGGCAGGTTAGCGAGCCATTTCTGCATACCGGACAGCGCCCACCTTAAGTTGATTGCGGTCGGGCGAGTGCTCTGAAGTACGGCTACGGCCTGTTCAAGACTCGCATCGGTCGGGCTCTCTTTGAGCGCCAGACAAACCCCGTAGGCGGCGGTGGCGCCAATCAATGGCGCACCGCGAACATACATATCACGTATCGCGGTGGCTGCCTCTTCCAGCGTTTCCAGGCGTACTATTTCAAATTCGTGGGGTAGTTTTCTCTGATCAATGATCTCCACTGCCAGGTGATTTTTAACCGGCCAGATGGAGCGATAGGCTTTGCCATCGATTTGCATCGTACTGCTTAATCCGTCACCGATTTTTGTATTAACGGCAGCAGTGACCCGGGCAGTTCAAGTTTGCCTGACAAGGCGAAGGCATGTGCATCAACCGTCATCTTATTCCACGTTTTACGGATGATGTCGATCCATTTATCCTCATCGTATTCAGGATGTTTTTCAGCAAATGCGAGCATATAGTATTCAATAAAGACCAGGCCCGCGATGTCTTCCAGCAACTGCGTATCCGCATTCACTTTGAGCTTACGCTTGCTGATAGCCGTTCTGGCACGTTCCAGGGCAAACTCATCATAGCCGGCCTGCGCCATCAAGCCCGTCGCGGTGACTGCATGGAATTTATACAGGTCAGTGCGCCACTGATGATATCCGGCCCGGTCCATGGGATAGGCATTGCGCGGCGATTTCCATCGCTGAATATGCTGGGCACGAATCGCCAGCTTAACGATATCATCTGATTCCGGCTTGTAACGCTCGAGCATGTCCGACATGCGCTGAGAGTACAGTAGTTCTTTGGGCCATTCCTGACCATCGGCGATCTCGATATTTGGATCTTCACTGTTAGCGGCATCGATCAGAGATATCGCTTTGCTATAGATATTGTGTGACATTTCTACGCTCCTAATTGCATTGATGGCAAGAAGACCTGCATTCTCATTTAGGCATATATTTAAATTTCTGACCGCCCACAGTAGCCTCATACATCAAACCACCCTTGGCTAAGGTAAATACCGCCACACCGTGACTATAACCCGCATCCACTGATGCGCCGGCGGTGACCGCTACGACGGACGCCTGTGCACCCAATTCGTAATGACCGCCTTTAAAATCATCCAACGCAGCCTTGTCTTCAAAAAATATAATTTCCTGGTATAGCTGGGCACCCAATTGAAACCCGAAGGTAAGCTGGGTCAGCTTGGCCGAGCCAACGAGAACTCCCTGCTCAAACACAAGACCACTCCCATGTGCACCGCCTATCCCCATACCCGCTTTTCCGACGTCCGGGAAAACCGCATATCCCCAGGCCTTATCAAAAAAAGTCAGCATATCGGGGTCATGTTTTTTAAATTCTGCGATGGACTCATGGACATTTTTTTCTTCATTCGCATTCCAACCCGCAAACGTTTGAGTCGTGAGCAGCAAGCTGAAGGCCATCATTATTTTAAGCCAGGTTTTCATATTCTTCCTTAATTTTAAGTTGTGTAGCCGTTCGAACAGACAAACGGACTACGCGAGTATAATTCACCCCAGCATCTTATGGTACGCGCTTAGACGATAGTTTAGAATGTTGGAACATTCGCAATACTATTGAATATGTCACTCACCTTCGAAGAACTTGATTTTCAGCAAACACCTCTGGGAGAAATTAGCCTCAGGCGGCGCGCAGAACCCCGACTGGACGGAGAAATTCTGTACGAAGTCAAACTTGGCGACGAATTTTTGATGTCCAGCCTGTTTATCGAAGCCGAAATTCAGCTTGCCACGCTTGGTCTGGCTGCCCTGGAGGGTACGGACCTTGATGTTATTGTCGGTGGATTAGGCCTGGGCTATACCGCGGCCGCTACATTGGATAATCCCGCAGTCAGATCATTGCGCGTCATCGACGTCATGCAAGCCGTAATCGACTGGCACCAGAAAGGGCTGGTACCACTGGGCAAAAAACTGACATCAGACCCGCGCTGCAGCTTGATTCACGCCGATTTTTTTGAACTGGCATCCTCAAACAGCGCCAGCTTTGATCCAACCACACCAGATCAGCAAGTACACGCCGTACTGCTGGATATTGACCACTCGCCCAGCCACTGGTTAAATCCCGGCAATCAATCTTTTTACAGCAAAACCGGGCTGCAAGGATTGGCCGGCAAACTCCTTCCGGGCGGCATTTTCGGCCTGTGGTCAAATGACCCGCCGGACAGCGCGTTTATGGAACTGCTCAATAGCGTTTTTGCTAAGTCAGAATCGCATATTGTTCGCTTCCCCAACCCCTATACGCAGGGTGAATCCAGCAATACGGTATATCTGGCTCGAAATTACTAATATGGCAAATAATCAACTACGGGACTTGCTCGACACCTACCCGATCAC
Source organism: Gammaproteobacteria bacterium (assembly GCA_030590945.1). GTDB lineage: Bacteria > Pseudomonadota > Gammaproteobacteria > Arenicellales > Poriferihabitantaceae > JAAELZ01. The sequence goes on along the minus strand of JAUVBY010000098.1, from coordinate 5,539 downwards.
GGTTACCGAGGCAATCATCTGGGGCGATATGGATGCGTTCCAGCACGTGAACAATACCGTGTACTTTCGCTATTTTGAAAGCGCGCGTATGGCATTCATGGTGAAAACCAATATGCTGGGGATTCTTAAAAAAAGTAATATAGGCCCGATCCTGGCGTCAACACATTGCGATTTCCGCGCACCGCTCACCTACCCCGACACCATCCATATCGGCGCCAGGGTGACGGATATCCAGCAACGAAAAATCAGCATGGAATTTGTCGTGCTCAGTGAAAAGTTGAATAAAGTGACGGCTGAAGGCACCGGGCTGATGGTGTATTACGATTATACCGCGGGCAAAGCCTGTTCCGTGCCCGGGAGCATCGTGACAGCAATACAAAACCTTTGATAAGCACCAGAGGCGGCCAAACCCGCCCTTGAGCGTACTCACTGAGCTATCAGGTTATTCGTTCGAAAAAGTATAGTATGATGTGCTGACAGGTATATCTTTAGTTTTCACGCTTAAGGAGGCACTGCCATGAATCAAAAAACGTTCGACGCACCCGGGCCCGGATCCTGGGAACTGGAAACGACGCATTTTCAAAAACCGGTGACCCTGTACAGCTCTGGAGTCATGCCGGATCAGTTTGTTCGCGGCTTTAAAATCGGTACCGAGCGATACGGTCTGTTATTAAGCCATCTTCAACCGGCGTATGTGCATGGTTTTTTGTATATGAAACCAATGCTGACAATGGTCCCCGAAGACGCTCCACCCGGGCCACCACCTGACGGTTTTTTTGATCAGCCTGAACTAGTGGCACGAATTGAAAAGGGTGTGAAAGCCATCAAAGACAAGATCTGGCGCGAAGACCTCAGGCGTTGGGACGAAGAGATAAAACCGGATTCTATTCGCCGGAATGGGGCCCTGCAATCGGTATCGCCTGAAACCTTGAATGATGACGAACTCATAAGCCACTTAATCGAATGTCGAGACAATATCGCAGAAATGTGGCTTCGACATCATATCTTTACCATACCCTCTGTTTTGCCCGTGGGGTTGTATCTGGGCAACGTTTGTGGCTGGACTGGAGTTTCACCGGGCGAAGCGCTGGACCTGCTCAAAGGCTCCTCACCGGTCTCGACCGGAATCGCCACTAAGGAACTTAACGACCTGTCTAAACTGTTAAAAGAAAAAAACATCAAAGCAGAACAATTTGACACCTCCCCCGCGAAAGAAGTGTTACAGGCGTTGCGTTCGATGCCCGACCCCATTGGCCCTGCGGTAGAACAGTACCTGGACATCGTAGGTTATCAACTTACCTCCGGCTACGACATCACCGAACGCTACGCTCTGGAAATGCCCGAATTACTGGTCGGGAATATCTGGAGCGAGCTGGCCAGGCTGGATGTACAACAAAAAGAGGTTGACTATGATAAACGACGGCTGGCAATTCGCTACAAAGTTCCCGCCGAATATCAGGCAGAATTTGACGTGCTGCTGGCAGAAGCCAGGTTTATCAACCGGCTACGCGACGAGCGTGGCGTTTACAACGAAGCAAAAGCATTTGGTTTGGCGCGCCGCGCCCTGTTGGAAGCTGGAAACCGATTAGTAATAAAAGAGCGTCTAAGCAAAGCCTCCACGTTTCTTCATGCTTCCCATGAAGAAATGCTAGCTTTGTTGCGAGATGAAAATGGCCCATCGGAAGCAGAATTACTGGAACGGGAGGAATGGTACCTGAACAACACGAACGATGACGCCCCCCCCTTTCTCGGCTCCCCACCAGAACCACCTCCTCCTCTCGAGGCCCTGCCCGAAAACGCGAGGCTTGCCGAAGGCGCCATCGGAGCGGCCATCGGAAATATATTCGATGCCCCGGAGGCAACGACCGAAACCGGGGAAACGATCACGGGTTTGCCGGTCAGCCCTGGAATATACGAGGGAACGGCACGAATTATCCACAGCCCATCTGATTTTAAACGATTGCGCCAGGGTGATGTACTGATTACCAAAAACACGTCGGCGACGTTTAATGTGGTGCTCCCGATGCTGGGCGCGCTGGTGACCGATCGTGGTGGCCAGCTCTCTCACGCCGCTATCATAGCAAGAGAATACGGCATTCCGGGTATTGTCAGTACACGAAACGCAACTCGCATGGTGCCGGATGGTGCCAGAGTGCGCGTGGATGGTGCAGCCGGTAGCCTGGAGGTCATCTCATAAAACTGGTTTCACTGATTGAAGCCGAAGCGGAGGCTGAATTTGGCGGAAAAGCAGTAAACCTTGGTAAAGCCTTGCGCGCTGAATTAACGGTTCCTTCAGGTTATGCACTGAACTTTAAATCGGTGGAAGCTATATTGCGCGAAGAGGAACAGGCGCTGACCGATTTAAAATTTGCATTTAAGCAGATGACAAGCCCGATTGCAGTACGCTCCTCAGCCATAGGAGAAGATTCTGCAGGCGCCAGTTTTGCAGGGCAGCATTTAAGCGTTCTCAATGTGAACAATTTTTCTCAATTGATATCTGCTATCGCAGGTGTGCTTGACTCCGCTTTGGCATCGTCCGCGCAATCGTATCGGCAGAAAATGGGCGTTGACGGGGCCACTAAAATGGGTATCGTACTTCAGGAACTCCACCATTCTGAAGCAGCCGGCGTAATGTTTACCAGGAACCCTCTAAATGGCGAGCAGGAGCGGGTGATTGAAGCGGCATGGGGTTTAGGCGAAGTAGTTGTATCAGGTTTAGTCATTCCCGACTATTATCGGCTCAGTCTCCAGGGGGACATCCTGGAACGGAGGATCGGCGATAAAGATATCGCGCTACGACTATTGCCACAAGGAGGAACCGAGGAGATCGAAATTCCACCTGAAAAGGCGAACGCAAAAATTCTTGAAGACGCCGACCTGCAAAACCTGCACCACCTGGCACTACGCTGTGAATCGGTTTTCGGTAAACACCTGGACATTGAATGGGGCCTGGCAGGCGGTCAATTCACATTGCTGCAATGCCGCGCGATAACAACGTCGCATGGCTAAATGGTTGAATCCCGCTTCTGAGCAGAACCGTCTGCGCCGATTAATCATTGCGATTGTGCTCGGTGCTACCCTGATACCGCTCAATTCTACGATGATCGCGGTGGCGCTACCGGCGATTGGCGAGACTTTTCTGGCCTCCCGTGGTGACCTTACGCTCTGGCTGGTGACATCGTATTTACTGGTCAATATTGTTCTGCAAAGCCCCGCCGGAAAACTTGGAGATATACTGGGCCGGCGTCGCGCGTTCGCGATGGGTATCAGCTTATTCGCTGCGGGCGTGCTGATCGCCATATTTATTCCACTGTTGTCTGCCGTGGCGGTCTCTCGCGTTTTGATGGCGGCTGGTGGTGCCATGATTTTGCCCAACGCAATGGCCTTATTACGGGTCATCATAGCGAAGCATAAGCGGGCCAGGGTATTTGGGTATTTTAATGCGATGATGGGTGTGTCGGCTGCTATCGGGCCGCTGGTAGGTGGCATTTTGATCGATCAATTTGGCTGGAAATCGATCTTTCTGGTTAATCTGCCAATTTTATTAATTTCCTGGATTCTGGTGCGAACAAAACTTCCCGTTAAATTTGACCCGACACAAAGTCAGCTCGGGCCATCGCGCTTTGATTTTATCGGTATGGGCTTATTGGGATGCAGTCTGAGCGTGCTCGTCATCGGCCTGAAACTGGATGGATACTGGCCCACTGCCGCAATTTTGTTCTGCGGAGTGGGGCTGTACTATTTTAGCCGCTGGGAGCGCGTTACGGCCGCCCCACTGATCGATCTTCGCCTGTTCCGGCACGTACCGTTTGTCGTAGGCGGATCAATCGTAGGGCTACATAATCTCGGTATGTATGCGCTATTGTTTCAACTCCCTTTCTGGCTAAATGAGGTCTATAAACTGAAACCCGGTTTCATTGGGCTGGCATTACTGCCAATGATGCTGTTCATGGTCATTTTCTCTTTTGCAGGCGGGCGTATCTCCGAAAATATAGGTGCCAGAGCAACCATTCTGAGCGGCGTAACAGGGGGCCTGATTGGCATGCTTATATTATATTTTTCAGCCGGTTCTGCTTCGCTTCTGTGGATGCTTATTGCTCTGGCCTGTGTCGGCGGCGGTATTGGAATCGTCTCCGGCCCGATTCACTCCGAAGCTATGTCCGCCATACCCACCCACCAAAGCGGAGTAGCAGCGGGTGTCTTGTCTACCATGCGATACCTTGGTGGCGTGATTGGTATCACCATCATTTCGGCGCTGCTCAACGATACCGGTGCTGGCACAATGCTGGCACAGAACAAGCTCTGCTTCGCGATATACGTTGGCGCCTATACGCTTGCGCTGTTGTTGGCATTAAAGTTATCGGGGGAAACCAGGATCACTAATGAGTGAGCACAGCCTTATTTCATGGTCAGTTTTTGTATGCGCAACATCACCTTGCGAATAATTGCATCGCCACCTTCAACGCACCAGGCGTTAACAAACCGCTTTCCGCGCCGAGCTGGTAGGCCGCTACGGCTTCGTGTTCAGCACCAATGGCCGTATTGAGCACCCGGATATCCTGCTCTACCGCCGCCATGCTCTGGCCGGCAAAAGCTGATTGAGAACCAAAGCCTGAAAGCATGGCAATCGTAGCACCTGAAAATGTGGCCGCACCGGACTGACGCAGGAATCGGCGCCGTGACTCGGTATAGGTCTGCTTGAATAACCCGGTATTTGATTTAGTTGACATCGTGTTTCTCCTAAGTTTTGAAATGCCCTAAAGTCCAACTGACTTTATTGATAAGACACCTCCAAGATGCAATGGCACTGAAAAAGGTTCCCGCTATGGTGAATTATTTTTCTCCGTAGTACACTGCCCGCTATGAAATGGATTGAAGCTGCTGCCGACTGTGATCGCCAGAACCAGGCGTTTGTACTGGTGACGGTGCTGCAAACCGAGGGTTCGACGCCCCGTGACAATGACGCAAAAATACTGATTACGGTAGATAATACTTACGACACTATCGGCGGTGGTCAGCTTGAATTTCAGGCAATCGAGACAGCACGCGAGTTACTAAACGAAAATAAACGCCAGTCGATTAGCAAACAATTTAACCTGGGAAAAGACCTTGAGCAGTGCTGTGGCGGACAAGTGGAATTGTTGCTGGAGTGTTTCCCGGAGACGGGATTTCAAATCGTGGTACTGGGCGCCGGCCATGTAGGTAGCGCGGTGATCGACATACTCGGGCAATTGCCCTGCCGGGTAACCTGGATCGATTCCCGGGCAAATTATTTTAGCGAACACCTGCCGGGCAATATCCTGACGGAGCAACTCGTCAGCGCTGAACAAAGCATCGAGGGCTGCGCAGCCAAAAGCTGGTACCTGGTAATGACCCACAGCCATGTACTTGACCAGCAACTGGTCGAAGCGATTCTAACGCGCGGTGATGCGCGTTTTTGTGGTTTGATCGGCTCGAAATCAAAGGCGGCAAGCTTTCGCAGCCGACTTAAACGCAAGGGCTTTAGTGACGATGAATTAACCGGCCTGACCTCTCCCAT
>JAUVBY010000162.1 GCA_030590945.1 Gammaproteobacteria bacterium | reverse complement strand
CCTCTCCATTTGCCAGGGAAGGAAAAAGCCTCTCCATTTGCCAGGGGAAGGAAAAAAGCCTCTCCATTTGCCAAGGGAAGGAAAAAAGCCTCCCCCTTTAACAAAGGGGGATTGAGGGGGATTTATCAATATGAAACCATACAAAACCACGCTTAAGAAACCTTCTCGTCTTTTAAGAGCCAATATGACTGATGCTGAACAATTAATCTGGCAGCATATACGTGGCAAGCAAATTCTCGGCGTTCAATTTTATCGTCAAAAACCCATTCTAAACTATATTGTAGATTTCTACAGTGCACGAGCACGCCTGGTACTGGAACTGGATGGTGGGCAACATTTTGACGCAGGTCAAAGAGAGAAAGACAAAGAACGAGACAAGGCGCTTTCAGAAACCGGGATATTGGTATTGAGATACGACAACTATCAAGTTCTAATGGAAACGGATAGTGTGCTGGAGTCGATTCACTCACACGTAGAAAACAGAATAAGCCATGTCTGGCAGTAATCAACCCATGACCAGCTCCGAACACACCCCCATGATGCGCCAGTATCTGCGCATCAAGGCGGAATATCCGGATACCCTGTTGTTTTATCGTATGGGTGATTTTTATGAGATGTTTTATGAGGACGCTAAAGTTGGCGCCGAACGTCTTGGTATTACCTTAACCGCGCGCGGTAAATCGGGGGGTGAGCCGATTCCCATGGCGGGCATACCCTACCATAGTGCCGACCAGTACATCGCTAAACTGATTGCGCAGAATCATTCGGTGGCGATATGCGAGCAGATTGGTGACCCGGCGACCAGTAAAGGGCCGGTTGAGCGCGCGGTAAAGCGCGTCATTACGCCGGGCACGGTGTTGGAAGACAAATTACTGGAAGATCGGGAAGATAATTTCATCGCCGCCGTTTTTCAGAGTCCGCATAAACCAGCAGCAGCTAAGGCAGAGGTGGAACACTTTGCCCTGGCGATACTTGATTTGAGTTCCGGGCAATTTTACGGCCGGGAATTGTCGGGCCGAGAAGCCTTGCTGGCAGAAATAGCGCGCCTGAAGCCCGCGGAGATTGTCATTTCTGATGGACAGATGCACCTGGAACCAGAGTTGGATACGGCGCTGCGGCGAATCTGTTTGCATAGCCTGCCCTCCTGGTATTTCGAGCCTGCGCGCGCGCAAGAGGCGCTATGCCAGCATTTTGATATTCAAAACCTTGCTGCGTTTGAATGCGAGGCTTTTCCCCTGGCGACCTGCGCGGCCGGCGCTATTATGCAGTACGCTGCTGAGTTGAAACTTGAACAACTCGGTCACGTTCATCATCTGCATTTTCAACGCAGTGATGAGTTTTTGCATCTTGATCAGATATCGCGCCTGAATCTGGAGATTGAACGCAGCATCAATGGCAGTACGTCCCATACCCTGATAGCGCATCTGGATCGGTGTGTGACGAGCATGGGTGCGCGACAGTTGCGCCGCTGGCTTGCCAGCCCGATCCGGAATCAGAAACAACTTGAAGAACGCCATGAGGTTCAGAATGAGTTAGTACAAAACGCGCTGATCAAGGCTGTTCAACTTGGCCTTAAGCCCATTGGCGATATGCAGCGTGTAGTTTCGCGAATCTCAACCGGTCATGCGCGCCCGCCTGATATGCTGCGCTTGCGTTTGGCGCTGGCTGCCATCCCGTCCATTCTGAGCCTGGGTGATGAGTCTACTCCGTTGCTGAATGCGCGCTTGAAAGAAGTGGATGCGTTTGCAGATTTACACGGTATTCTGGATGCGGCGATTAAAGACGAACCGGCTGCTGTATTACGCGACGGTGGTGTGATCAAGGATGGATATGATGTCGAGCTGGACGAATATCGCCATCTTCAGCGCGATTCGGGCGAGTTTTTGCGGGCGCTGGAGGCGAGAGAGAAACAGGTCACCGGGGTTGAGACGCTGCGCGTGCGTTATAACCGGGTGCACGGGTATTACATCGAAATGCCACGCTCACGATCGGATGACATACCGCCACATTATATACGCCGCCAGACACTCAAAAACGCGGAGCGGTTTATTACCGACGAACTCAAAGAATTTGAAGATCGTGTCTTGAGTGCCAATGAGCAGGCACTGGCGCGTGAAAAAGCGCTGTATCAGGCTGTGCTAAACCAGATATTGCCGTTGTGTGTTCGCTTGCTGAATACTGCCCGGGTATTGGCTGAGCTGGATGTGCTGGCCAATTTTGCCGAACGTGCACTTAGTCTGAAACTGGTTCAGCCGGAGCTCAATGACGGTATGGCGATTCATATCAAAAAAGGTCGTCACCTGGTGGTTGAGCAAAGCCTGGAGAATCGCTTTATCGCCAATGATAGTGTGTTTGATGCGCAGCGCCGCATGCAGATCATTACCGGCCCGAATATGGGTGGCAAAAGTACGTATATGCGCCAGACGGCTTTGATCGTATTGCTCGCGTATACCGGCTGTTTTGTGCCAGCGGCGCGCGCGCAAATTGGCGAAATAGATCGAATATTTACGCGTATTGGTGCCGCGGATGACCTGGCTGGTGGCCGCTCTACTTTCATGGTGGAGATGACCGAAATGGCACATATTTTGCGTCATGCCACCGCTAAAAGCCTGGTGCTGGTCGATGAAATCGGACGCGGCACGTCAACCTTCGATGGCCTGTCTCTGGCCTGGGCCTGCGCCAGTTCGCTGGCTGAGCAGACGCGATCATTTACTCTGTTCTCAACCCACTATTTTGAATTGACAGCGCTGGCTGACACCATCGCAGGGGTTGAAAATATGCATCTTGATGCCACCGAACACCAACAGACAATTGTTTTTCTGTATCGCCTTAAAGCCGGGCCGGCAAGCAAGAGTTATGGTATTCAGGTTGCCAGACTGGCGGGATTACCATCGGCTGTAACGCGCCAGGCCCAGGCCATGCTAAATACGCTGGAGGCGTCGCGGCAAACCGTAAGCGGGCAGGCAGAAATGGTCTTTTCCGTGCCCGAAATGGAACAATCTTTAGTCAACCCGGCTTTGATTGATCGCCTTGAGACCATTGAGCCGGATCAACTTAGCCCGAAACAGGCGCATGATTTATTATATGAATTGCTAGCGTTGCGGGATGAAAAATAGCAGGCATAGGAAAAATATGCACCAAACGTCTGTCTTAGATCAAATTAATTGTCTAAATTACTTGAAAAGTTCAGATAGGGCGATATATTAGCCGCTCTGTTCTTTTCAAAGAGCTGAAAGCATACTGAAACGTGTAACCTGTAGGTTGCATTTGAATGATTCTGGAGTAAAAGCATGACCTATATCGTCATTGAAGGCTGTATAAATTGTAAACACACTGATTGTGTCGAAGTTTGCCCGGTGGACTGTTTCCACGAAGGGCCAAATTTTCTGGTTATCGATCCGGAAGAATGCATCGATTGCAGCTTATGTGAACCGGAGTGCCCGATCGACGCCATCGTCGCAGAAGACGATTTGCCGGCAGATCAGGAGCACTATTTGGCGCTCAACGAAGAGTTGTCTCAGATCTGGCCGGTCATTACTGAAATGATTGATTCCCCGCCGGATGCGGAAGAGTGGGAAACGAGAACCGATAAACTGCAATATCTGATCCGCGAAGCACCCAAGTAACGATTCAGCTTACGCCTGAAATTAGCCATTTCTGCGTATTAAAATTGCTCATTTACAATGCGTAAACCTCGCAGATTTTAAACCTTGAATTCAGTATTGACCAAAATAATCTGCATTCCCGTGCAGGTGCACTACTGTCCGGTTAAAGCGTCATTCCCGCGAAGGCGGGAATCCATAAGCCTGTTTCTGACGGTATTATGGATCCCCGCATACGCGAGAATGACGATAAAACGGGATTTAGGTTTTAAGTCTCTAAACATAAATGTCTTCTGCAAGCCGCGTTTTGCAATCGTTTAAGGTTATTCTGGGGTAATTATACCGGACGGCAGTGCGCGCAGGCGGGGATCTATAAGCCAGTCAATGGAGGTTTTATGGATACCCGCCTTCGCGGGGATGACGAAATTCGCCTTCGCGGATATGACGCTTAGGTATCGATTGCTTTTTTATGTTTGAACTACGCTTACTTACTGCGTTGCAGCTTTTGCGATGGGTTCGGATATCAGGCCGAGATCGGCGAGTAGGCTTTTGGCGGGCAGATAACCACCGATAATGGTGCCATCGTCAACTACAATGGTGGGTGTGCCGCGTACACCAACGAGTTGGCCTGAGGCGTATTGCGATGCAACCGGGTTTGGATTGCAGCTCATATCAACGATTTTATTGTTTAGTTTTGCATCATCCATGGCCGTCTGCTGGTCTTCTGCGCACCAGATAGAAACCGCTTTATCGTAGCTGGGCGTGTTAACGCCTGAGCGTGGGAACCACAGGTAACGGACCTTAACGCCATTTTCAACCAGAGTCGGTACTTCTTTATGGAGTTTGCGACAGTAAGGGCAATCCACGTCGGTGTAGACAGTGATGGTGCGTTTGGTTTCTTCAGGCTCAAAAACGATCATTTCGCTTTCCTGAATGTCGTCGATGATCGACAGTGCTTTTGTCTGTTTAATTTCTTCAGACAGGCTGACGCGCCGCTGGGTATCGAACACATCGCCGAGCAATAAATGCTCACCTACTTTGCTGACAAATACGATGCGGCCTCCCAGATCGACCTGGTACACGCCTTGCATGGGTGATTCAGTTATGTTGTCTGCCGCGATATTCTGGCCAGTGAGTTCAAACATCGCTGTGGTGATTTCGCTTTGCGGCGTTGCTGCAGTTTCCTGCGCCTGGGCGGTGTGGGCTAACAATGCGCTACTGGCTAAGAGCAGAAGCATGTTAATGATTTTATTGAGTTTAATGTTCATATTAGAAGCTATATTGTGGCCAGAGTAACAAATCGGAGCAGTCTGATTATACGCCAAACGCAGGATGACAGATACCGGTAGACAAATATTATGAATATTCAGCTCAGGCTAATCGTTTAATCAGGCTGGAGGTATCCCAACGCGCACCACCCATGGCCTGGACTTCGGCATAGTATTGATCAACGATTTGGGCAACGGGTATTTGTGCGCTAATTTCCTGCGCTTGTGCGATACATAAACCCAGATCTTTGCGCATGTGATCGACGGCAAATCCAAACTCAAACTCGTTGTCTACCATGGTGTGGCCACGGTTTTCCATTTGCCAGCTTTGAGCGGCGCCTTTAGAAATAACATCCAGAACGAGTTTACTGTCCAGCCCGGCTTTTTCGGAGAAGGCCAGGCCTTCTGATAAAGCCTGTACCAGTCCGGCAATACAGATCTGGTTGACCATTTTCGTTAGCTGACCGCTGCCGCTGTCGCCCATGCGTGTGACCGCTTTCGCGAAATGGTTAATCACTGGGCTGGCCTGGTCAAAAATCGCCTGGTCGCCGCCAACCATCACGGTTAGTGCGCCATTTTGGGCACCTGCTTCACCGCCGGATACGGGGGCGTCCAGAAAATGTAGCCCCTTTTGTTCGGCTGCTACGCTCATCTTGCGGGCTATTACGGCTGATGTGGTGGTGTGATCTACAATGATGCTTCCCGCACGCATTGCTGCCATCGCGCCCTGATCACCTGTTAGCGTTTCTTCGACACTGTGATCGTCGCCCAGGCACATCAGTACGATATCAGCATCCTGAACTGCCGATTGTAAAT
>JAUVBY010000110.1 GCA_030590945.1 Gammaproteobacteria bacterium | reverse complement strand
GGGGATTTAGAATGGCAGGTAACATGCTGATAGCGATGCTATTTTATCTGACAATCAAATCTCCCCCAGCCCCTCTTTGATAAAGAGGGGAGCTATATTACGACACCCTCTTTGATAAAGAGGGGAGATTTCACGACACCCTTTAATTGAAAGGGGCTTACTTACGCTTTAAACGGGCGACTTTTATTTGTTGCCCCGGTTGCAGGTCTGAGCTCAGACCGGGGTTAAAACGCATTAACAGCCACATCGGGTTTTGGTATTTTTTGGCGATCGACCACAGGCTCTGGCCGGACTGGATTGAAACCACCTGCACATCTGAAATTTCAAATCGCTCTTTGAATTCCTCGGTAAGTACCTGATGAAACTCACTGCGACGGGATTTGAATTTGTTCAGTGCGGATGCAGACACTCCCGGCAATTTAATGCTTTGCCCCGGCTGTATAACCGTATTCCCTGAAAAACCATTGAGCTCCCGAATCGCAGCTGAGCCCCGCTCACCCATCCAGTCCGTGTAATGCGCCAGGGTTTCATCGGGCAATGCCTTGAGCGACACGCCGTCAGCCGTTACGCTAAGCATCATATCGGGCAGCGTATCCACCGTATTCAGCCAGACTTTCTGTTGCTCACTGACATCACCATTGACCGCGTCGACCCCGACTACGCTGGCTATTTTTAATCTCTGCCCTACCGACAAGCGGCCTTTTTTGCCCAGGCGGTTGGTACGAATAAGGCTGGCACACGGCACATCGAAACGTTCAGCGATCTCGCAGGCCGTATCACCTGAACGCACGGTATATTCACTGACCGAAACATTATCCGACGTTGTGCCGGAGCGAGCATAAATTGTCAGTACCTGGCCGACTTGAATCACGCCTCGGGTACCAAGCTGGTTCTGGCTCATCAATTTTGCGCAGGCCACAGAATAACGCCGTGCAATTTCGCAAGCCGTATCGCCGCTTTTCACGGTATAACTAAGACTGCTTGTCTGCGTGCCCGCCTGTGCAATGGTATTGCTCAAACCGGGGATCTGCAGGCTTTGCCCGACACCGATTTTAGCCTTGCGCCCCAGCTGATTGAGGCGTATCAATTCACGGCAGGCCACGCCATAACGCTCGGCAATCCTACAGGCCGTATCGCCTGATTTAACGGTGTACGCCCCGGCCCGGATCACACTATCGCGCCTGGCAACCGTTTGCACAGCCGGTTTGGCTATACGCCCGGGAATATCCAGTTTCTGGCCCACGCGTATCACGGCACGCTTTCCCAGTTGGTTAGCTGCAATCAGCTCCTTGCATTTCACTTTAAACGCATTAGCAATTGCGCAGGCCGTATCGCCTCTGCGCACCCGGTAGACCAGCTTGTATTTTGATTCCGGCTCGGGGGCAAGCGCATGGAGTTTGTCAATTTCAGCTACCCAGCGATGTTTGCGATAGGGTAAATGCAGGCGATAACCCGCGGGAATCAAACGCCAGTTATTCCAGGCAAAACGCGTCAGCGCCGGGTTCAGGGGTTTGATGTCGCTCTCACGCAAAGCAAACTGGTATTTAATGCGCTCGACGGAAGTGGGCACCGGCAGGATAAAGGTCTGGTAGCGCAAGACCGAATCCGGGGCGGTTTTTGAAAAATAGTCATTGGGGTTGCGTGCCAGGTGACGTGCGGCCAGGAAGCTGGCGTAAAAATTCTTCACCGCTACCTGGAAAGCAGCCGATTTATACTCATCCAGCACTTTAGGGAAATCCGGCCCAAGCTGTTTGATCGCGCGGCGCATACCGTTTACCCCGTAATTATACGAGGTAACAATAAAGGGATTGATCTCGGCCTGCGAAATACCCGGCCGGGCCTCTTTGGCCAGCGGGACTAAACTTTTATGTGCTTTTTTAAAATAGCGCATCGCGCCACGCGTCGCGGCTTCCGGATCCAGTCGTTCATCGAGCACAGCATTGAGTTCCATACCCAGCGAGCGTGCTGTGTTTGGCATGATTTGCCACATTCCGGCCGCCCCGACCTTGGAATACGCGTTCGCCCGGTAGGACGATTCCACAAACGGCAGATACAGCAAGTCAGCCGGCATACCAGCATCGGAAATGATGCCTGAAACCAGCCCCTTGTAACGCTCAAAGCGACCCAGCGCACCACTGAACTGATCCTGTACGCCGAGTTGACAGCGAATGTTTTTAGCCGCGCGATAGACGATACGCGAATTGAGACGATCGAACTGTTTAGCAAGGTGCCCCTGAATGCGCCCGTTCGGGGCCTGGTCTTTTTTCAGCCGGTCAGCCAATGCATTGAGGTTGGCCTGCAGGCGTTTACGCTCGCGCTTAACGCTTTTCCCAGTACAGGAATTTATGCCGTCTACGGCCTGGTATACCCTCCACGGTTCATCATTGTCGTGCAAAATGGCGGTGTTTTTATCCCAGCGGCTAAACACTTCCACCCAGAAATCCACACGCCGCTTTAAGGCTGGCGGGCAGGGGAATTCTGCGCTGCAATCGAGCTGATGTTTGGCCACCATCTGTTCAGCCTGCGCAAACCGCGCAGACGCAGTTAAAACCAGCAATAACGAAATAAGAAGCAGACCCGGCAAAAACCGGGGCCGCCGAAATTTATAAATCCAAAGCATTGCCTATGCTATCTGTTCCTCATTATGCTGTAAAATCAAACTTTACTTTATTTTCTCAATTCACGAAAAATTCATGCAACAAGCAGTACACCAAACTCTGATAAACGATATCGAAACCCTGCTCGCCAGCCCCAAAGCAATCGACGAGACGCAGGCCAAGGATTATCGCCAAACGGCTGAAACACTGATTTCCGAACACGCTGACCACCCTTTGCTGGCAGACCTCACAAACTGCCTGGAGCAACTGCGTAAACGCGTCCATACCCAGGTCGAAAAGCGCGATGCCGATTACGAGCTGCTGATGGCCGAGCTGAAAAAGGCGCGTACTGCGCTCGAAGAGGACAAACTCAAGATCGCCGAAGATGCCACGCATAAAGCGCTGTCGATCGCGGGGCAAATCCCGGGGCTGTCAGCCCAGCGTCGGCGTGAAATGGAAAAACAACTGGATGCCATCTACCCGCGCATGCGCAAGTTGAGTGCCTGGCGCCACTGGGGTACCACGCAGGCGCGCGAAAACCTGATCGCGCAGATAAAGCAAATCCACGGCAGTGATATGGATCCCAATAAAATTGTAAAAACCCTGCGCGAGGCCAAAGCGCAATGGCAGGACTGGGAGAAATCAGGCGATCACAGTGAGCACGCGCTCTGGAAAGAATTCAGCGGCGCCTGTGACAAGGCCTACGAGCCCTGCCGGGTTTTTTACAAAGAACAGAAAGCAGAGCGCAAAAAAAACCTTGCGCAAAAACGCGAGCTGATTGAAGAGATAAACACTCGTTTTGAAAAAACTGACTGGAGCCAGCCAGACTGGAAAGACATCGATAAGTGGCTGCGCCAGGCCAGAAGCAGATTTTTCAAAACCGGCCATACCGATTACAAACAACATAAGAAGCTGAGAATTAATCTGGATGCAGCTCTGGCCCAATTTGAAGAACACCTCACCAGAGAACGCGAACGCAGCCTGAAAATCCGCCGTAAACTGATCGACGACATTCAGGCGCTTGAAACGGTCGAGGATGTGCGTGCAGCGATTTCACAGCTCGACCAGCTCCGGAAGAAATGGCAAATTACCGTGCTGGATAAGCGCGGTGTTGAAAACAAGCTATGGGAGCAATACCAGAAAGCCCAGGACACCATATACAGCCGACGCAATACCGAACGCAAGGAACAGGATCAGGCGCACAATGAAAACCTTAAACTAAAACGTCGGGTTATCGAGGATCTGATCCAGGCATCCGGCGCCTCAGCGGATGAACTGATTAAAGGCCAGTCTGTGCTGGCACAGCATAAGGATCGCTTTAACGAGATTGGCTATGTGCCACGCAAGGCCGAAAAATCGCTGATGGACAGTTGGCGCGGCGCGCAAAAGCAGTTTGGCGACGCGCTAAAAAAATCGCAACAGGCCCGCGCTCGCAGCGCACAGACTGCCCTGCTCGACAAAGCCCGGTTTTGTGCTGCTCTGGAACTAAGCAAGCAACAAGCCAAAACGCCGGACAGGCCTGACATCACCGAAGCATACCAGGCCTTGCCGGCCCTATCTGCCGACCTTGAAGCCCTGTTCCAAAAACGGCTGGAGGCGGCCCTGAACGAAACCGCCTATACCGATGCGGTTTTGCGTAAAAATACCGAGGCACAATTGCTCGCCTGCCTCAAAGCCGAAGTTATGCTGGATTTGCCCAGCCCCGGGCAATATTCAAAACAGCGCATGGCCTACCAGATTGAACGGCTTTCCGCCTCAATGAAAAAAAATACGCAGGTACAGGAAACCATTGAAACGCTCAAACAACAGCTGCTGACGACAGGGCCGGTTCAGGCGGATCAGCATGACGCGATTCTCGCCCGTATTTCGCCTATACTGGGCAATAAACCCGAATAATTCATGAATTATTCGGGTTAGAAGTCCTGAAAACACACTGGAAAACTCCCATGACAACCATCAAACAAGCTGATTTCATCGATAGCATCGCCGATGCGCTGCAATATATATCCTGCTACCATAGTCAGGATTTTATCGATGCCATGTATCGTGCCTGGCAACTGGAAGAATCGGCGTCGGCCAAAAATGCCATCAGCCAGATTCTGATCAACTCGCGCCTTTCCGCAGAAGGCCGTCGACCGATTTGCCAGGATACGGGTATCGTAGTGGCGTTTATCAAGGTCGGCATGGATGTCCAATGGGAGCGCAGCCTCGATTTACAGCAAATGGTGGATGAAGGGGTTCGGCGTGCCTACACCAATGCTGAAAATCCGTTACGCGCCTCGATCGTATCCCCGCCGATTGGCGCACGCAAAAATACCGGGGACAATACGCCAGCGGTGGTTTATACCGAACTGGTTGAAGGGAATACAATCGAAATCAAGATTGCCGCCAAAGGCGGCGGGTCTGAAAATAAAACCAAATTTACCGTGCTCAACCCCAGCGATAGCATTGTTGACTGGGTGGTCGAAACAGTACCCAAAATGGGCGCGGGCTGGTGCCCTCCCGGTGTACTGGGTATTGGTATCGGCGGTTCGGCCGAAAAATCCATGCTGCTCGCCAAAGAAGCGCTGCTCGACCCAATCGATATACAGGAACTGATACTACGCGGCCCCAACGATGTCGCTGAAGAACTACGACTGGAATTATATGATGCGGTCAATCAGCTGGGAATCGGGGCGCAGGGTCTGGGCGGCCTGACCACCGTTCTGGATGTTAAGGTGAATACCTACCCCACGCACGCCGCCTCGATGCCGCTGGCCATGATTCCAAATTGCGCGGCAACCCGGCACATTCATTTTACGCTCGATGGCAGTGGCCCGGCGATCTTAACTCCGCCCGCTCTGGAAAACTGGCCCGTCATCGAAAAAGACACGCAGGCCAACGAAACCCGTGTCAACCTGGACACGCTTAGCCGTGATGACATTACCGCATGGAAGCCTGGACAAAATCTGTTGCTCAACGGCACACTGTTGACCGGGCGTGATGCGGCCCACAAACGCATTGCACAAATGCTGGACGACTGCGAGCCCCTGCCGGTGGATTTCAGCGGCAAATTCATCTATTACGTCGGGCCGGTGGATCCGATTGAGGGTGAAGCGGTCGGGCCTGCCGGCCCGACAACCGCGACCCGAATGGATAAATTTACCGATATGATGCTCGATAAAACCGGTATTTACGGCATGATTGGCAAAGCCGAGCGCGGCGCTGAGACGATTTTATCCATCAAGGCGCATAAATCGGTTTATCTGATTGCCGTAGGCGGCGCTGCCTACCTGGTCTCCAAAGCGATTAAAAAAGCCCGGGTGGTAGCCTTTGAAGATCTGGGTATGGAAGCCATTTATGAATTTATCGTCGAAGACATGCCAGTGACGGTGGCGGTCGACGCGACGGGCGAATCGGTACATCGTACCGGCCCGGAACTATGGAAAAATAAATCTGTGCGCGTGAGCTTTGGCTAAAATTCTGCCTGATTAAATCACTATGCCTGACACCCCGAACCTCAAGCATCCACGCCACTGGATCAGCTGGTTTGGTATGGCCGTGTTGCGCCTTATCGGTAGCTTACCCTTCCCGGTCATCTATGCAATAAGCGCCATTCTGGGCGAAATATTTTACCGAATCGTTCCATCACGCGCTCATGTTACGCTGGTGAACCTGAAGCTTTGCTTTCCAGATATGCCGCAATCCGAACGCAAACAAATGGCTCGCCGGCACTTTCGCCTGCTGGTTTGCAGCCTGTTATCGATCGGCAGCTTTTGGTGGTCCCGGCCATCGCGTCTGCGGCGGCTGGTTACGACTAAAGGCATCGAACACCTGCAGAACGCCCAACAGGAGGGACACAACGTCATTATCCTCGCACCCCATTTTGTGACATTGGATGCGGGTGGTTTACGTATGTCCATAGACCGAAAGATGTCCACTATGTACCAGATCCATCCCAATCCGGTTTTCGACCGTTTCATACTGCAGGCGCGCTGCCGTTTTGACGGAATGTTAATCGATCGCAAAGCGCCGCTGACGCGCCTGATTCGATCTATTCGTTCCGGCGTACCTTTTTACTATCTTCCTGACCAGAATGCAGGTGCGGGGCACGGCATATTCGTGCCTTTCTTCGGTATTCAGGCTTCAACCTTTCCGGCGCTGGGTAAATTAACACAAGCGGGCAAAGCCGTGGTCATTCCCTGCAGTAATCGCATTATCCCCTGGCGCGGTATCGAGACCGTATTAGGCCCGCCACTGAAAGATTTCCCGGTCGGTGATGCGTATGAAGACACGCTGCGCATGAATCAGGCGGTCGAGCACATGGTCCGGGAAGTCGGGGCAGATTATTTGTGGTCACACAAGCGCTTTAAGCGCCGGCCGGAGGGTGAGGCAGACTTGTATAAGAAGTAAAGAGCCGGGCGTGAAGCCGTTTTTGCGGGGCTTAAGCCCTACTTCCTGGCATTGTCGCGGTTTTTGCGGAGCTGAAGCCCCCACTTCCTGTTATTGGCGTAGATCCCTGATCGCGTCGAGCAGGGTTTCGTCATCCCATTCGCGGGAACCGATCATGCGATACACCATTTCACCGTCCGGATTCAGTATGTAGGTTGTGGGCAGACCCTGAATCGGCCAGTCATTGGTGACCTGCCCATCAACATCCAGCAGCAATGGAAAGCTGACATCGATATCGGCGGTAAAGCCAAAGACCTGATCAAAATCTTCGCCTACATTGATCCCGATCATCGCGATGCCTTCAGACTCAATTTTCTGCCAGGCGCGTTCCATGGATGGCATTTCTGCCCGGCACGGCGGGCACCAGGTGGCCCAAAAGTTGACAATCAACGGTTTACCTTTGAAGTCGGCCAGGGTGTGAACATTTTCATCCAGATCGATCAGGCTAAAAGCCTGCGCGGGAAAAGGCGGATCAAATTCCCGGGTCAGTTGGGCTGCATGGCTCTTGCCAAATACGCCCAGACACATTAGCGATGCAACGAAGATTTGTAGAATTTTCATATTGACTCTATTTTATACGTACTTGATTTCATGTTTTGCGGCCAAAGGGCCAATTGCATATCTAATCCGGGCAATTCAGCCCCGTAACTCTCTGCTCAACGGGTTCTCCGTCAATATACCATTGAAGTTGTAAATTAAACGTTTCAGTAGTTTGTTTCCCAAATAAAATCATGCCCCAACCATAGTCACCTGTTAGTTTAAAATATTGCTGCGTCGGAAAGGTTGCCCATTTGAATGCAAGCGTAGCGGTCGCATTGGCCCCCGCTGCTGTCAACTCCTCAATCCAGCTCTCTTTAGAACGCAAGGCCTGCGGCCCGGAACCGCTGGTAATACGCCAGTCCGGTAAATTTACTTCCAGCCGGGTATCTCCTGCCGGATCGGATACATTCTCAATGACCGCCTGGTAAACACAGGCATCTGCGATGCGTTCGGTCAACGCTTCGGAAAACCCCCTGCCCAGATAAAACGCGCGTACCTGATCCTTATACAAGGGGTTCAATTCCACTTTTATATTTTCATCCTGCACCCGCCAGCCTGACAAACCAGATGCAGTCTGATCATGACGGGTAATGCTTGCAGCCATAAGCTGCTGAGCTGGCTGCAAGATAAACAGCGCGGCTGCCGCGTAAAGCGTGACCAGGGAATTATTCATGGCAGGAGTTTGCGTAATTGCACTACAAAGGTCAACATTGCCAAGCTTGAATTGTGAACTTTTGGGCCGATAAAGCTTCTTACAGGGTAGCTTTAAACAAATCCGATAAAAATGAAAACCTTTATATATGTAATCACCGTTCTTGTGTCATTCAGCTACGCTGTTGCCGCGCTCGCCATCAGCGTTCCAATGCAGCTCGATAAACACCATTGGCAAAGCTTGAAATACCGCAATATCCCCGCTAACCAGGTCACCGAGCTTGCGCAAGGGCTGCAAATTCAGATCGATGCTTCGGCCAGCCCGCTAATTTATGTATTCGATGAGGCACAAATCATCAATCAGGTTTCGGTGGACGGCATGATCGGCAACTTACCCGTGATTCCGCAGGGGCTCAAGCAAGGCGAAAAAGGCGCGGACGATTTCCCGTTCAGGCTTGGCCTGGTGCTGGAAGGAGACAAAACCCTTAATTTTGCGCAAAAACTGATCGCTGCAGAGTGGGTGAAAATATTATTTAGCCTGGCTCCTGAAGAAGCAGGCATTGATCACATTATGTTCTTAAACCTGGCGAATCCGGAGTTTCAATACGCTGCTGATACTCCGCGCGAACACCCGAAAGGTAAGGGGCTGTTTACGGAAACCTTTGTTGGCCGGATCGCTGCTGATGAAAATTTTAGTTTCGGCTACCAATTGCCCATGCCGGTAAAAGTGATCGCGCTCTGGATCAGTGCCGATGGCGATGATACCGGCTCATCCTACACGCTGACCGTAAATTCAATATCCTATAATTAAATCATGCCGAACCTAACCCGACTTTATTACAGCCATGATCCGATGTGCAGCTTTTGCTGGGCCTTTCGACCGGTATGGGCCGAGATTCAATCGACACTGGCCGATAAGAAACCGGACATTGAAATCATCAGCATCCTGGGCGGACTAGCACCCGATTCTAATGAGCCTATGCCTGAGGAGGTTAAACATCGCGTCCGGGCGGCCTGGCAATACATAGAACAAAATATACCGGGAACTCAGTTTAACTACGATTTCTGGCACCTGCAGAAACCACGGCGCTCCACCTATCCTTCCTGTCGCGCGACCATTGCAGTAAGAATACTCGATCCCAGTCTGGAAGCTACGATGGTTATGGCGATTCAACACGCTTACTATAAGGAAGCACAAAATCCATCCGACGAGAATACCCTGGTCGCGTGCGCTGAATCTATCGGCCTTGACGCTACGCGGTTTACGCAAACACTGCATAGCCAGGCATGCGTCCAGATATTTGAACAGGACAGAATGCGGTCACGCAGTCTTGGTATCAGGGGATTTCCCAGCCTTGTAATCACTCGCGGTAATAGCCAATTCGCTATTCCCGTAGATTATACTGATGCCACAACGGTTCTGAATAAACTTAGCGAAGCGGCCTCCCTTTTATAGAGCCTGCGTAATGCACCAGTACAATCATAGATATTTTCAATTATTTTGAGCTAAATTCACCCATTTTGGATGAAATATCGCACCCACGCTCAAACAATATATTCATAACATGTTGTTACTTATAGTTATTTTTAGTATATAAGTTTTTAATTATTTTCTTAATTAACTTCTTGACTATTTTAGTTGTTGCTTATATAGTAAGTCCCATGTTGTTGAAAGCTCGTATCTCAACAGCTTTGTAAAAAACCTTTTTAACTTTATTGAGATATTAATCATGAAAATCAAAACTATGGTCGTAATGGCCGCTATGGTTGCAGGTACTTCTACTGCACAAGCTGATTGGGACATGCCTTTCTTTGGTGACAACAACAACAACGATTGGGATATGC
>JAUVBY010000070.1 GCA_030590945.1 Gammaproteobacteria bacterium | reverse complement strand
TTAACCGGGCCTGCCGGGCCGACGGGCGATACTGGTTTAACTGGTCCTGCCGGGCCGACGGGCGATACTGGTTTAACCGGTCCTGCCGGGCCGACGGGCGATACTGGTTTAACCGGGCCTGCCGGGCCGACGGGCGATACTGGTTTAACCGGGCCTGCCGGGCCGACGGGCGATACTGGTTTAACTGGTTTAACTGGTTTAACTGGTTTAACTGGTCCTACCGGGGCGACAGGCGATACTGGTTTAACTGGTCCTGCCGGGCCGACGGGCGATACTGGTTTAACTGGTCCTACCGGGGCGAAGGGAGATAAGGGCGACACCGGACTACTCGACCAGGCAACACTCGATTTCATTTTATCCCATCTCTCAGAACTCACTAAGACTGTGTTTGCCACCTCAACCGAATACGACGGAGATCTCGTGTCAGCGGCGAATGCACTTGTCGGCGGCGTCGGCTTTACAGATGGGCTGACGGCGGCAGATTTTTTATGTCAAACACGTGCGGCAGCTGCAAAGTTACCAGACAGTGGGCGTTTCAAGGCATGGCTGTCTGACTCATCTTTTTCACCTTCCACATCATTTTACCAGGCACCGATCCCTTACGTATTGGTCGATGGAACTATGGTCGATGCAAACTGGACGGACCTTACAGATAACGAACACCTCACCCCTGTCTACTTCGATGAGTTCGGCGATGGAGCCCCCAACATAGTATTCACAAATACCGACCTCGATGGTGCGATTTCATCGGTTGGCGACAACTGCCTTAACTGGACGTCCTCCTCCCAAACCGAGAAGGTAATTTACGGCTTGTCGGACCAACTCGATGCGCGTTGGTCCCAAGCGGGGTGGGGCACGTGCGATTGGAAAGGCAGCCTCTACTGTTTTGAACAATAAGCAATTTCAGCAAGGCAGCAGCTACAAGGACCACATATATCAAGACATATTATGAGAAATTTCCAAATGGGAAAGTCACGAGGTTAAGTGAAGAGTGGAGTATAGATGAAGATCAAAAATACAGGATAATTACCCCACGAGCGGTTTATATGCTTAAGGTGAGTCATCAATTTATTGGGGATCAACCAATATTAGAAATCAGAAGAAGGTTGAGAGTATGGAAAGTAGATGAAGTGCTTAAGGATCATATGGATAAATGTGTGCTTATAAAGAGTTCAGTTCTGGAATTGATAGACAGGTAACATAAACCAATTGTTATCAAAAACTTAACTTGGTGTGTGCGAATCTGGATAGGAATACTATCAAAAGTTCCTGGAGCTAGCTGGCCAGGCGAACGAAAATGCTAGCAAAAGCACCATTTTAAGCCATTCCGGCATGAATCCCGGGCTCTCACGTGCATGGAATGGAGTTGAACAGGGGCTTTCCACTTGTTTATGCACAATATTTATCCCATATTTGCTAAACTGCTTTCCAGGTTATGCGAAAATTGTCCTTTATGAATAATCTCGAACCATTAAGCTATCAACTTACTACTAATTCTTATGGTCAGGTCAGAGCTACACCACTACTATTAGCCAACATTTTAAATTCAAAATTAGAGCAGTGGTTTCAGAATTATAAATATACCTATTTAGCTGTCAATCAATTATCAGAAAGTGAGTACAAGAAATCACTCCAGCTTGAATATAATTATTCTGGAAGAATTCTAGACTTAAGGGATTTTTCAGAAATCTCTTCAAACGTAAGCACTGAAGTTGACTTATTGAATTATCATCAATTAGTGAAAATAGTTCACGAGCATATTGAGCTGGCATATAAAATATATTCATCATTAGAAGAGAAAAAAGAAGGTCATACAGTCCTAGATTTTGAGAAACACATTCAATCTTTGTGTAAAGGGTTTCACAAAAAGAATTTCCCGACAAAACTCATGATAATAAAAAAGGATTTACGGCTTCCTGTGTCATTAGATACTCTTGCTCAAATAAATAGAGTTAGAAATTGTTTAGAACATAGGGCTGGTATTGTATCTAAAGAAGATTGTGACAATTTTGAAAAATATATGTCAGTTAAATTTAGATATCCTAGAATTAGTTTGCCTGGTGGAGAAATATCTCCTACATCTGACATTAAAGGAAAGCATTTAGCTGAAGTTAACTTCACAGATGAAGAGAAAAAATTCCGTATAGGAAACAAAGTATCGTTTGACTTCCAAGATAACGCAAAATTGATATTTTCTTTAAATATTTGCTTTAAGGAAATAGTCGACGGGATATATAACTTGTACAACGTCAATCAAGAAGAAACAGAAGCAATAATTAGAGAATTTAAAAATGTATAACAATGCGCTCTAGTATTTATATTCAAATATGAAATGCTAGCAAAAACTTAACCTGGTGCTGGCGGATCCGGATAGGATTGCTATCAAAATGAAAGCCGGCCAGCTGACCAGGTTAACGAAAATGCAAGCAAAACACCATTTTTAAGCTATTTCGGCATTTAATTCGCGCTCTCACGTGCATGAAATGGAGTTAAGCAGGGGCTTTCCCTTGTTCAGGTCACTTCACAGCTTGCCGTAGAGGGATGCTATTCGATCTATTCCTTTCTCGCTAAACCAGCACTGCTTATATAAAGTACATGCTTAAACGTGCTTGTGGCCATGACTTACTTGATTGCTAGTAATCGCGCGAATACGCTTTTAAGGATTTTTCCTGTTTTCTGGTGCACCGGAGCAAGTTCGGCCTTATTTCCCTGATAAACGGTCTTTTGATGTGTGGGTGCGTAGTAACACCTACACTTTGGTATGGATATCCATACTTTTTGATTTCTCGGTGCGTACGCGGTTCTTGAGATATCCCTTCATTGTCCGGATATTTGTCTGCCTTCCGGTCAATTCTCGGTACAACATACGCCCATAAAAGGTTTCTACCAGATGCCCCGGTAAATATTTATTACCGGCGTTATCAACAAGATACTGGTTGTCGCACGTCCAGCCATCCCAGCTTCCTTTTAACTTTATCATTTCCATGTTCCATTAGTGGTTACTTAAAAGGAGGGGAGTATATTAGATTTCCTTGTTGCAGGCCTTAACCACTTCAACTTTACATAATATACATTATGCGCAATGATAGTTACTTCGTCCCTGATCTGATTTGAACTTAGATAACATGGGCACTATCTTTCAATTTGTCTGTCTTCGGTTTCTGCTCCATCGAAAGGTTGCACAATCTGTTTGAAGAACGCGGCGTTTGGTTTAGACAAGGTTTGTTCACAAACGTCTGAGTTTGCAATATTACGATCCAACAGACCTTGCGCTAACAGCGTCCAGCCGCCAGATGCAATTGCTGCACCAATGGTCGCTGACGATTTGATCAACGATGATGTATCAATTGCTATTTTTGGTTTGGCAATGTTTCCTGATATTTTCACTATATTGGCAACGGTTCCTGCACTAATACCAAGACCTTTGCGTGCCTTAGGACGGATAATGAATTCAAGCTGCTCATTTTCCAGGTCCAGAATACCGCCTCCAAGAACCGTAGTCTTATCGGTTTTAATTGCAATGCCCTGTGACGCTACCGCCCGGCCATTTACCACGGGAAAATGAATAACACCGCACTCGATTGGAAGATATATCGTTTTGTTCGACAACGTATCAATAATATCGAAAACACCGGAAATCAAATCCGCTCCAAATAGTTTCAAATTTCGGTGCCTTAACTGAGAATTACTGAGTTCTAACTGGATTTTTCCATAAGCGTTGCCCATGAATTCCGCGATACTGTTGCCCGTACCTCCAAGGCCAATATCAATATCAATCTCGCCATCGCGTATGAAATCAGAATCACCAAATAAATTAATATGCTCAGGGCTAATATTTTCGCCTTTTAAAGAGGTAATTATATTGTAGGGCCGAGTTTTTGCGACGATCGTCAACCAGACCGACATGCTTCCGTCACCGACTGTGCCCCGCATATTTGGCATATTAAATATGCCATCCTTGATTGAAATATCCAGAATTGCATTGTCAAGTTGGGACATTAAACCATTGAAATGATTTGCTTTTACGGAAATATTCACGTCTAAATCGTTCACCCAATCGAATTCAAGCAGCTCATCTGAAAACAGGCGTTTTCGCGGTTCCTGATGCAGCAGGTTGAGCAGATCAAGGTTATTCGAGCCAAGGCGCCCTTTCAGGACTGGTTTGCGCCCCGGCTTATTTTGCAGTATGAGCTCGCCATGCAAATCGGTGTTAGCAAATTCGACCCTGGACAGAGATATACCCAAATGATCAGGACGGCCAGTTATATTAAACGTGGCAGTCCCTTTTAAATTTTCTTTTAGCGACAAGTTTGAGAAATACGGAACCGCGTGTAAGTCTGATGAAACTATTCCTATTTGAAGGGACAGGCCCTTAAATTCGCTTATATCGGACACCGTGCCGGCAATATTCGCGCTTGCAACTCCAGATGACAGACTAAAATGAGTGTCTATATTGTCGAAGGAAAAATTCTTTTGATCGGGTTTTTTATTAATTTGTACATAAACACGGATATTTTCCGGCTTTAAGGTCTCGATCATCGAGAATGCAGGTAAATCTGGCGTTGAAATTCTTCTGAAGTCAGCAATCAGTGCATAATCTGCCGCCACAGGGAAATGCGAGACCTTGCCACTGAACTTCCCCTGATTAGCGCCTTTAAATCGAACGTCAATATCAGCTAAAGACCAATCGTCGAAACGACGAGCCGTGAGTGTCGCGGTTCCGTTTCCTTGAACCTGGCCGGGGGCTTCGATATTTGAATCCAGTAATGGTGGTATATTGCTAAGAGACTGTATATCAGCGCTGATATCCAGTTTTGCAGTCATCTCCTGCCCTAGCTTGCGCAGCCTTCCTGAGCCTGAAATATTCTGATGTTCATTATTAAGTGAAAGGTTTATGTTATTGATATGGTAGAGGTTTTTCAAATCTCCTTGTAAGTCGCCTACGGCCTGAAAATGCCCTAACTCTGGAAAATCTGTGGCAAACTGCGCGTTGATATCTGAAATTGATGAAGCCTTCATCGTGACTCGTGCTGTGTCTGTGTGCAAGGTATTTAAATTCTGTAAATCACCGGTTCCATGAATCATTATTCCTTTTGAACGCAAACTAAGCTCCACCTCGCGCGCTGCAAAATTACTACGTTGCATGTCAATAATGGCCGTAATTTCAGTTTGCCTGAAGGCGGGCAAGTTCGATTTATTCAAGGTGTTGATCTGACCTATATCCTCTGCTTTGAGATCAGCATTGAATATAAAGGTACCAAGTTGAGACAGGGCGATATCCTGGAGTTCTCCCGTTAGCGCAGCGCGCCCTTCAAAGCTGGTCACGTTTATGTTTTCCAGCGCCAATCGACCGTTTCTTTTTTTCAGTTCAAAACTCCCTTCCAGGAGATCTGTTTCGAACCACTGTTTGGCATTGATCAAACCCAAATTACTGGCGGATGTAGCCGTGCCTTCAAATGGAATGCCTTGTGTAGTGGGTTGTAACAGATGTTTAACGCCGCCCTGCCCTCGAATATCAACACCTTCGCCTATCAGTCTGGCGGACAGCACATTAAAAGCCAGGGCTTCAGATTTGTTGCCCGTGAGCGTTACACTCGCGTCAATCTGGATATCGGTCTGGCTTTCCAGCCCCTTCCACTCCATCAGTGACGCCAGAGGGTATTGCAGCTCTCCGCGTAAATAAATTCCATTCATACCGCGTAACTGCTTTACGCCACCTGTTATGCGGGTTTGGCCATCCAGCGCGTCGCTGGTGATCAGAATATCGTCAAAACGTGCGCTATCCCATCGTTCAGGCTGTACAAACCGGGCGGTTGCGTGTAATGCAGGCGTATCAATCAGATAGGTTGTCACCCAACCCTGGACCTCTTTGAGCGTAGGAACAGTAAGGTCAAGCTCGATATCATGCCCCCGCCAACGAAATAGATCCTCTATCTGGCCGTGCCCGGTGATTTTAGTAGCGCCGTGCAAGCCATCAATTTCGATGATTGTTGGTTCGCGCAGGAACATGTTTCGCAAATTATCCAGCTTCAAACCCATATTCAATGATTTGTCATCCAATTGGCCCCGGACCTGGATATCTATCAGATTACTGAAAAAATCCGTTTTGCCGATGATCGAATCCAACACCAATTCATGTTTAATATCGCCGATGTCAATTTTGACCCGGGCATCGATTATCTCAGCGACTTCGATAGACAGGTGCTCTGCGAGCCAATTGAGCGGTTTAGGAATGCGATGTGACGGGAAATACCAGTTTATGTCTCCGGATTGTTCATTCCGTTCGATCAGCACCCTGGGGTTGATGCCTTCAAGGCTATAAAAGTTTATTTTTCCTGCCAGCAGGTGGCTTAGTGACAGGCTGGCTTGCAATGAATCAACTTCAAGCATCCACGGTCGGCGCGACCATTCGGAATTAGCCATTTTTATCTGATTTGCGATAAACGTAGGCCGGGGGTTAAAGCGAAAACCGAACCCGCCTTCGATGACAATATCATGACCGGTTGCTTTCTCGATGCCATGCACGAGCCGGCTTTCGACTTCATCTTGATACACCGTTAACAGTAAGGTGACGACTACCAGGGCAATCACCAGCAAGGAGAGCATGGACCACAGAAGATAGAGTAAAAAGCGCATCAATCGGTTACAATAAAGTCCTTCATATTTTCCGCATTACGATTGATTTTGTCCTTCTTAAACAATAACTTAAACAGCATTTCAGATAAGCAGCGTTTTGAGCATAACAAGCGGCAAAAACGCTTACAGCGCCTGGTGGGTAAGGCAATAGAGGATTATGCCATGATTCGTGACCAGGATCGTATCATGGTATGCCTGTCAGGCGGCAAAGATTCCTACACGCTGCTGGAGATTCTGATCGCTTTACAAAAACGCGCACCAATCCAGTTTGAACTGGTGGCGGTTAACCTTGATCAAAAACAGCCGGGATTTCCGGAACACATACTACCCGAGTACCTCTCGGCGCAGGGCATTGAATACCATATCATTGAGCAGGACACCTACAGCATCGTTAAGGAAAAGCTCGAAGCGGGCAAAACCATGTGTAGCCTTTGTTCACGCATGCGCCGCGGTATTTTATACAACTTTGCGCATGAGCATGGCCTGAATAAAATAGCGCTCGGCCATCATCGCGATGATCTAATTGAAACATTATTTTTAAATATGTTTAATGGCGGAAAAATAAAAGCTATGCCACCTAAACTTAAGAGTGATGATGGCAGAAATACGGTGATACGCCCATTGGCCTATTGCAAGGAGTCAGACATCGAAGCCTATGCAAGGGTTCAGGCCTACCCTATTATTCCGTGCACCCTGTGTGGCTCACAGGACGGCCTGCAACGGCAACAAATCAAAGGTATGCTTCAAGAGTGGCACAAAAAGTATCCGGGCCGCGTTGAAACAATCTTCAGAAGCATGCAAAATATTGAACCTTCACAACTGGCCGACAGTAAACTATTTGATTTTTCCGCATTCTAATTTCGCCAAGCCATGATTTCTACACATTCAGACCGCGCCCGTCAGGAAACCCAGGTAAAACTGGTTCCGCACCTCCATGAAAATGTCCGTCTGCTTGGCGAATTATTAGGGAATGCGATCCGGGCTCAGGGCGGTGAATCGCTATTTCAAATGGTTGAAGATGTACGCCGGCTATCAATAGCTGCACGCAGTGGGCAGGAAGAGCAAAATCAGGCGTTGCATCAGAAACTGGCAGGCATGTCATCCGACGATATGTACCACCTGGCACGCGCTTTCAATCTGTTCCTGAATCTTTCCAATATTGCCGATCAGTACGAGCAACTTCGCCTGCACAAAGCGCTGGACTGGGATGGACTGGATGAAAACGCCCAGCGCCCCGCCTATCAGAGTTCGTTTTGCAAGCTTAACAAGAAGTTTGCCTCTATACTGGAATCCGGTGTTACCCCTGAAAAATTGTATCTCACGGTTTGCGAGCTGGCCATTGAACCGGTGTTAACCGCGCATCCCACGCAGGTAAGCCGTCGTACGATCTCAAACAAGTTCCTGCGCATTGAAAACCTTCTTGAAGTGCTCGACCAACCCGGGTTACGCGGCTATCACATCGAAGACTTGCACAATAAACTCTATCGGGTCATCACCGAACTGTGGGAAACCGACGAAATAAGACGGCAAAAGCCAACGCCCCTGGATGAGGCCAAATCAGGCCTGGTAGTATTTGATCAAACACTCTGGAATGCTGTTCCACAGGTTCTGGATACCTTATCGCGCATCCTGTATAAGCATACGCATAAGAGGCTGCCTCTGGATGCAACGCCTTTGCGTATCTGCTCCTGGATGGGCGGCGACCGGGATGGAAACCCGAACGTCACGCCGAAAATAACCGAACAGGTGATCTACGCCTCCAGATGGAAGGCGGCCGAGTTATATTTCCTTGAAATCAAGGCATTGCGTGACGAGCTGTCAATGAATCATTGCAATGAACAATTGGCGAATGAGGTTGGTGACAAGCACGAGCCCTATCGTGTATTACTCAAGCAGTTACTCAAAAAGCTGAGGCGTACCATGCGGCAAATGGAATCTCTGCTGAATGATCATAGCCAAACCGTCAAACCCAACATCATTCAAACACGTGATGATCTGCTAACGCCTCTGATGCTGTGTTACAAATCCTTGCTTGATTGCAATGATGATATTATTGCGGATGGTCGATTAACCAGCATCATTCGGCGCGTCCATGCCTTCGGTGTTATTTCAATGCCGCTCGATATACGACAGGAAGCCGATCGCCACACAGCAGCCCTGACAGAAATTACCTCTTATTTAGGCTTGGGTGCGTACGACCAGTGGAGTGAGCCCGAACGCCAGCAGTTTTTGAACAGTGAACTGCAAAATAAACGCCCCTTAATACCCGCCAATTTTCCGGCCAGCGATGAGGCTCGTGTGGTACTGGATACCTTTAGCATGATCGCAAAACAGCCTGCAGAATACCTGGGCGCTTATATTATCTCAATGGCAACCTGTGCTTCTGACGTGCTTGCAGTGGAAGTTCTGCAACGCGCTTGTGGCGTGCCTGAGTCGCTTCGTGTTGCGCCATTATTTGAGCGGCTGGACGATCTGAAAAATGCAGCTCAAACCATGGAAGAGTTGTGGTCGAACCCGATTTACGCCGGAAAAATAGCGGGGCGGCAGGAGATCATGATCGGCTATTCAGATTCCGCAAAAGATGCCGGGCAACTTTCCGCAGCCTGGGGATTATACCGGGCGCAGGAACAACTGGTAGAGCTGGCCGAAAAGCACGATATCAAACTTACGCTATTTCACGGGCGCGGTGGAACGGTCGCACGCGGCGGTGGCCCGGCGCATGCCGCCATACGTTCCCAACCCCCGGGTTCGGTCAATGGCAGCCTGCGCGTCACTGAACAGGGCGAAGTGATTCAGTCTAAATATGGCGTACCCGGCATTGCGGTTGAAAGCCTGAAAACCTATTTATGTGCCGTGCTGGATGCGACCTTAACGCCGCCACCTGAGCCCGAGCCTCAGTGGCGGAAAATCATGGATTCCTTATCCGCAACCGCGCTTCGAGAATTCAGATTAACCGTGCGTGAAACACCGGATTTTGTGCCCTATTTCATACAGGCCACACCCGAGTCGGAACTGGGTGCGCTCAATATAGGCTCCCGCCCTGCCCGCCGCCGCAAAGGCAAAGGCATCACTTATTTGCGCGCTATTCCGTGGATTTTTGCCTGGACTCAAACCCGTTTGATGTTGCCCGCCTGGCTGGGAATTGGTGCAGCACTGCAAACCGCACTCGATCATAATCAGGAAGCACAGCTGCGCGAGATGCAGGCTCAATGGCCCTTTTTCAAGTCTACGATTGATTTAATAGAAATGGTATTAGCCAAAGCCGATCCGGACGTTGCCGCGTTCTATGATCAGCAGCTGGTAGACCAATCCCTGCAACCTCTGGGGCAGTCTTTGCGCGACAAGTATCAGCAAATCGTCAAGGTGATACTTGAATTGACCGGCCACAAACAGCTCGTAGAACATGAGCCCTTTGTGTTGCAGGGCATTATTGTGCGTAATCCCTACGTGGATCCATTAAACATATTACAGGTGGAAATATTATTGCGCATTCGCAAGGGTGAAACCGGTATTATCGAGGACGCACTCATCATGGCTATTAATGGTATTTCCGCAGGAATGCGTAATACGGGATAGATTTTAGAACCTAATGTCTCCAACCAATAACAATCAGACCTTCGCAAGCATGAATCTGCTCATTACCGGAGCGGGTTTTGATATTGGCAAAGCACTGGCGATTCGATGTGCGCAAAAAGGGGCTCATGTGATTTTAATGGATAAGGACAATCGCGCTCTTAACGCCGTTTATGATGAAATAACCGCTGCAAATTGCTGCGAACCCACCATTCTGAAAATAGATGCGGAAGAATTTAGTGGTGAATCTTCCGAGTTAGTTCGCCAGCAAATTCTCAGTGATTTTCAACATCTTGATGCGCTGATTCATACCGCCAACGCGGCTTTTCCATTAACGCCTGTTCATTTACTTGAAAACAGCGTACTGGATAAATCTTTGCATCTATTGCATACCCTGCCCCACCAGATAACGCGCGAGCTTTACCCTGTCTTAAAACTGGCCAGCAAACCTTCAGTTATTTTTACCAGTCATTTTTCAGCGCATACCAATAAAGCCTTCTGGGGCTATCACGCCGGGGCCTTTGCAGCACTCGAAGCGCTGTCGCGCCAATGGGCTAATGACACCCGAAACTCTGGCTTTAGTGTCAACTCTATTGACCCGGGCGAAGTTAGAACAATCATACGTAAGAAGCACTACCCGGCTGAAGATCAGGCGCATTTACGTGCTCCAAATGATGATGCCATTATGAATATGTATCTAAACCTTCTGAGTCAGGATGGAAAAACACGTACAGGCGAGCATTTCACTTTAGCCGCACTACGCTAAGGTCGGCGCTAAAGCAATTCGGCCGGTAATAATCCATTAAACAATAATGACAATCAGATCACAACTTCTGATGCTGCGCACACTGGCATTACTTCTACTGCTGGGCTTTTGCAGCAATTCAATTGCCTCGACAGCCCATGCTGAATTAAATATTGAATCGATTAGTTCAGCAATGAACACAATAGAGTCCGGCATACAGGATAAGCCGACATTGTTGGGAAATTTAGATATATTTCTGGAGCAATTACCACCTTATACCAACTGGGTTAAAACGTGTACAGAAAAAACCGGACGTAACGTACTGGCCTATCAAAACCAGTTAGCGCAGTTGGGTGGCGCCATGCTCGATGAACCCGGTGAATCTAAATCTACCCGGAACAAGCTGCTGGATAAGATATCCAACGCGAGCAAAACGCTATCCAGTTGCAAGGCATTACTGGTTCGTATTGAGTCTGCCACGCGTGAAATCAGTGAATTCAGGCAAAACAACCTGCAAAAGCAGTCATTTTCCCGCGGCATAAACTTTCTCACCGCAGTTTCCCGATCCGTGACTGAATCCCATCAATGGGTTAAAGAGCTGGGCATGATTACCGTATCCGAACAGGGGCTGCGAGCCTTAAGCAGTAGCCAGAAACTGATGCTAATGAGTATTATTGCTCTGGCAGTAATATTCGGCCTGATGATACGCAAGGCATTGCAACGCTGGAATGCTAATACGCTGACTCGCTGGCAACATATAAACCTGGATGAGGCCGATACCGGTACGCGAGTGGTGGCCGCATTTGCTATAACCGTAAGGCGCTATATCATCCCCGTTTTACTTAGTCTGTTTGTTGGCCTGTTTGTCCATTATGAGACATTAGACCAGGTACCCAAACCCCTGCTCACCATTGTCATGGATAGCTTGCCGGCTCTGGTTGGCATCTATGCGCTGACGTACTTTGTGTACTTTGCATTTCGAGAACTGGGCCTCAGAAACGACGAACGTGAAACAACTGATTCGCTTCGAAAGCGTTTAAACATATTGGCGACTATCTGGTTTCTGGGTTACCTGATGACGCAAACCATTTTATCAAATAGCCTGCCTGAGGCCGCTTTTTTCATGGCTCGCGCGCTACTCGGCATGATACTTGTAATCAATATCATCTGGATAATCTGGCGGACCCGCGATTTAAAAGGGCCCCGCTTCAATCAGACCATTCGTGTTGTTTCCAGCCTGGTGCTGGTGATGGCCTTAATTGCCGAATTTACCGGATATCGAAACCTGTCCGGGTTTGCGCTACAGGGCGTGGTAGGCACTCTGGTGTTATATGGCCTGTTCAAACTGGCCACTGACATTATCAGCCATTTGCTAAAAGATCTTGACGAAGGAAATTCGCCCGGCTATCAACGTTTCAGGCAATCTATCGGGGTAAAAGATGACGCATCCTTCCCGGGCATCATCTGGCTAAAGTTCATTGCTGCGGTTGCTACCTGGCTACTTTTTATCTGGGGTCTGCTGCTTGTATGGCGTGTACCCAATCCAGATGTTCAAATGCTGGTGTCGAAACTGACCCAGGGCTTTTCGATTGGAACCATTGAGATTGTTCCTCTAAAATTTCTTGAAGCCATTGCCGTATTCGCGCTGATGTTGAGCATCAATGGCTGGTTTCAGCGTATTCTCGACAAAACCTGGTTGACCGCAGCTCGAATTGAACGCGGTGCACGTGAGTCTATCTCGACCGTGAGCAACTATGCAGGTATCGGAATTGCGGTGGTCATCGCGCTCGCTGTGGCGGGCCTCGATTTTTCCAAACTGGCAATCGTTGCCGGAGCGCTATCCGTTGGTATCGGTTTTGGGTTGCAGAATATCGTTAATAATTTCGTATCCGGTTTGATCCTACTATTCGAGCGTCCGATTAAAACCGGTGACTGGATTGTGGCGGGCGGAGTTGAGGGCTTCGTGAAAAAAATTAGCATACGCTCAACTGAAATTGAGTCATTTGACCGCGCAGATATCATCGTGCCGAACTCGGTATTGATCTCAGATAATCTGACCAACTGGGTGCATAAAAATCGCAACGGACGCCTGCGTATTCCGATTGGTGTGGCTTACGGTACAGACACTGAAAAAGTAAAGAAATTACTATTAGACGTAGCCCACAATCAGCGGGACGTAATTTTCGGGCACCCTGGCATGCACGACCCCAAAGTGCTTTTTCTTGCTTTTGGTGACAGCTCCCTGAATTTTGAACTTCGGTTTTACGTGCGTGATATCACCAGTCGCCTGGACATACAAAGCGAAGTGAATTTTGAAATAGACAAAGTGTTTCGCGAGAATAGTATAGAAATTCCATTTCCGCAACGCGATGTGCACATCCATGATGCACTGCGAGATCAAGTGACCACACCTGACGTACAGCTTGCGGAAAAATCAGATAAGACGGAAAATATGCCAGAGTCAGACCCCACTAAAAAGTAAGTCTTTTAGTGTTTATTTTGACCTGAATCTGCTTATCTTCTCGCACCACTGACGACATCAAAATTGACCACTTAACTTTCAATATTACCAAGGAACCTTGATATTAGTGTTGTTTTATAGTGAAACAGTTGATTTTTAACCCTATTTACAACACTTTTGATGAAATAACGCTGAATATCCCACAAAGTTTTTATATAATAGCGCTTGCTTGAAAGTACAACTTCTATTTATGCACACAACTTCGATGTTCCGTTTTACCGTTTCGTCCTGTTTTCATAAGTACCAGAACACTTCCAGCTTTACGGCTTCAGGTTTATCCCAATAACAGGATAAGTTAAAAGCCACACTTTTGAATTACCAGGATACAAAACATGTCTGAAAAAACTACCGGAACCGTTAAGTGGTTCAACGAAGCTAAAGGCTTTGGATTCATCGAGCGTGAGTCCGGCCCTGACGTCTTTGCACATTTTCGTGCAATCAACGGCTCAGGCTTCAAAACACTACTTGAAGGCCAGAAGGTTGAATTCACTGTAACTGAAGGCGAAAAAGGCCCTCAGGCAGACGATATTACCGTTCTTTAGTTTTCTAAATTAACGTTGGTTTTGCCAGGCTACTATTAGTCGAGGCAAAGCAGGTTTCCTCAACCGGGGAACACAGTCAGGCAAGATCGAAAGGTCTTGCCTTTTTGTTTGCCTGTATTACTGCCCGGCAGCCCGGCAAATTTATATTCAATCAACTTGGGTTTCCAGCAGTTTACGAACTTCCTTGCTGCTCAGTTCGCGGTATTCGCCCTGGCGCAAATTTCGGGGCAAGCTTAAAAAACCATAGCGTATACGCGTCAGACGGCTAACCTGGCAACCCACGGCCTCCCAAAGCTTTCTGACTTCCCGGTTACGGCCCTCACCCAGCGTAACGTGTACCCACTTGTTGCGTGTTTCCCCTTCCATATCCATTACCACGACCCTGTTGAACTTCATGGTGTGGTTATCAATCTGTATCCCGTCGAGCAGGTGTTGGACCATCACTTTATCAATATTCCCAAAAATACGACACCGGTACTCGCGTTCTATACCGGATGA
>JAUVBY010000046.1 GCA_030590945.1 Gammaproteobacteria bacterium | reverse complement strand
GTTGGACTCCGCTTGAATCAATGCAAATGCTTTATGGATCGCATCCGGCGTTCCCGGGCTCAAAGTTCTGAACGAGCCATTCAATTTATGGTACGCGTGCGAAGCGAAACGAAATAAGGGCGGATAATTTTTTAATACGGTTTCGATGGTGCTTTTCAGGCTCATAGTTTTAATTTGTGACTTGCTGTTAATAGATGGTGAACTGTCGGGACTAGCTCATACCTATTTGTGAGCATAGTCATACTAGCGAGCATGCTATGAATATCCGGTACTAGAGTCAATTCAAATAATGACTGATTTTCAGTCTACAATAATTCACCAGGTTTTCCTGAAGACTGCAATCGATTCAACGTGTGCGGTATGTGGGAACATATCGATCGCACCCGCTTTCTCCAGCACGTAACCATGTTTAGATACCAGCGTGGCCGCATCTCTGGCCAGGGTAGCCGGATTACACGACACGTATACAATTAATTCAGGTTTCAGAATAGGCACGTAGGCATCTACAATCAACTCGGCACCTGAACGCGGCGGATCGATCAGTAATTTGTTAAAACCCTCCGCAGGCAGTGCCTTTTCCGCGTCCTTCAGGTGCAGGTTTGCACAGTCGAACCGCGCTTGCGGTAAATTGTTTAGCATAGCATTATGATTGGCTCGATCCACCAGAGATTGCTCTCCTTCTACACCCAGTACGCTAGCGCCCGTAGCAGCCAAAGGTAAGGTGAAATTCCCCAGGCCGCAGAATAGATCCAGCACCGCATCCTCTTTACTCAATTCGAGAAATTCGATCGCCTGCGCGATCATTTTTTCATTCACCTTCGCATTGACCTGCAGAAAATCTGACGGCAGAAATTCCAGTTTTAGCTGGTAATCCGCAATTTCATAATAAAGTGGTTCGGGTTCAGCCGGGTAATGCGGATGAATCGTTTTCAAACCGCCGGGTTGTAGAAATAATTGCACTTTATGTTTTTGCGCAAAGGCAGCCATGGTGTCCAGATCCTCTGCGCTAAACGGCGCCAGATGGCGCACCACCAGGGCCACAGTATTATCCGCCGCCGCAACTTCTATTTGCGGAACCTGATTGTAGATTGAAGACGCGGCAAATAATTCGTGCAGGGCCGGCAGCAAATCCGATATGTATTTATCCAGCGTCAAACATGATTTGAGGGAGGTAATGTAACTGCTCGCTTTTTCGCGAAAGCCGATGATTACCCCGCCCTTTTTAGGCACAAACTTCACCCCGGGGCGAGCCTTGCGGCGGTAATGCCAAAGCTCATCCTGTAACGGCTCCAGCCAGGTATGCGGCTTTACTTTACCTATACGTGCCAAATTCTCTTTCAGGGTTTGCGCCTTAAAGTGAATTTGTGCCTCGGGCGCCAGATGCTGCAGAGAACAACCCCCACACACGCCAAAATATTCGCACGGCGGCTCAACCCTGTCAGGTGAGGGGTTGATGACTTCTTCCAGGCGCCCCGTGAACTGACCGCGTTTTTTATGAAAAGGCGTGAAAATAACGTCTTCATCCGCCAGTACGCCATCCACAAAATAGACACGATCGTTGAGCTTTATAACACCACGTCCATCGTGAGAAAGGTTGGACTCAGAGCGGGCCTGAACCGGATCATTGTGTTTTCTGGCCATAGATGTGTAAGTTAAACTGGAACCGAAAATGGCGTATCCCGGGCGATCGCCCGGGAAATTTACATGACGCTAGTTGGCCGCTGCGCGTCGGGCGCGTATTGCCTCAACCAGGGTACTTAAGATAGCTTCAGTTTGAGGGAAATCAACACAGCCGTCGGTGATGCTCTGCCCATAAACCAATGGTTGCCCGGGAACGAGATCCTGACGACCGGCAACCAGATGGCTTTCGATCATCATGCCCATAATTCGCGTTTCACCATCGGCAATCTGACGACTGATATCTTCGCCAACCAACACCTGGCGATCCGGTTTTTTCAAACTGTTCGCATGACTCAAATCAACCATAAGCTGAGGCCGCAGGCCTGCCAGTTCGAGTTGCGAGCATACCGAATCGATATTCTCGCGATAATAATTGGGGCCATTACTGCCACCACGTAAAATCAGATGGCAACTGTCGTTCCCGGACGTTTCGTATATCGCAGAATGATCATCTTTGGTGCGACTGAGAAAATGGTGCGGCTGAGAAGATGAACGAATTGCATCAATGGCGATTTGCACATTGCCATCCGTACCGTTTTTAAAACCGACCGGGCAGGAAAGCCCCGAAGCCAGTTCACGATGGCCCTGGCTTTCGGTAGTACGCGCGCCCACTGCGCCCCAGGATATCAAATCAGAATAATACTGAGGTGAAAGCATATCCAGGTATTCGGTACCCGCGGGTACGCCCATATCATTTAGATCCAACAACAACTGCCGTGCTTTTTCCAGGCCTTCATTTATTTTGAAACTATTGTCCAGATGCGGATCATTTATCAAACCCTTCCAGCCTATTGTGGTTCGCGGTTTCTCAAAGTAAACACGCATAATCAGGACCAGCTCCTTTTGGTACTTATCGATTAAAGGCTTGAGCCGCCCGGCGTATTCGATTGCGGCGTCCACGTCATGAATCGAACACGGCCCGCATATCACGACCACACGGTCATCTTTACCATGCAGAATACGTTGAATCGCCTGGCGCGTAGAATAGGTTGTTTCCGCGGCGTCAGGCGTGATGGCGATGCCATTTACGAGCTCGCCCGGGGCTGAAATTCGCTGCACCGATACAATGCGTACATTGTCGGTCTTAGGTAAATTGGACACGGTTATATTGTTTGAAAGATTGAATAGCAGGATTGTAAGGGCTTACTGA
This sequence comes from Gammaproteobacteria bacterium, assembly GCA_030590945.1. Classification (GTDB taxonomy): domain Bacteria; phylum Pseudomonadota; class Gammaproteobacteria; order Arenicellales; family Poriferihabitantaceae; genus JAAELZ01. The sequence goes on along the minus strand of JAUVBY010000046.1, from coordinate 16,056 downwards.
ATCAATTGGAAGTTTAGAGATGCCTTAAAAGCACGGCATCTAAATACTCATTTTCAACTGGTATCCACCATACTTGCGAATATTCATCACCCCGCAGTCAAAAATCAGGTACTGGCCTTTTATGCCCTGCAATACGCCTTCGACCACCTGCAATTTATCGAGATTCAGGCTGGTGACTTTTTCCGGATAGCGCTCGACCGGATAATCAATTTTATATACGTTTTCATCCGCTAACACCTCCCAGGCAATCGACTCATCGAGCCGATCCAGTCCTTCTTCGGCCAATGCCAGTAGGCGATGTTTCTCGTCAACCAAATCCAGCGGCCCGACCTGACCTTTGAGCATTTTTCGCCAGTCTGTCCGATCGTTGGCAAAGGCCTTGAGTGCCACTTCCAGCTGCCCTACATTGTGCCGACTATCCGCCCGAATAATGGGCAAAGCCTGGGTCGCACCCTGATCCATCCAGCGAGTTGGAATCTGAGTACCGCGCGTGATACCTACTTTTAAGCCGGATGAATTCGCCAGATATAAAAAGTGATCCTGCATGCAATTTTTCAAACCCCAGGTTTCGTCGCGACAGGTGCCGGCATCAAAATGGCATAATTCCGGCCGTACGATGCATTGGTCACATTCGGGCAGAGAACGCAAACACGGGAAACAATAACCCTGCTGAAAACTCTTGTTGATTTTACGCCCGCAGGCAATGCAGTTGATTTCACCAGTATGTTCAATGCGTAGTATCTGACCTATGAGCGCATTCATCGGCACCATATCATTACCGATGGGCAGACTATACGCTACGGGAGATTCGTGTCCGGTGCGCATTTTGCGCACATTACCAATGTATACTGACATTTACTTTCTGCCCAACAATGAACCTAACACCCCGCGCAACAGGCGCCCGCCTTCTCCGCCAAGAGAACGCGCAAGGCTTTTGACCAGCGCTTCTGTCGCCGTCTGGCGCTGATAACCACTGGATTTTTTGCGCGGTTTTTTCGCAGCCTTAGCCTGTGCTTCGCGCGATTTCTCCGCCTGTTGCTGAGCTTCGAGCTCGGCCAGTTTTTTCATTTTTTCATCGGCACGAGCCTTAAGCAACTCTTTAGCCGATTCGCGGTTGATCGCTTCTTCATATCGCCCGTACATTGGTGAGCGCGATACCACGGTTTTGCGCTCATTATCCGAAACCGGGCCAATCCGCGATTGCGGCGGACAAATCAGGGTTCGTTCAACCATGCTCGGCGCGCCCTTTTCATCCAGCACAGAAACCAGCGCCTCACCAACACCCAGATCAGTAATCGCCGCCACCGAATCCAGTTCCGGATTAGCCCGGAAATTTTGCGCCACCATTTTGACCGCTTTTTTCTCTTTGGGTGTAAATGCGCGCAGCGCATGCTGAATTTTCATACCTAACTGGCCCAATACGTCTTCAGGTATATCCATCGGGCTCTGGCTGACAAAATAGATGCCGACCCCTTTGGAACGAATCAGCCGCACAACCTGCTCGATTTTATCCAGCAAAGCTTTGGGTGCATCATCAAAAATAAGGTGAGCTTCATCAAAAAACATCACAAATTTGGGCTTATCCTGATCGCCGACTTCAGGCAAATTCTCAAACAGCTCCGACATAAGCCACAATAAAAAAGTCGAATACAACTTTGGCCCTTTATTCATGACGGTGGTCACGTCCATGATGCTAATCACACCCTGCCCTGAAAAATCCACTTTCATCAGATCATCAATATTCAGAGCCGGCTCACCAAGCAGCGTTTCGCCGCCTTGTTGTTCCAACACCAGCAAATCCCGCTGTATTGACCCGATGCTTGCCGAAGTAAAATTACCGTATTCACCCACCAGTTCTTTTCTGTTCGCTGACATCCAGCCCAGCAGTGCCTGCAAATCTTCCAGGTCAAGCAATGACAGGCCCTGTTCGTCGGCTATTTTGAACGCTGCATACAATACGCCTTCCTGGGCATCACTCAGGCCCAGCAGGTTAGCGATTAACAAGGGGCCCAGCTCGGTAATTGTGGTGCGTACCGGGTGGCCTTTTTTTCCATACATATCCCAGAATACCACTGGATTTCCACGCAACTGAAATCCATCTATGCCGATGGATTCAATTCGCTCATCCACTTTCGGGTGGGGCTTACCCTGCAACGCCAGACCCGAGACATCGCCTTTGACATCGGCCAGAAACACCGGCACGCCCGCTCTGGAAAAACCTTCCGCGAGAACCTGCATAGTAATAGTCTTACCGGTACCCGTCGCCCCGGCGATCATGCCGTGACGATTCGCCATTTTTGCATTTAAGGCAACGTGTTTGCCATCCGCACCGCCAATTAATACGTTTACCGCTTCCTCATTCGTCATCTCTAAAGCCTTGTTGTTTACTTTTATTAATGCAATTATGCCGAGCGCTTAAGCTGCTCTTTCTGTAGATCTGTCAAGGCATCGGGTATTGACTCCGGGCCGGCCTCAAAAGCCGACTGCTGGCCATATACGATGGCATTCCAGTATTTATTCATGGCTGCTTTCTTGTCGGTTTTCAGTAGTTCCGCATACGCTAAAAACTCTGGCTCCTGCAGGCCCATTTCAACCCAGTAATCGAGGTAACCTTCGAACAAATCCGCCATGCGCCGGGTCTCCCAGGGCGTGGTTTTATTGCCTTCCAGGGCATTAATTTCCTGTGCGAGTTTATAATGATGCGCCTTGAAGTCTATATCCAGACCATAATTCGCCTTGAGTATTTCGTCGGTGATGGTTTCAGACCAGTTTCGGTGAAAACGGCAAATACCGTAGTTATCGGTGGACAGCTCAAACACCATGCGTTCTACATTTTTTCGGCCCAGGGCTTCGGGCGCCACAAAATCGTTACCATAATACACGTAGTATTTACCCATCATCGGCATCGGGCTGCCCATGCCCGGCACCCAATACTGATTTGGTACCATATAGCCTTTTTCGCCGTGATTCAGAAACACCGCTCTGTGCAGAGGATCGCCTTTCGGGTGGGCATCCTGCATAGCGTGTGCCGCAATGCGAATACCTTCGCGGAAAATGGCTGCTTTGGGTTCCCATAAAATAGCATCCACCAGCGCCATTGCGTATCGGGCGTGGCGCATGCCATCTTCAACCAGGTCGTGCTCTTCACGTGATTTGCTGAAATTAAACTTCAGGCCCTGTGGTTTCGGCAGACCGTATTTAGCCGCCGGGATCGCATCATCATTCAGGCAATCCATCAGCCACGCCAGAGTACCACCCATCTGTATCGCATCAAAACCCATCGCGTCTACATGGTCGTTGATGACTTCGGCTGCGCGCTGGTCAAAAATCCCCAGTTGAGGCCCTAAAGACTGGTAGGGTTCGTAGTCTTTTTTAAACTTGCCGTGCATTTTTTTGCACTTAACCAGGCACGGTTCACCGCAGTTTTCAAAATTCGCCGGCTCAATGGTCTCTTCATTAAACTGCTTTAAAAAATGCGATGCAATAAACTCTGAGTGTTGTTGCTTACGATCATCTGTGCTGGCATACAAGCTCTTGTAGTTGTAGGTCATCAGTCGATCACGATTGGTATGCAGGTTTACACCAAAAGTACCGCCTGTTTTGAATTCCGGGTGATAGCGGTATTTTGTCGTCACTGACAGATCGTATTTGGCCGCCTTCTCGCCGTAGTGTTCCAGGAAATACTGATTGATTTCTTTAGAGTTACTCAGATCAAACTGCTTCCACTCGCCGCCAAATATACAGGCGACGATGTTATGTTGCCTGAAAAGCTGGCTGCCCATTCCTCCACGACCACACCATTCCACGGTCGGCGTAATCACGCCTTTGGTGATGGTGTTCGATCCGATTGCGCCTTCGTTGGTTCGCTCGGCGGACGGGCCGACCGCAAACACGCGCACCTGTTTGATCGGGAAATTGTCCTTAAAGGCTGCAAACACGGCCTCCTGAAGCGCAAACACGCCCAGCACTTTCTCGCCGTTCGCATTAGGGTGTCCTTTCCAGGCCTCGGCGTATTGCGGAAAAGGGATGATTTCGACCTGATATTCACCGTCCTTATAGTTCAGGGATAAAACACTGGGTTGGGCAGTCCGGCCACGCAAACAGACATAATTTACGCCAAAGTGCCGCAAAGTGTACGCCGCGCCACCCAGGGATGAGATATAAAACCCGTCCCACTGCGGGCTATAGCCCGTTACCATCATACGCCGTGCACCGGAAATCGAGCTACCGTGTAACAGACCGGAACCAAAGGTGAAACTGCGGTTATCCTGCTGGTAGCGCTTCCATCCGTAATCAATCGGGCCCAGAATTTCCTGCTCCATGCCAATCGAATTTATTTCCCACCCGCCACTGTCGAGCTGGATGATGCATTCGTTCTGTTTGAGGATATTAGCCATAGCTCTGTCAGGCGTGAAATTTGCGAATTATATCAGCCGCGATTTTATCACTATAATTCGTAAACACCTATTCTACGCGCAAGGCATCGAGTACTTTTTGATGCAGAACTGGGTTCGCCGACGCGACGATTTGATCCCCTGAGGTCAAACGTACCGGCTGGCCCTCCCAATCGCTTATGCATCCCCCCGCACCTTCAACCACGGGCACCAGCGCCATATAATCATACGGCTCGAGGCTGGCTTCAACGACAATTTCGGTAAACCCTGAGGCCAGCAATCCATAGCCCAGGCAATCGGCACCAAAAACCGAAAATTTACTTTTGTCGGCCAATGCCCGGTAGCGCTGCATCGCCGCATCATCAAACATTTTGGTGGTAGTGGTATAGCTTGATGCCTGTGCTATCTCCAGCGCGTTCTCATTTGCAGATACCGGCTTGCCATTGTATAGCGTAACCTGCCCTTTAATACCCAGCCAGCGATCATCCAGTGCGGGCAAATCAACCAGCCCCAGCACCGGTTCGCCTTCGTAGGCCAGCGAAATCAGGGTGCCAAAAGTGGGTTTGCCGGTAGAAAAACTGGTCGTGCCATCGATTGGGTCTACCACCCATACCCAGGCTGCATCGGTTCGTGTCTGTCCAGTTTCTTCGCCATAAAAGCCATGTTCGGGGAAACGCCGGCTGAGCTCATCGCGGATCATAGCTTCAGTTTGCTGGTCCGCGATGGTTACCGGTGAACGATCTGCCTTGTGTTCGATATCAAGCGGTTGGCGGAAATACTTCATTGATATTTCACGCGCGAGATCAGCGATCTGAATCGCCGCATCAACAGCGGCCTGACTTACATTTGGGGTCATTTAGTTAAAGCTCCGGGATTCAATGTGGATTTATTTTGCGCCGATTCGTATAAAACCTATATCATCCATTATGCTGTACACCGAAGGCAGTACGAACATGATAAGCAGGGTAGACGTCAACATACCAAATACAACGCTGGTTACCAGCGGCACCAGAATGAGCGCCTGGGTGCTGGTCTCAAACAACAAGGGTGTCATACCTGCAACGGTGGTAATCGAGGTCAGGAATATAGCACGAAAGCGATCTCGAACCGCCTGACTGGCAGCGTCGTGTAAGACCATACCATCCTCGATGTGGTTTTTAACAAACACCACCAGTAATATCGAATCATTGACTACAATGCCCGCCAGTGATACAAAACCAATCATGCTTGGCAAGGTGAAATCCAGCCCCATGATCAGGTGTCCCCATACCGCGCCGATTAGCGCCAGCGGTATATTTAGCATCACTATCGCCGGCTCGCGATAATTACGAAAAATCAGGCTGAGCAATAAAAACACACCCAAAGCGCCCAAAGCAAAACCGGTCAGAATAGATGATTTGGTTTCATTGCCGCTTTCTACTTCACCTTTGAGACTAACGTGGATTCCGGGGTAACGCGCCTGTAAATCGGGCAGAAAATCGCGCGCGGTAGCCGCTATGATTTCCGAAGTATTCGCCACATTAGCATCAACGTCTCCAAACAGCGTGACCGTGCGTATATGGTTTACGTGCCCGATGCGTGCAAATTCGCGCTTTTCGCTTATGCTCGCCACGCTGCCGAGAGGAATGGCTATCCCTTGCTTCGAAAACACGGTTAAATCATCAAAGTCTTTTAGCTCCTCGCCGTTACGACTATCAAGCTTGGCAATAATTTCGTAGGCTTCCCGCCCCTGGTAAATCTCGCTTATTTTTATGCCCTGATAGGCTGCACGCAACTGGGAAGATAGACTGCGTGCATCCACACCTGCGGCCAGGGCACCATGTAGCAAGGTCACCGTATACTGGGGTTTGCCCGGCCGTAAATCATCCAGCAGATTCGACACTCCGGCATAGCCTTCTAACCAGTTTTGCAATTCCCAGGACGCCTGTGAAAGGCGATTCAAATCAGGTCCGCTCATACGAATTTCTATCGCGCGGCCGGCAGGGCCGATTTTCGGCTCGCGGAACTGTACGCTCATCACGCTGGGAAGATCACCGCTATTTTTACGCCATAAGCGGGTGATCTCGGCAATCGAGGTATTGCGCTTTTCGGTGTTAAGCAGGTCCAGACTCAGGGTCGCGATATGAGACCCGTTTTCGGGTACATCCGCATGCTCGCCGTAACTTAATTGAATGGTTTTGACCAGCGGTGAAGATTCATTTTTATTCAGCGTTTCAAGCGTCTTATCCAGTGCGGCCAACAGCGTCCCCATTACTTTTTCCGTTTCTGAAAGCGGCGTGCCCTGTGCCAGCAAAATACGAGCGTCGACGGTATTGCCCTCCAGATCCGGAAAGGCTTTAAATTTGACGGTACCGGTTGTGATCAGGCCGATTGAGAAGACCAGCATCGCAAAAGCCAAACCAACGGTGATATAACGAAAGCGCATCGCCAGATCGGCCATTTTCCCAACGCCTTCGCGCAATTGGCTAAAGGCCTTCTCAAATACCTGACGCGATCTGGGCAACGGCTTATGCTGCGCATGTTGCAAGCTATGCATCAAATGATGCGGCAATATCAGAAACGCCTCGATCAGGCTAACGGTCAACACTGAGATCAATACCACCGGCAACACGCCAAGAATCTGGCCCATCTCGCCTTCCATCATCAGCAAACTGCCAAATAAGAATGCCGACGTCAGGTAGGAAGCAAACACACCGGTCAACACCCGCCGGGTGCCATCAACAGCGGCCTCCAACGGCGATTTGCCCTTTTTGTATTCATGCGCAATGCTCTCAGACAGCACGATCGCATCATCCATCAAAATTCCGATTGCCATCAGTAACGCGACCAGCGATATCATATTTATGGTGATGCCAAACATCACCATCATCGCCAAACCACCCAGAAATGAAATCGGCAAGCCCAGCGCCACCCAGAAGGTATATCGCCAGTTAAAAAATAACAACAGCGCCAATGCGGCCAGCAATAAACCCTGCCAGCCATTTTTTAGCAACAGTCGCAGGCGATCACGCACCATTGATGCGCCATCCTGGGTGAGCGTCAAATGCGTGCCCTCAGGCAATATGCGATTCTCTGCAGCAATAAATGCTTGAATTTCATCCAGTACGTCCAGCGTATCGTCTTTGTTGTTTTTACTAATTTTCAACAAGCCGGCAGGCACTCCGTTGAGTTCGATGCGCTCTTCGTTCTTTTCAAAGCGATCTACCACCCGGGCAATGTCACCCAGTTTAATTTCTCCCCCTTCGGGTGAATTTAGAATAACCAGGTCTGTCAACTCTGCAGCCGTCTTGCGTACATTATCAAATCGAATCTGGTAGGTGGTCTCACTGCCCTCCAGCGTACCGGCCGGCAGTTCGATCGCCTGTGCTGCAATCAAGTTTGCGATATCCTGCACGCCCAGCTGATATTTAATTTGCGTATCCGGATGAATCAATACCTGGAGTTGGTGCGTTGAAAATCCGGCGGTACTCACAATGGGAATTCCCGGGTTCGCCACTAGCTTATCCCGATACGATTCTGTGAGTGCTTTGAGCTCAGAGGGTGTCAGGTTTTTTGATGTGACAGCGATATTTGCAACCCGGCTCACGCGCCCCAGCTGCATGATGGTCGGATCTTCGGTTTCATCCGGAAAATCAGCGACCCCGTCGACGGCGCTTTTTATATCGTCGTAAAACGCATCGATATCGCCGGCTTCCTGCATTTCCAGGGTGAAAATCGCCACATTATCTCTGGCATCACAGCTTTGTTCTTTTAAAAAACTGATGCCATCCGTCGCGTCTTCAAGTCGATTGCAGATCGCGTCTTCCACGTCCGCCGGATTGGCTCCCGGATAGGCCATGGTCAACTGAACCTTGCTGGGCTTTAAGCGAGGGAAAGATTCTTTATTAAGTGATGTAAGCGAGGCCAGGCCGATGGCAATAATGGCCATCATTAAAATATTGCCCGCCGTGGGGTGCTTTACGAAGTAGCGTATAAACGAATCCATTACTGTCCTGAGGCTCTTAGTGCCAAATCCTGCTCGTATTCTACTGCGTGAATTGCCTTTAGCGGCATGCCTGGTATGACGGGTATGACATCGCTGATGATGATGCGCTTGCCAGCCAGTTTGATCGCGCTATCGGCATCGACAATGATCAGATTTCCCTGCATAAACTGTACCGTTACGGGCTCAATATGCAGATTGTTATTTTCATCCGCGATATAAACTCGTCCCTGATGCAGGGATTTCCTCGGTAAAACCAGGGTTGGAGTGGCGGGTGAGTAAAACTCTACTGCCGTAGACATTCCTTTAAGCAATGGTGGTTTTTTACCGGGGATAATCCCGGCATAAGGCTTAGTCACTTCCACCACCAGCCCTAGCGTATCCCGTACCGGGTCGACCGACTCGCTTATGCGCATTAATTCCCCCTCCCAGAATATGCTACGGTCGGTATCGCCCACCAATCGTACCCGAACATCCAGCTGCATCCGGGCAATAACGGCTTGAAGATCGTCAGGAGATTGCAAATTAATTAATTTATCGGCGCCGGATTTTCCCATGCCTGCGACCAGCGGCCTGAATTGCTGCACAGGCAGTTGTGCATCGATTTTCACCGCCTGTATGCCAAGCGCGACAAATAAGGTAGTACTCGCGGGTACATATTCGCCTTTTTCAACCAGCACATCACCAATCCTTGCATCAAACGGCATAATAATTTCTGTTCGCCCCAGGGTATCCCTGCTCTGAGCAACCTGGCTTTGCGATTGCGTGATCTGGGCAATGGTAGCGGCTTTACGGCTTTCATAGCTGGACAACTTGCCCTGAATATCCTGTACCTGCTGGCGTAAGCCTAATACTTTCTGCACTTCTTTATCCAGGTCCGAACTGGCCACCAAATTTTTCTCGCGAAGCGAGCGGTTTCGTTCAAGTTCTTTTTTCCCTACCGCCAGGTTATCCTGCGCGATTTTTAGAGCCAGACGCGTGCTGGCCTCTTCAGCTTCAAGCTGCGCCAGAGCAGACTGGCTGCCCAGTAAACCCGCCTGGCTTTGATCCAGCGAAATCTGGAAGATGGTTGGTTCGATACGCAATACCACTACACCCTGCGCAACGCTTGCCCCTTTTTCCAAATCAGGATGGACGTATACGATTTTTCCACTTACTTCGGATTTCGCGTTGACAACCACCGAAGGTTCAATATTTCCGAACGCAGTAGCACGGGCTCGAAATGGCAACTCCCGGGCAACAATCACTTCTACTGCTTTTACCGGATACCCGGTTTCTTCGTGCTCGACGGGTGCTTTAGTTTTGATCTGAATTACGACAATAGCAATGGCCGCAAAAAATATAAGCGGCAGGAAAATAGCGCTGCGAAAGAATTTGTTCATATCAGATTAAAGGGTTAATTAAGTGCGTATAAGAAGAAGAAAACAAATATCCATAGCGTCTACGGCTATGACATGGCGACAATTGCGCAAATCGCGACAAAACGTATCCTGAAATATGCATACCAATTGATACAAATACAACTGTGTGTTACAAAATGTTACATTAACCCGGATCATCAGGTCGCCGGGAAGCATATCAACGTACAATATAAGTTTCTGGACCTACATCAAATTTTCAGGAAAATACCATGAGCGAACGTGAATCCATGCCCTTTGATGTCGTGATCGTCGGTGGAGGCCCGGCCGGGCTGAGCGCAGCGATCCGGCTGGCGCAACTGGCACAGACAAACGATACTGATCTGGCCATTTGCGTGCTTGAAAAAGGCGCTGAAATCGGCGCACATATACTCGCGGGTGCAGTCATCGAACCGCGCGCTCTGGATGAACTGATTCCTGACTGGCGGGATAAAAACGCGCCACTGACGACTGAGGTAAGTGACGATCGCTTTGTATACCTGACACAGAACAAAGCCATTAAGCTTCCCACGCCACCACAAATGTTGAATCATGGGAATTACGTCGCCAGCCTGGGCTTGTTCACACGCTGGCTGGGTGAGCAGGCTGAAGCCATGGGTATCGATATTTTTCCAGGGTTTGCCGCCAGCGAGCTACTCTATGACGACAAAAAAGTAACGGGTGTAGCCACCTGCCCGACGGGCATCAACAAAGACGGCAGCCACTCAGATAATTACGAACCCGGCATGGAATTACACGCGAAGGTGACACTGCTGGCAGAGGGTTGTCGCGGCTCACTGAGTCGTCAGCTGATCGAAAAATTTGATCTTCAAGCCAACAGCCAACCACAAACCTATGCGCTGGGCATCAAGGAAATCTGGGAAATTCCAGCGCAACAACACCAGGCGGGCGCAGTTTTTCACAGTATCGGCTGGCCCTTGCAAAGCGATACCTACGGCGGCGGATTCATGTACCACATGGATAAGAACCTGGTGGCAGTGGGGTTCGCCGTAGGGCTGGATTACAGTAATCCTTACCTCAGCCCATTTCAGGAGTTCCAGCGCTATAAAACGCACCCGACGGTTAGCAAAATACTCGAAGGCGGCAAGCGCATTAGTTATGGCGCGCGTGCGCTGTCAGAAGGCGGTTTTCAGTCTATACCCAAGCTCAATGTGGATGGCGCCCTGCTCATCGGCGACAGCGCCGGGTTTTTAAACGTGCCAAAAATCAAAGGCTCGCATACCGCAATGAAAAGCGGCATGCTGGCGGCAGAGCGTGTATTTAAATCAATTCAAAACGACGAAGATCTGGCACTGTACAACGATGACATCCAGAACTCGTGGATTACCGGGGAACTGCGCCCGGTACGAAATATTCGCCCGGGGTTTCGCAAAGGTCTGTGGTTTGGGCTGGCCAATGCAGGATTGATAAGTTATATCACACGCGGCAAGGAGCCCTGGACGCTGAACCATCACGCAGATAATCTCAGTTTAAAAACGGCTGCTGAGGCTAAAGTAATTGAGTATCCTGCCCCGGATGGCAAACTTAGCTTTGATCGGCTGTCCTCCGTGCATTTGTCCAATACCAATCACGAAGAAAACCAGCCTGCGCACCTAACCCTGAAGAATCAAAGCGTACCCATCGAAACTAATCTGGCTCTATACGATGCACCCGAGCAACGCTATTGCCCCGCGCAGGTGTACGAGATAGAAGAAAATGACGCAGGCGAAAAAATACTGCGCATCAATGCGCAGAACTGCGTGCACTGTAAAACCTGTGACATCAAGGATCCGACCCAGAATATAGTCTGGACGCCTCCTGAGGGTGGCGGCGGGCCTTTGTACGCGAATATGTAGTAGCGCGCTGAAGAAAATTTATTGATTAGCCCTTACGGTGTTTCTCGATCATGTCGTAGGCCGCGTGGATCTCTTTTGAACGCTCAGTGGCTTTTTGAATCATGTCTTCGGGCACGCCCTGGCCGATTAATTTGTCTGGATGATACTGGCTGATTAGTTTGCGGTAGGCGCGTTTAATGTCTTTGACGCTATCACTGGCCGACACACCCAGCGCCTGATAGGCATCTTCTAATGAGTGGGTGGCACCCTGCGGCCCGGCGCCCTGCTGACGCTGGTAACCCGCACCACCGGCAAAACGATTCTGGCCCTGGATCATCGCCATCAACTGATTGAAGGCTTGTTCAGAATACCCCAGCCGACTGGCAACCCTGCCCAGTAGTTCTTTTTCTGCGCTATGCATTTCGCCGTCCGCAAGCGCCACGCCAGCCATATACACCAGCAACAGGTGTTTCATTTGTAGCGAACGGCCACACACATCGAGGAAATGGCTTAGCGTATTGTCCATGTGGAACTCAGATTTAACGCCTTCCTGAAAGTGGCCAACCGCTTCTTTGCGATGTTCCGCGGTCATGCCCATTTGCACCATGAACTGCTCGACGTGGTTAATCTCGGACTGTGACACCTGTGAATCCGCCTTGGCCAGTCTACCCATCAATAAGAACAGGGTTTTCAGGAATACTGCCTGGCGTTCCTGGCGTATTTCCTGACGACCGCCCGGCAACAGCGCGCGCGGTCCATCGGTAATCAGATTGCTGACCAGTGAACCGGCAAACCAGCCCAGAACTGCCCCGAACGGCCCGAAAATGGACAGGCCGATAATAGCGGCTACAATTTTAATTATGAACATAGCTTGATTTTAACAAGGAATTGAATGAGTTAATTTTGGATGCCGAACGGATAACGACATGGGGGCAGGCGCTGGATATAACAATGGCAAAGTAAATCAAATACAGTAATATCCCACCATCCTAAAATCCTCAGTTGACCGCTACGAAAGACGGATAATCATATGGTTCAATTTTTAAAAGGTATATTTTTTCTTTTCACTCTATGTGTGAAAAGCGCTACAGGGTATATTGTACTCCTGTGGCGGCGTATGACCGCGTTGTAACTGCTTGAAAGGGAATGGCCATTCCGCGCAGATACGCCTTGCCCTACACCGCCACAGGAGCACCCTATGCCCTGTCCAACTAAGGAATTTAGGATCATGAACCCCATCGTCTCGATCAACAAGCTTTGCAAAACGTATGCTTCAGGACATCAGGCACTTAATTCAGTCAGCCTGGACATATACGAAGGCGAAATTTTGGCGCTGCTGGGGCCCAATGGCGCCGGCAAGACCACCCTCATTTCAGCCATCTGCGGAATAGTATCTCCCACTTCAGGATCGGTTACGATTGGTGGTTACGATAATCTCAGGCAATTTCGTAAGGCACGCGAACTCATCGGCCTGGTACCACAGGAACTCACGCTTGGCGCATTTGAAACCGTCTGGAACACCATAAATTTCAGCCGTGGCCTGTTCGGGAAAAAAAAGAATACCCACTACCTTGAGCAACTACTCAAAGACCTGTCTTTATTTGACAAAAGGGATAGTGAATTGCGCACGCTTTCAGGCGGCATGAAGCGGCGCGTGTTAATTGCAAAAGCGCTGTCCCATGAGCCCAGAATATTATTTCTGGACGAACCCACCGCCGGGGTAGACGTCGAGTTACGCAAAGATATGTGGAATATGGTGGCGCGACTACGCAAAAGCGGCGTGACAATCATTCTCACCACACACTACATCGAAGAGGCCGAATCCATTGCTGACCGCGTCGGCGTGATCAATAACGGAGAACTTCTGCTGGTAGAACAAAAACAAAGCCTGATGCAAAACCTGGGTAAAAAACAACTGATCATCGAATTGCGAGAAACCATTGACAGCATACCTGCATCATTAAATCACTATGCACTGGATCTTGTGAATGAGGGGCAATGCCTCGCGTATACCTACGACACGCTTAGCAAACAAACCGGCATTACCGCCCTGCTTCAGGCTATTAGTGCAGCAGGGCTCTCGCTCAGGGATTTACACGTAAAACAAAGCTCTCTGGAAGATATATTTGTTGATCTGGTGAAGTCATGAATTTACGCGCAATCGGAGTAATCTATAAGTTTGAAATGCTGCGCTTCTGGAACACCCTCTTTCAGAGCGTGGCATCACCGGTTATTTCAACCGCTTTATATTTCGTGGTATTTGGTTCAGCTATCGGCTCGCGAATCGAAAGCATTGATGGCATCTCCTATGGCCTTTTTATTGTGCCAGGATTAACCATGTTATCCCTTTTAACTCAAAGCATTGCGAATGCTTCCTTTGGTATATTCTTTCCTAAATTCACCGGCAGTATTTACGAAGTACTTTCTGCGCCCGTCTCCTTTTACGAGGTGCTTTCAGGTTATGTCGGCGCTGCCGCCAGCAAATCCTTTATCCTCGGTATAATCATTCTGTTTACCGCCAGTTTTTTTGTCGAACTAAAAATTCTACACCCCTACTGGATGCTCACATTTTTGATTCTAACCTGCATTGCCTTTAGCCTGTTCGGCTTTATTATCGGATTGTGGGCCACTAACTTTGAAAAACTCCAGGTTATTCCCATGCTGGTCATCACACCGCTGGTTTTCCTGGGTGGAAGTTTTTATTCGGTCAGCATGTTGCCACCCTTTTGGCAAACCGTCACCCTGTTCAACCCGGTACTGTATCTGGTGAGCGGGTTTCGCTGGAGTTTTTTTGAAGTCTCCGACGTCAGTGTCGGATTGAGCCTGATCATGATACTGGTATTTCTGGGCGCCTGCCTGGTGACCGTTTCATGGATGTTTAAAACCGGATACCGTTTGAAGCAGTAAGCCGTCTCACCCCGCGAAATGGATTTAAAATTGGACAAAGCTCATGGAGGAGTTTCTTGACTAAAATTAGCTATTGCTTTTTATATTGCAATGCTTTATTGTATGAATACAAAGACTTACATTTGTTATGAAATCTGTTTTATCATACAAACGGTAGATATAGCATGATAAACGCGACAAATTTAGACATAAACGTACATATTCACCCGGGCATTGAATGCCAGAAGCAATCAAAATGAAAATTTCACGATTTTATTTAAACACCCTGCTCTCCGGTATCGTAGTGGTGCTGACGTTTTCTCTTGCGATTGCATACCTTGTACAACCAGCTAGCGAACTACCCGAGCAGTACACTTACGGTACAGACGATACCCCTGCCACTTACAGCGAGATTCAGGAAATCGACAGCAAAATTACGGCGCTTGAAACGCTTATGGCGGAAGAGCAGGCGCAGGCAAAGAAGCATAAAAGCAAGCAGGCTGAGCGTATACGTGAGCTTAAAATGCAGCTTGAAGAAAAAACTTCTCAATTAGTAGCCTCACAGGAAACAGAAAACCTAACAAAAGTAATGCTCAGTCATGAACAAGATACCACTGAACAATTAAGCATACAACTAAGCGGCGAAAAAGCGCGCGCCAGAGAACAGGAGATCAATCTGACCTCAAACAGTGCGCAAGTACTGATGCTCGATAAAACTCTGCAGCAGGAAAAGGACTATGTATTAAGGCTTTCGGCTAAGTTTGAGGCAGAGAAAATGCGCCTTTTAGCC
Organism: Gammaproteobacteria bacterium; assembly: GCA_030590945.1. GTDB lineage: Bacteria > Pseudomonadota > Gammaproteobacteria > Arenicellales > Poriferihabitantaceae > JAAELZ01. Next base: position 772 of record JAUVBY010000046.1, on the reverse strand, counting down.
GTCAGCGAAGAACTTGATTTGAAAAAAAGTGAACTGGTCAAGAATAAGCGCGAACTGGCAAGCACCTATCGGGCTCTGACAAAGAAAAAAAGAGAGCTCACCATCAGCCAGGGCAAAATCAATGATATTAATCGCAAGAATGAATTGCTGAACAGGAAAATGATAATCCTGAATGCCGAATCGAACAATCTTCGGCAAACCTCTCGGGGAAAGACAATAGCCGCCAGCCCTAACTCCTGATTTTTTGCCAAACCGGCCCCAGGTGGCCTCAGGAGTCTTATTAGAAATAACGCATTTACGTTTGCTCGTCAGGCGGGCTGATTCGTCTAAAATAGACCACTCCCCTACTTTAAGATAGGCGCAAGGCATTACCACCAGCTTTATTCATAAACCCCGCTAATTCCAGGATTGAAAACAGGTGAGACCCCTGTATAATATAATTCTTAACAGGCTAGTTTGGTAACGCCAGGTCTTCTATGTTCATAAGCAAGCAGACTCTGTACGCCCAATTCAAGCTGTTATAAAAGAACATTGCAACGCTGACTATCGTCACATCAATGCCCCGGATTCTTTTATACTTATTCATGGTCACCAGTATATCCCGACACCGCAATACACGGTAATTGATTGTTGGTACGACATACGGCCTTAATTATCTGAAAATGAAATCTAACTCACTTAATCTCTCCGTTCTGCTTACGCTGTTCATTGCCTTTGGTATCCTGCTGAGCTCGCCCGGGCTACTTTCAATAGACGCCTTTCTCGATTCCGG
>JAUVBY010000095.1 GCA_030590945.1 Gammaproteobacteria bacterium | reverse complement strand
GAAAGCGGGTTTTCGCTCCAACGCGCTTGAACCCAACGCGCGCCATTGTATGGCCTCTGCGGTAGGCGCCTTTATGCGTACCTTCGGTATCGATGAGCCAATGGGTTGCTACGACGACATGGAGCACGCGGATGCGTTTGTTCTGTGGGGTTCGAACATGGCGGAAATGCACCCGATTCTCTGGTCACGTATCACCGATACGCGCCTGACCAAACCCGGTTGCGAAGTGCACGTTTTATCCACTTTTGAGCATCGCAGTTTTGAATTATCGGATAACTCTATTATTTTCCACCCGCAAACGGACCTGGTCATCGGTAACTACATTGCCAACTATATTATCCAGAACAAGGCATACAATCAGAAATTTATTGACGATCATTGTAATTTCAAGAAAACCCCGACGGATATCGGTTACGGTCTGCGCGACAGCGACCCCCGCCAGAAGGCTGCCAAAAATGCCAATAAAGGGAAACTCAGCGCCATTACCTTTGAAGAGTACGCCAAGTCGGTTGAGCCGTATACGCTTGAGCATGCAGCTGAAGTGTCCGGTGTTCCCAAGGACAACCTTGAGAAACTGGCCAGGCTGTATGCCGATCCGGGCAAGAAAATTTCTTCTTACTGGACCATGGGATTTAACCAGCACACACGTGGCGTATGGATGAATTCACTGGTGTACAACATCCACCTGTTGATGGGCAAGATCTCTGAGCCGGGCAATAGCCCCTTCTCACTGACGGGCCAACCTTCAGCCTGTGGTACCGCACGCGAAGTCGGTACATTTACGCATCGTCTGCCTGCAGACCTGGTGGTTAAGAAAGACGCGCATTGTACTTTTGCCGAGAAGATCTGGAAACTGCCTGCAGGCACCATTCCCAGAGCCAACGGCAAGACCAACGATGCGGATCAAACCGATATTAGCGGCAAGCCGATGGGCAAAACCCTGATCCACGCGGTGGCGATGCATCGTGCCCTGAAAGACAGCAAAATGAATTGCTTTTGGGTCATGTGTAACAACAACTTGCAGGCCGCGGCTAACTTCAATGATGAATCATGGCCGGGCTGGCGTAATCCGGATAACTTCATCACCGTTTCAGACCCGTATCCGACGGTTTCTGCGATGGGGGCTGACCTGGTTCTACCGACCGCCATGTGGGCGGAAAAAGAAGGGGCTTACGGTAACTCTGAGCGTCGTACACAATTCTGGCGGCAGCAGGTTAAGGCGCCGGGTGAGTCCAAATCTGATATGTGGCAGGTGATGGAGTTTGCCAAATACGTCAAGGTAAGCGACGTATGGCCGGAAGATCTGATTGCCAGGATGCCCGAGTATGCAGATAAGAACCTGTATGAGGTGCTCTTTGCAAATGGCCAGGTGGACCAGTTCCCCAAAATCCAGGTAATGGATGATCGTGGCAACGAGTACGACAACGACGAATCTGAAGATTTTGGCTACTACGTACAAAAAGGCCTGTTCGAAGAATATCGACGCTTCCAGTTTGAAGGTCCCAAGAAAGGCCACGAGATGGCGCCGTTTGAGGCCTATCACAAATCGCGTGGACTGCGCTGGCCAGTCATCGACGGCAAGGAAACCCTGTGGCGTTTTCGCGGTGGGTATGACCCACACGTGAAAGGCGATAAGGACACCGTTAATTTCTACGGTAAACCCGATGGCAGAGCCAACATCATCACCGCTCCGTATGAGCCGGCAGCTGAGCCGCCCGATGACGAATACGACCTGTGGTTGTGTACCGGTCGTGTACTGGAGCACTGGCATTCTGGTTCCATGACACGCCGTGTGCCCGAGCTGTATCGTGCAGTACCGGATGCTCTGGTCTATATGCACCCTAAAGATGCCAAGGCACGCCGCCTGCGCAATGGCGCTGAAATCAAGCTGATGACACGCCGTGGCGAAGTGACTTCACGTGTGGAAACACGCGGGCGTAACAAGCCGCCTCAAGGCCTGGTGTTCATGCCGTGGTTTGACGCCGGTCGCCTGACTAACAAGCTCACACTGGATCAGACCGATCCGCTGTCCAAAGAAACGGACTACAAAAAGTGTGCGTGCAAGGTTGTTAAGGCGTAGTGTTTAGAAATACGGCGCCTGAAGTGCAGGCGCCGTAATCTACTCCACGTTCTACATCCTGTTTAGGCATCAACGTAATTATTCCAGTGTTCAGAGTAGGCACAGCCTATTCTAAATATTCGAATACTTATGTAATTCCCTTCACCATGAAGATTAATGAGCCACACTGAACCTGACACCACCGACACGAAAAAACCGACGTCGCAATCGCGACGCCGATTTCTGTCGGATATGGCTAAAACAGCCTGCAGTGTCAGCCTGGTAGGCCTGGCCATTGGTGTGCATTCCAAAAGTGCCAATAGCCTGCCAGCGGCGGCCATTCGCCCGCCCGGTGCCCTGCCGGAGAAAGAATTTTTATCGGCCTGCACGCGCTGTGGTATCTGCGTGCAGGATTGCCCCTGGGACATTTTAAAACTGGCCGCGCCAGGGGATGATGTTGCGCTGGGCACCCCCTATTTTACCGCGCGTGATGCGCCGTGCGAGATGTGTGAAGATATCCCGTGCATACCCAATTGCCCAACCGGTGCGCTGAATCATGCACTGACCGATATCAATGAAGCGCGTATGGGGCTGGCGGTACTAATCGACCAGGAAACCTGCATTGCATTTCACGGCTTGCGTTGTGAAATCTGCTTTAATGTCTGCCCGATTCGAGGCGAAGCGATTAGCCTGGATTACCGCCACGATGAACGATCCGGAAAGCATGCCAAATTCATTCCCATCGTTCATTCCGATGCCTGCACAGGTTGCGGCCTGTGTGAACGCGCCTGCATCATGGAAGAGGCGTCCATTCGTGTATTGCCCATTAAATTAGCCAAGGGTCAGCTGGGCCAACACTACCGACTGGGCTGGGAGCAAAAAGAAGGTGCGGGTGGCAGCCTGGTGACACCCGACGTGCCCCATCAATACAATTTACCCGAAGGCGTACGCTACGATTTGCAGGGTGAAGGCCTGATCATGGAAGAAAATGAAAAAAATTCACCTTTCTCCTCAAACCCGTTGGATACCCTTAACCAGGGCTTTCTTAAGGGAGGAGATAAATAGATATGTCAAAGCTCGGCGCTAAATCGATACAACGCAGAGGCTGGTGGCTAGCGCATCGCTGGCTCGCCCTGCGCCGATTCAGCCAGCTGTCCATCCTGCTGTTATTTTTGCTTGGGCCCTGGGCAGGCATCCACCTGATTAAAGGCAACCTTTCATCAAGTTTACTATTCGACACCATTCCAATGACCGACCCGATGCTGTTTCTACAGATGCTCGCCGCCGGTTTCTGGGGCGTCACCGGTGCGGCGATAACCGGCGCAACGATCATACTGGTATTTTATATGCTGGTGGGCGGTCGTGTATTTTGCTCCTGGGTTTGCCCGGTAAACCTGGTCACGGATTTCGCATTCTGGTTGCGCAGAAAGCTGGATTTTAAAGGTGGCCTGGTTTTTCCTCGCGCAACGCGCTACTGGTTACTGGGCATGGTTATGCTGGTTGCCGCAGTGACCGGCACACTCGCTTATGAATTGATTAATCCGGTCTCCCTGTTACACCGCGGCCTATTTTTCGGCATGGGGGCGGGCTGGATATTGATCATTGGTCTGCTGATGTTCGATCTGGCAGTCAGTAAACGTGGATGGTGCAGCCATTTATGTCCGATGGGCGCATTTTATGCCCTGGTTTCTCCATTTAGCCTGATACGCGTGCACGCCGATACGCGTTCAGCATGCGATGACTGCGGAGAGTGCTTTGTGGTCTGCCCGGAACCCCAGATCCTGCCACCGGTGCTCAAAGGTGAAAACAACGGCATTCCGCCCATCGTACTCGACGGCACGTGCACCAACTGCGGTCGCTGCATTGATATCTGCCACGTAGGCATTTTTGAATTTGGCTTACGTTCCAGGAAAATCTTATCTGATGAGACTGCCAAACCTCATCATCCTGTTAATCAATCACCAATCTAGTCCAACGGAGGCTCTTATGAGACAAGCAATATTAACTACCATGCTGGGCGCTGCCCTGTTTTCAACGTATGTGATGTCGGTACAAGCAGCAGAAATCGCCTCTTTGCGCGGCGCAAATAATCTGGATGCACCCGCGAATGCGATTGAGAAAAATGAGCAAAAGAAAATGGATGGCGGCTTTGACCGTGCCTGGGAGCTACAGCCCCCCAGCATTCCGCACGATATTGAAAAAGACCGCATCACACTTACGGAGAATACCTGCATGAAGTGCCACAGCAAGGATAATTTCGATAAGGAAAATGCGCCGGAAATTGGCGAAAGCCATTACATAGCGCGCGACGGCAGCGTACTGGACAAACCATCCTCAAGACGGCATTTTTGCAATCAGTGCCACACGCCGCAGGCAGATATCGCGCCTTTAGTCGAAAATTCGTTTTAATAGCGGCGCTAGAAACCACCAGTGGGCAGGAACCATCCTGCCCACTTGGGGTCGATGTTTCCTAATTACACATAGTTACCCAGAGATCATACCAAATGAGCACCGCAGAAAAAACAAAAACATGCCTGAGCCTTTCCACCATTTTTATTGGTATTGCCCTGGGTATCATCTTATGGGGCGGCTTCAACTGGACCCTGGAGTTGACCAATACTGAGGAATTTTGTATCTCCTGTCACGAAATGGAAAATAATCCTTATGCGGATCTGCAGGATACGGTGCATTACACCAATAGAACCGGAGTTCGCGCGACCTGCCCGGATTGCCACGTCCCCAAAGAATGGATACACAAAATCGTACGCAAGATCAAAGCCAGCAGTGAGCTTTACCATAAGTTCATGGGCACCATCGACACCCCGGAAAAATTCGAAGAGCATCGTCTGGAGATGGCCATGCGCGAGTGGAAACGCATGAAAGACACCGATTCAAGAGAATGTCGTAATTGCCACAACTTCGGCTCCATGGACCTGGATAAGCAGGACACGCGTAGCGCGGATCGACACGACCCGCACGTTTGGGAAGTTCTTGATGGCGAAGAACCCAGTCAGACCTGCATTGATTGCCATAAAGGCATTGCGCACAGCCTGCCGGAAAACTGGGAAGAGGCCGCGAAGGCGGCTGGATTGCAGGATTAATTTGGGTTGGAGCCTCCAGCCCACAATAATTCTAATCCATCTATCAGAACTACCATCGCTATATGCCTCGCCGGCTTGAGCAAGATCAAGCACCAATCAGGTTTTGAGGTGTATCGTGTCAATTCCTGAAGTTATGTAATGAGGATTTGACCGATGACCAGCAGTATAATTTTTGCCATTGCCTGTTCGCTCGTAGCGCTCATGTTTGCCTACCTGAACATTCGCTGGGTGATGAAAAAGCCCGACGGAAGTGAAGAGATGCGGGCCATATCTAAGGCCATTGAGGAAGGCGCTTCCGCGTACTTCAAACGCCAGTACAGTGCAATTGCACTGGTTGGAATAATTTTGTTAATCGTGATCTGGTTTGCATTGGGTGCGCTGACTGCAATTGGATTCCTGATAGGCGCCGTCTTATCGGCGCTGGCGGGTTATGTAGGCATGTACGTTGCCGTTCGCGCAAATTCACGTACCACTGAAGCCGCTAAAGAGGGCTTAAACCCCGCCATGCAAGTCGCCTTTAAAGGCGGTGCAGTAACCGGCTTACTCGTGGTCGGTCTGGGATTAATGAGCATCGCTGTTTTTCTCGGCATACTGGGCGCATTTACCGTTGAAGGCACTTTATCTCTGGCACCGCTGATCGGTTTAGCATTCGGCGGCTCTCTAATTTCAATTTTTGCCCGCCTTGGCGGAGGTATTTTCACTAAAGGTGCCGATGTCGGTGCAGACCTGGTAGGTAAGATTGAAGCTGGCATACCAGAAGATGACCCCCGAAATCCTGCGGTAATCGCCGATAATGTAGGGGATAACGTAGGCGATTGTGCGGGCATGGCTGCGGATCTGTTCGAGACCTACGCCGTGACCCTGATTGCAACGATTTTGCTCGGTGCATTATTATTTGACGGTTCCACAAGCGCCATGGCCTATCCACTGGTATTGGGCGGTGTTTCGATCATCGCTTCTATTATAGGCACCTACTTCGTCAAGGTTGGCGAAGACAGGAAAGTGATGAAGGGTCTATATCGCGGTTTGATCGTCTCAGGCGTGATTGCGGCACTGGCTTTTTATCCGGTCACTGCATTGATAATGTCCGGGGTTGAAGGTGTCAGCATCATGAACCTGTTCCTCTCAACCCTGATCGGCCTGGGCGTGACCGCAGGACTGGTGGTGGTAACTGATTACTACACCTCAACCGAGTTTGCACCCGTCAAACACCTCGCCTCCGCCTCAACCACGGGCCACGCTACTAACGTTATTGCCGGGCTTGCCATTTCCATGAAATCAACGGTCGGGCCGCTGCTCATCATCTGCCTGGGTATTATGGGTGCGCACGCGCTTTCAGGCCTCTACGGCATCGCTGTGGCCGCCACATCAATGTTATCCATGACCGGCATGGTGGTCGCAATGGACGCCTTTGGCCCGATTACCGATAATGCAGGCGGAATTGCCGAAATGGCCGATTTGCCCAGCGATATCCGTGATACTACCGATACGCTTGATGCTGTGGGCAATACGACCAAGGCCGTCACCAAGGGCTACGCGATTGGCTCAGCGGCATTGGCTGCACTGGTATTATTTGCAGATTACACCCACGAACTGGAGAAACACCTGGGTGTACTCATTACCTTTGACCTGTCCAACCACATGGTCATCGTCGGGCTATTTATTGGTGGTATGGTTCCCTATCTGTTCGGCGCGATGGCGCTGGAATCCGTTGGCCGTGCCGCCACTTCCGTGGTTGAAGAAGTGCGTCGACAGTTCAAAGAAATGCCCGGCATTATGGATTACACCCAAAAACCGGACTATTCACGCGCAGTTGATCTGCTCACCAAGGCTGCCATCAAGGAAATGATGTTACCTTCTTTGCTACCGATATTAGTACCGCTGGCGGTCGGACTCATCCTGGGCCCGCAGGCACTGGGCGGGATGTTAATCGGCGCCATCATTACCGGTCTATTTGTCGCTATTTCAATGACAACCGGTGGCGGCGCGTGGGATAATGCTAAAAAGTACATTGAAGATGATAATCATGGCGGTAAAGGTTCCGAGGCACACAAGGCATCCGTGACCGGTGACACCATCGGTGATCCCTATAAGGATACTGCCGGACCGGCCATCAACCCCTTGATTAAAATCATTAATATCGTCGCATTGTTGATCGTTCCACTTATATAGGAGAGAAAGAAATGACTAAAGTACGCGTACAAATGGCCCCCGAAATCGAATTCAAAATGGAGATTGAAGTCGAAGGGGTGGATACAGACAGCCGTGACTACAACGTTCAACAGCATAAGAGCGAAATTCACGAAGAGTTCATGCGGCGCTTGAATAAAGCCTTCCCGGAAGGTTTAAGGGTTCACACCTTCGAATTTGGCCTGGATACCGGTTGGCACGAAGAACTGGAAGGAAACTGAGCTCACGCCAGACCACGCCCGGGTTTTAACCAGGCAGACATTCAAAATGCCTGCCTGGGCGTTCGCTTAGGCGAGCTTTTTGCTTTAGAACGTAAGTAACGCCTGCCAATTGGAGCCTGGGCTTGAGCCAGATCAAGCATTACTCTCGCTTCGTGCAATATACTTATGCCGCTAAATAATTTCGTCAGCAACGAATTAAGCCATTTTTGTCGTTACGAGTATAGCGCAGCTAAGCTGAAGGATTTTGATGCCTCCGGGCTAAATCTATAGACTACCGCGCCACCGGGAAAATCTTTTGGCTTTGTGCAAACCCCGCCTTACGAGGCAGGACAAGCATCGTTAATCACATCCTGCCCTTAATGAATGAACCGCCAACCATGGAACTAGTCTGCCCCGCTGGAAACCTGCCTTCTTTGAAAGCCGCCGTCGACCACGGCGCGGATGCGGTTTATATTGGTTTTCGTGATGAAACCAATGCCCGCCACTTCGCCGGATTAAACTTTAACGATAAGCAGATTGAAACTGGTATCCGCTATGCCCATGATCGAGGCACTAAAGTATTCATTGCAATCAATACATTTCCCCACCCCTCGGGCATGGGAAAATGGCAGTCGGCGGTTGACCATGCCGCTGGCACTGGTGCCGATGCGCTTATTCTTGCCGATATCGGGGTTTTGGATTATGCCAGCGAGAGATGGCCGGACACCCGTCTGCACCTGTCGGTGCAGGGTTCCGCCACCAGCCATCAGGCTGTACAGTTTTATGTTGATCATTTTAATATTCGCCGCGCTGTCATTCCCAGGGTGCTCTCACTCAAGCAGGTAGAGGTACTGGTCGAAAAAAGCCCGGTGCCCATAGAAGTCTTCGGTTTTGGAAGTCTCTGTGTGATGGTTGAAGGGCGCTGTTATCTATCTTCTTATGTTACCGGGCTTGGGCCGAATAATTTTGGCGCCTGTTCACCGGCTTCACATGTTCGCTGGCAGGAAACCGTAAATGGCCACGAAACCCGGCTAAATGGCGTACTGCTTGATCTTGTCGACAAAGAAGAAGGCCTGGGATATCCGACCATCTGCAAGGGCCGCTTTGAAGTTAACGGTAAAATCGGGTACGCGATTGAAGAGCCTACCAGTCTAAATACCCTGCCGATCCTGGCGGATCTGAAACGTATCGGCGTTAGCGCAATCAAGATCGAAGGGCGGCAGCGCAGTCCTGCCTATGTCGCCAAAGTCACGCACATCATGCGAGCCGCCATTGATGCCTGTTTGGCCAACCCGGATACCTTTAGCCCGAATGAAACCTGGCTGGAGGGACTTGCCGCACTTTCTGAAGGTACTCAGACCACCCTGGGTGCCTATTACCGGGCCTGGCAATGAACCTAAAACACAATACCAACAAAGCACCTGCCAGGCTGTCTTTAGCGCCAGTCTCCTATTTTTGGGCTAAAGATACCCTCTACGATTTTTACGCGCGCATAGCCGATACCCCCGTAGATATTGTTTATCTGGGCGAGACCATTTGCAGCAAGCGGCGCAGCCTCACGCCTGACGACTGGCTGGAACTGGCCGACAAGCTAACAACGGCTGGAAAAGAAGTCGTTCTGTCCACGCTGACTCTGGTGGAAGCAGCGTCTGAGCTAGGTGCCATGCAGCGAATCTGTAATAATCCGTGTTACCGCGTAGAAGCCAATGATATCGCCGCAGTACAGATGCTATCGAAACGTTTCCGCGATTCCCAAATTGATGGCTATGTGGGTGGCCCAGCACTAAATCTCTACAATACGCGCGCCTTAAATAAACTGGCAGCCCTGGGTCTGAAACGCTGGATCATGCCAGTGGAGCATTCTGCCGCCGTACTAAACGAGTTCATTATCCCCGAATCCGTGGAGACGGAAGTATTTGCCTGGGGTCGTCTGCCGCTCGCCTATTCGGCGCGTTGTTATACAGCACGGACTCACAACACGCCAAAAGATAATTGTGAGTTGCGCTGTCTCGATTATCCCGACGGTTTGAAACTCTCCACCCGGGAAAAATCATCCTTTCTGGTACTAAATGGCATCCAGACCCAATCCGCACTGACCCATGAATTAATCCACGAACTAAACCATCCTAAAGTAGATATCTACAGGATTAGCCCACAGTCACGGTTTACTGAAAAAGTACTCAACCTTTTTCACGATTGCCTGCACGGTTCGCTTGACCCGGATCAGGCAGACCAGCAATTGAAAAAATACGCCCCCTTCGGCACCAGCAACGGGTACTGGCACGGCGATGCAGGCATGCTCAGCCAAACATCGTCCCCGCTATGATTAAATCTCGCCTGCAACAACGCATTTCAAAAATGATGGACTCGGATAATCCCGATGCCTTTCATAGTTTGCGCGAGTTTATGACAGACCTTGAGTCTAAAAGTGACCTGAAACGAATTCAGACTGCCGTTGATCCGGAGCTGGAAATAACCGAGATTTGTCACCGTACGCTTAAGCAAAACGGACCAGCGCTGTTGTTCGAAAACCCGAGCCGGGGCCGGGGTATTTCGCTGCTGGGAAACCTGTTTGGCAGCCCGCAACGGATCGCGGGCGCAATTGGCCTTCAGCAAACCTCAGAGTTACGTGAAATTGGCCAGCAACTTGCCTTTCTAACCAACCCTGAACTACCTACCGGTCTCGGCGATGCGGCGGGCAAATTCTCGAAGTTTCGCCAACTGGCACACGTTAATCCGCGCGTAATTGAACAGCCACTGTGCCGCGAGGTGGTGATCGATAAGAAAGATGTCGACCTCTCAACGCTTCCGATCCAGACCTGCTGGCCAGAAGATGCCGGTCCGCTTATCAGTTTTGGACTGGTCATTACCAAAGGGCCACAAAAAGTACGCCAGAATATCGGTATTTATCGTCAGCAGGTGATTGCTAAAAACCGTGTCATCATGCGCTGGCTGGCGCATCGCGGCGGTGCTCTTGATTATCGCGAGTGGGCACAAAAACACCCTGGCAAGCGCTTCCCGGTCATCGTCGTCATTGGCGCAGACCCGGCGACTACGCTAGCGGCGGTCAGCCCGATCCCTGATACACTGTCTGAATTTCAGTTTGCAGGTTTACTACGCGGCGCCAAAACCCGCGTCACGCCCGGCCTCTTGCACCCTGAGCTGATGGTGCCCGCAAGCGCCGAAATAGTACTGGAAGGGTATATAGAACCCGATGAACTGCTCAAAGAAGGCCCATTTGGTGATCATACCGGTTACTACAACTCAGTTGAGAAATTCCCGGTATTCACCATCGAAAAAATAAGCCATCGCCAAAATCCGATTTACCAGGGTACCTATATGGGTCGTCCACCAGAAGACGAGCCTTCCGTCCTGGCCGCAGCACTCAACGAGATGTTTATACCCTTGTTACAGGCCCAGTTTCCGGAAATTATGGATTTTTATCTGCCACCTGAAGGCTGCTCTTATCGGGTTGCGGTCGTCAGCATTCAAAAGGGCTACCCTGGCCATGCGCGGCGGGTTATGTTTGCCATCTGGTCCTTTTTACGACAGTTTACCTATACAAAATTCGTCATCGTCACCGATGAAGACATCGATATCCGCAACTGGAAGGAAGTGATCTGGGCCATGACCACGCGTATGGATCCGGCCCGTGATACCATGCTGGTTGAAAATACACCGGTCGATTACCTCGATTTTGCCAGTCCGGTCTCCGGGCTGGGCTCAAAAATCGGCTTTGATGCCACAAATAAATGGCCTGCAGAAAGCAACCGACACTGGGGCAGGGCAATCCAGATGACGGATGCGATCAAACAACGGGTAGATAAAATTTGGGATGAACTTGGTATTTAATGTCACTACTGTCCGGTTAAAGCGTCATTCCCGCGAAGGCGGGAATCCATAAGCCTGTTTCTGACGGTATTATGGATCCCCGCATACGCGAGGATGACGATAAAACGGGATTTAGGTTTTAAGTCTCT
>JAUVBY010000102.1 GCA_030590945.1 Gammaproteobacteria bacterium | reverse complement strand
GGATAGAAAGGGGCACAAAGCGTGACCATAGGGCCCACTGGGTATAGTTCAAATTCAAAGGTTGTCACTACACCAAAATTTCCACCGCCGCCTCGAACGGCCCAAAATAAATCCGGGTTTTCGGTTTCGCTGGCAGAGAGAAATTTTCCATCTGCAGTAACAATATCTATTGACACAAGTGCATCGCAGGCCATGCCATGTTTTCGGCGCAAATAGCCGAGCCCACCGCACAGTGTTAATCCAGCAACACCTGTAAGTGAAACTATACCTAGCGGTGCAGCGAGCCCAAATGCCTGGGTCTCTCGATCAACGTCACCAAGTAACGCGCCGCCACCAACGTGAGCCCGTTTTGACACCGGGTCGACCCGGACACCGTTCATATTCGACAAATCGATGACCAGGCCGCCATCGCATACGGAATTGCCAGCAACATTGTGTCCGCCACCGCGTACAGCTAACAGAATATCGTTTTCCCGAGCAAAATTAACCGCATCCATTACATCAGCAGCACCGGAACATTTAATAATAATCGCTGGATGCTTATCGGTTGATCCATTCCAAATTATACGTGCTTCACCATACTCTGCGTCCGTTGAAATTAACGAGGAACCTCGTAATCCATCTCTGAATTCCTTTAATATATCTCCTTCTATAGCAGCCTGAGAGCCACTCACTGTCGTAATACTTAGGTCTGTCATAACTTAAACCTCTTTAATAGAATATTTGAGTTTTAACCACTATACACTTCCCGACATTGACTGCAAAGCGGCATAAAGCCCATAATAGGTTCAAAATCACCACTTAAAGTACGTTGACTATGGATATGACTCAATCATAACCGATACCCCGTGATCCGTCGCCTAAAGGCGAGGGGTTTGCGGATCCCCTATCGGGGACTCTAAATGGCAGATCAATGGTACAGCAAGCAAAGCTTAGAAGGGGTTTGCGAAAAAACTGTTAGCAAGCGAGAACGTTCACTTAGGCGATTTGTACAACCCAAAATCAGTTGAATTTGCTAGAATTTCCATTTTAGCTCGGCACTCTTTATAAGGGAGATGACCAGAACCCCTTAGGGAGCTAGGGATCGGAGAGGATAATCTCCAATTTCTTCTGATGACAATGTTACCGAGCAGACGCCTTCTCCAACCGACTTTTAAGCTACCAGGCTATATGACGAGGTCTGCTGAGTTACTCGTAATACGAGTATATTGTTTAAAGAAATTATTCAGGAAGAGTTTGGGAAAAAACTTCATAAAAATCATTGACCAGGCTCGTTCCCGAAAATCGTGATGAAGAAAGCGCCCGAAATGAAAAGGGTAACGAAGGCGTAAACGGACGAATCACGAGCCCGGATTGAATAAACGTATTCGCGGTCATCGTGTCTACGATCGATACGCCACAGCCCTCCAGTACCAGAGAGCAGGCTATTTTCATTAACGGCGCCTCAATTTGAGTCAAACGGTTTACACCAGCCGTTTCGAAAATAGCATCTATTTTGAATCGGGTCCTGGAATTCGAACCTAGTGAAATAAAGGATTCGCCAGCAAGATCTGCTGGCCGAATCACGGACTTATGCCTCAATTCGTGCCCAGGAGGAAGGATGCAAACCGAGTCAAGATTAAAAACCGGGCCTTGATCCACTGCGGGCGCCATAAATGAAGCCTCGACGAAGCCGATATCACACTGCAGCGATGCGAGCAAACGCATGACGGTTGTCGACTGCACGACCTGGATATTAATTTCCAGTTCGGGATAAATTTTCTGAAAATTTGCAATTACCCGCGGCATTATACTTAAACCGACGGCAGGCAGACAGGCAATTTTAATGGCCCCGGTCTCGCGTTTTCGAATATGCCTTGCAGCCTGTATTATTCTATCCAGGCCGATATAAGAGCGATCAATTTCTTCGAAAAATGCCAGTGCGTCATCATTTGTGAATATACGTCCCTGCCGTCGATCAAACAATTGAAACCCAATTTCCGCTTCAAGATCTTTTATGATTCGGCTCACCGCCGGTTGGGAAACATGCATGAACGTCGCGGCTTCACTGATGCTCCCGTTTAAAAAAACGGCACGAAATGCTTCAATCATACGTAAAGTCAACATACAAACTTTTTATAATTAGTAAAAACAACTATATAACATTAAAGTATATAGTATGAAGTAATTGATATTTGATTTATATACTATTCGTGCATAGGATTGTTACTTCAATTATAAGCAGTATTGATCTGTATCGACTCAATCCACTAAACCAACCGGAAAATAATATGAAAAAACGTGCACTTTTTAGCGCTCTTATCTCAACTGCCTTACTCAGCGCTTCGGCTCAAGCTGAAGAGAAAACCCTGTATATGGGGGCTTACGGTGGTTCTACCGAAAAATTATTAATGGAAACTGTTTTGCCGCCGTGGGAAAAAGCCAATAACGTCAAAGTAGTCTACGTACCGGGTAATTCAACCAAGACCCTGGCCAAACTTCAGGCTCAAAAAGGCAACCAGGAACTGGACGTCGTTTTCCTTGATGACGGCCCAATGTACCAGGCGATCGCGCTTGGCTTTTGCGATACCATCGGAAACGCCACCATATTTGATGACGTATACGACATCGCAAAGATGAACACCGAAAAAGCGGTTGGTGTGGGTTTTGTTGCCACTGGCCTGGCGTATGATAAGGAGGCATTTGAAAAAAATGGCTGGGATGCACCGACCTCCTGGGCGGACCTGGGCGACCCGAAGTATAAAGGCAAGGTGGTAGTACCGCCGGTTACCAATACCTACGGTTTGCACGCGCTGGTGATGACTGCGCGTATGAACGGTGGTGGTGAAAACAATATTGACCCGGGCTTTGACGTGTTCATTGATAAAGTGGCGCCCAACGTTCTGGATTTCGTTGCTTCTTCGGGCAAACTGTCTGAGTTGTTCCAGAACAAAGAAGTGGTGCTCGCATCATGGGGCAGTGGTCGCCTGAAATCACTGTCTGACACGGGCTTTCCTGGCGGTTTTGTCTATCCCAAGGAAGGCAGTGTAGCGTTAATGGTGGCAACCTGCCCTGTGGTAGAGAGTGACGTACCTGAACTTTCTCAAAGTCTGATTCAATACCTCCTGACACCCGAGATTCAACAGCAACTTGCAGAAACCAAGGCATGGGGCCCGACCAACATGAAGACCGTGTTGTCAAAGGAGCTGGGTGACGCTCTGCCCTACGGCCCTGAAAAAATCGCTGCTATGAATGCTGTGGACTGGGACGTGATCAATCCTGCGCGTGGAGACTGGACCAAGCGATGGACTCGCGAAGTCGAGCAATAAAGTTTTTGTATCCTTTTTAACCGCTCTATAGCAAGCTGCGGCCAACTAGTTCATTTGGTCGCAGCCTGTACCCAAACACCTGTCTATTCAGCATGCTATCAGCCTCGTTATTCAAAATAACAGGCATTTACCAGGTATTAAAACATGTCGTTCTTGCATCTTGAAGGTTTAACTAAGCACTTTGGTGACTTTGTGGCAGTTGAGGAAGTAAACCTTACTGTGGAAAAAGGCGAATTTATCTCGCTATTAGGGCCTTCCGGTTGCGGGAAAACCACAACCCTGCAGATGATTGCCGGGTTCGTAAATCCCACAAAAGGAAAGATCTTTATTGATAACCAGGATATTACTGAGCTTAAGCCGAGTAAACGTAACCTGGGCATTGTGTTTCAGAGTTATGCGCTATTCCACCACATGACCATCCATGACAACGTAGCGTTTGGCCTTGAGATGCGCAACATCAATAAAGCAGAATGCCAAGAGCGTGTAATTGAAACACTGTCTCTTGTACATCTGGAAGATTTTGCGCATCGATTTCCGCGCGAACTTTCCGGTGGCCAACAGCAACGAGTCGCGCTGGCGCGGGCATTGGTCATCAATCCGGAGGTGCTTTTACTTGACGAACCACTATCCGCCCTGGATGCTAAAATTCGTGAGGACATGCAAATTGAACTTCGGTCAATTCAACGTCGCCTGGGAACAACAACCATCCTGGTAACGCATGATCAATCCGAAGCGATGGCCATGAGTGATCGCATTGCGGTGATGAACAACGGCAGACTGGCACAGGTTGACCGACCACATAGGGCCTATGAACATCCAGGAGATAATTTTGTTTCGAATTTTCTCGGCAAGTCCAATACCTTCAAGGGCCAAGTTAAAGACGTATCCGATGGAACGGCACGTATTAATGCTTCCGGTGTTGATTTTTTAGCCCGGAACGATCTGTTTGAACCAGGCACCACGGTTAATGTATCCGTCAGGCCTGAAAAAATTCAGTTTTGTGAGCCGGGCAAAGGGCAAATTGACGGCTCGATCAGTACACGAATTTTTCTGGGCAACCAGTGGGTTTTCCAGGTCGATAGCGATATCGGCGAATTCGTAGTGGTAGGCCAGAATACCGGGCGTGAGGTCGTAGAGGAGGGACACAAAGTGGGACTGAACTGGTCAGAACGGGAGGTGCGCGTTCTGCCTATGGAGAACCAGGCATGAGCCAGCAAAGCGATACCTTATCCACAGCCCGGCCGTATCTGCTTAGCGCGCCGGCCCTGCTTCTGTATGTAGGCGTGTTTATGATCCCCCTCATCATGACCTTCATGTTGAGCTTTTATACGTTTGATATAACCAGGGGCGGTATTCTTTCAGGTTTTTCGCTGGAAAACTATACCGAAGTATTAAGTGATTCCTACTTTCACAAGATTTTCCTCCGCACCTTTGTGTTATCTATTCTGGTAACGGTATTTTGTGTGTTACTCGGCACACCCGAGGCTTATATTTTGCACAACATGAGTAGTCGCTGGAAGTCGATTTGCATGCTGGCTATTCTTGGACCTTTGCTAGTTTCAGTGGTTGTTCGAACCCTGGGCTGGGCGATATTGATCGGCAGTGATGGCCTGATCAATAACACTCTGATGGCACTGGGCCTGATTGATGAACCCATCAAGCTCATGTTTACCATGACGGGGCTGGTGATCGCGTTGGTGCATGTACTGATCCCCTTTATGGTCCTTTCGGTCTGGGCAGCATTACAAAAACTCGACCCGATGGTTGAAAGCGCCGGACAGTCTCTCGGTGCAAGTTCTTTCACCGTTCTGCGCAAAATTGTACTCCCGCAAATCATGCCGGGTGTGCTCTCCGGGAGCCTGATTGTATTTGCCCTGACTGCGAGTGCGTTCGCAACACCGTCAATACTGGGTGGCCGGCGACTCAAGGTCGTGGCGACTACCGCTTACGATGAGTACCTGGGCACACTGAACTGGCCGCTGGGTGCCGCCATTGCAGTGTTATTACTGCTTGCTAATATCCTCATCATTACCAGCTACAACAAGTTCATCGAACGAAAATACGCGCAGGCATTCAAATGAGGAAAAATACTCCTCTCGCCCTGGTTTTCAATGCGCTTTTCCTTACATTCATGCTCGCGCCCCTGGTAGTAATCTGTTTGGTGGCCTTTACCTCAAAAGGCTATATCTCACTGCCCACAGACGGGTTTTCGCTGCGCTGGTTCAGGGCCATATTAGACAACCCTCATTTTATTGATGCGTTTTACCTGAGTCTCATGCTGGGCTTCGCTTCAGCAACCATCGCAGTTTCTATCGCGGTTCCTGCATCGTTGGCGTTTGCCCGATACAAATTTACGGGGCGTGCCGCCATTATGGCGTTCTTCCTGTCACCGCTGATGGTACCCCACATCGTTCTGGGGGTCTCTTTTCTGAGCTTCTTAACTAAGATCGGGTGGTACGGATCGTTCATGGGGCTGGTGTTTACCCATGTCATTATTATTATGCCCTATGCGCTACGGCTGGTACTTTCATCCATTACCGGGCTTGATCAGTCGGCCGAAAGTGCGGCCGCCTCACTCGGCGCATCAAACTGGGTAGTTTTTCGACGGGTGACTTTGCCCATGATCATTCCCGGTGTAGCGGGCGGATGGGTGCTGTCCTTCATCACCAGCTTTGATGAGGTAACGATGAGTGTGTTTGTCGCCTCACCAAGCACTACCACCTTGCCCGTACGCATGTACGAGCATATAACCGAAACGATTGATCCCCTGATCGCATCGCTTTCCGCCTCACTGATTTTCATTACGATGATTGTCATGCTAATTCTGGACCGATTCTATGGTCTAGATAAGATCCTTGTTGGAAAAGGAAAGTGAACCCATGACTGACTATGATGTCGTTGTTGTGGGCGGCGGGGTAATCGGTGTATCAGTCGCTTATGGACTGGCACGATCTGGCCAAAAAACCGCTGTGTTTGATGAAGGTGACATTGCTTTTCGAGCCGCACGCGGAAATTTTGGGCTCATTTGGGTTCAGGGAAAAGGAGCTGGCTGCCCGGAATATGCAGCATGGACCAGGCGTTCAGCAGACAGCTGGAAAGAATTTAATCGAGAGCTTAAAAGCCTGAGTGGTATTGATATTGGGTACCACCGCCCCGGAGGGCTGGATTTATGCCTAAGCAGCAAGGAAATGTCTGCTCGGACACGCTTGATTTCCCGTCTCATAGATGAGAGCGATGGTCAGTTTCAAGGCACAATGCTATCACAAGAAGTCACCGCAGAACGGCTTCCGGGAATTGGCCCTAGCGTACTCGGCGCCTCTTTCAGCCCGATGGACGGTCATGTCAATCCACTGCTCCTGTTGCGCGCTCTGCATACTGCATTCCAGGTAAAAGGTGGGGAGTTGCGCATTGAGACCGTTGTCGATATCAGCTATGAAAAATCGATCTTTGAAGTAACCACAACTAAAGGTAGAACCTCAGCTAAAAAAATTGTTTTAGCCGCAGGACTGGGCAACCAAAACCTTGCGCCCAAAGTCGGTCTGAATGTGCCAGTACGCCCCGAACGGGGGCAAATTCTGGTAACCGAGAGACTTAAACCCTTCTTAAGATATCCCACTTCTTTAATACGCCAGACCGAAGAAGGCAGTGTACTACTTGGCGACTCACACGAAGAGGTTGGGTTCGATGATGGTACCAATCCTCATGTGATGGCCAATATTGCCCAACGTGCTCGCTCTATCTTTCCCCACCTGGAGAAGGCGCGCATCGTTCGGGCCTGGGGTGCCTTACGTATTCTGGCGGCGGATGGACTGCCCATATACGACCAGTCATCGACATGCCCGGGTGCCTTCACTGCTTCATCGCATAGCGGCATAACCCTGGCTGCTGCGCATGCGCAGGATTTTTCAAAATATGTTGCCGAAGGCGCATTACCATCACAACTGGAAGCATTAAGTGAGAGGAGGTTTCATGTTCATTAGCCTGAACGATGACCAAGTTGAAATGGTAACGGTGTTTTTTGAAGACCGCGAGCTGTCGGTACGCAAAGGCCTGCCTATTGCTGCTGCCCTGCTGGAAGCAGGTGTGGCCCATTTCCGTAATGCGCCGGTGACCGGCGCTGCACGTGCCCCGTTTTGCATGATGGGGATTTGTTTTGACTGTGTGCTGATTATCGATGGCATGCCAAATCAGCAGTCGTGCATGGTCGAAGTCCGTGATGGAATGCGTCTTGCGCGTCAATCTGGCCTGGCGGATGTCATGTCCGGATCAGATAAGGAACAGCTATCAATATGAGAGATCCAATTGACATCATCGTAATTGGTACTGGCCCTGCGGGTATGGCCGCTTCCCAGGTCGCAGCAAAACAGGGAGCGAAAACGCTGGTACTTGACGAACAATCATCTCCCGGTGGGCAAATTTTCAGGGCTATTGAAGCGAATGAAAACCCGAAACGTGATGAACTTGGTGAGAGTTATTACAAGGGCTCACAGCTAACCCGTACATTTCGAAACAGCAACATTCACTACCTGCCAGATACGTCAGTTTGGCAACTCTCAAAGGATCGAGAGCTTAGCTATTCCAGAAACGGCGCGGCACAAACCGTTACGGCAAAACAAGTTATTATTGCAACAGGAGCCCAAGAGCGGCCAATGCCTGTGTCGGGCTGGACACTGCCGGGAGTGATGACCATTGGCGCCGCTCAGATACTACTGAAAACGTCAAATACTGGTATTAAAGACGCTATTTTTGTGGGAAGTGGCCCTTTATTCTATCTTGCAGTCCATCAATATATGGCGGCAGGGATCCCAGTTAAAGCAGCGATCGATTTAACCCCCAAAATTAATTACCTGCGAGCGATTCCTCACTTGCCCGGAGCCTGGTCTGGATTGAGCCACCTAATAGAAGGATGGCGTTGGAAAAGAGAAATAGTAAAATCTGAAATCCCGTTAATTTCGGGCGTAAAAAATATCAGAATAACCGGCGAAGACGCGGCAACAGGGATTGAATACCTGAAAAATGAAAAATGGACACGCCTGGACGGCCAGCATATCCTGCTTCACCAGGGGATAGTACCGAATATTAATATCAGCCTGGCAGCGGGTTGTGATGGTCACTGGAACGAGAAGCAGGCCTGCTGGGCAATTGAAGTTGACTCCTGGTTTCAGTCGAGTATCCCCGGTATCTTTGTCGCAGGTGATGGTGCATCTATTAGAGGGGGAACTGCTGCAGAATTATGCGGGCGAATCGCTGCACTGGGTGCCCTGGCGCAAATTGGAAAAATCACAGACAAGGAGCGCAACCGCCTTGCAAAGCCCTATAGGCACAAGTTAAGCACCGAACTAAAGATAAGACCATTCCTGGATACACTGTTTAAACCAGCTGACAACTTCCGCATCCCAAAGCAGGATGACATCGTCGTGTGTCGCTGCGAAGAAATCACCGTGGCGCAAATACGTGAAGCGGTGAAAAGTGGCTGTGTTGGTCCGAATCAACTAAAAAGTTTTAGCCGTTGCGGCATGGGGCCCTGCCAGGGACGATTCTGCGGTCTTACGGTAACTGAACTGATAGCTGATATTCTGAATAAACCAGTTAATGACGTTGGCTACTATCGACTTCGCCCGCCAATTAAGCCTTTACTGCTGCAAGAACTAGCCAACTTGAACAGCGACGCTGAGAAATAAGCAGCGTGGGTGAAGTGTTTTCAACAGCGAACGATCGTGTAGTTGATACCATAGTGATAGGCGGCGGTATACATGGTTGTTCGACTGCGCTACACCTGGCCAAGCACGGCATGTCTGTCATTGTGATTGAAAAAGATTACGCGGGGCGACATGCCTCTGGCGTAAATGCGGGAGGCATCAGACGCCTCGGAAGGCATTTTTCTGAAATCCCGCTCGCTGCGGTTTCTTCTCAAATGTGGCATGAAATAGAAGACCTGGTCGATGATGACTGTGGATTCGTTCCATCCTGCCAGATTAAAGTTGCTGAAACAAAAGAACAACTCGAACAGCTAAAAACTCGTGCTGAACAGGTACGGGATCTGGGCTTTCATCACGAACAAATCATTGACATAGAAACGCTACGCGAAAGATTACCGGGGATTTCTCCTCATTGTCTCGGAGGCATGATTGTCGAGGGAGATGGCAGTGCCAACCCCTTTCGCACCGTGCGTGCCTTCAGAAAGAAGTGTATAGAGCTTGGTGTGCAGTTCAGAGAAGGGTTGAAGGTTAGGAATATCAGGAAAAACGGAAATATCTGGTCAATACAAACCTGCAACACCCTGTTTGAAGCGCCCAACCTGGTCAATTGCGCCGGCGCATGGGGCGGCAAAATTTCTGCAATGCTTGACGAACCTGTCCCCATTGAAGCAAGAGCACCCATGTTAATGATTACAAGTCGTATGCCTCACTTTATTTCGCCTGTAGTTGGCCTTCAAGGACGAACATTGTCATTCAAACAATTTGATAACGGTACTGTCATGATCGGTGGTGGTCACGAGGGGCGCGCAAACCCGGAAACCAACGAAACACAACTCGATTATGAAGGCCTTGCAACCAGTGCCAGAACCGCGACAGCAATATTTCCAATTATTCAAAAAGCCCGCATTGTTCGCTCATGGGCAGGAATTGAGGGTATGATGCCTGACAAAATACCGGTTATCAGTCTAAGTCGGAATGAAGGTGTTTATCATGCTTTTGGTTTTTCCGCTCATGGTTTTCAACTGGGGCCGGTTGGCGGTAAAATTATGAGCGATTTGGTGCTCGAAGGAAAATCCGAACTGCCCATTACACCCTTTAGCATTGAACGGTTTCCAGCAAACGGGAACTCGGCGTTTAGCCGAATAACGTGACTGATATTTATCAAAAGACAGTTTAGAATTACTTTATCTGTCCAGGTTTCGGAATTGTATTGCCTGCGCCAAATGTAATTGTTGTATCTGATCTGATTTGTCTAAATCGGCAATGCTTTGCGCAAGCTTTAAAATACGATGGTAACCCCTCGCAGAAATACCAAGTTTCAACATGGCTGAATTGATTAAATTTTGAGATTCCGAGCCTAAAGTACAAAATTCATCGACTTGTTTAGGGCTGAGTTTGCTGTTTAAACAACGCTGCCGGCATTTTTGAAGGTTTTGGGCTTCTTCTACCCGTTGCCTGATTTGATTGCTAGTCGGTTCGTCTTCAGGACTTGGCGCTGTCAGTATTCCCTGCGGCACACGCGGCACTTCAATATGCATATCAATACGATCTAGCAAGGGACCTGACAGTTTAGATCGATAACGTTGAATTTGTGCAGGAGTGCATCTGCATCGTTCAGGGTTAGCTGTATCGCCCAGGAAGGAGCAGTTACACGGATTCATCGCCGCAATCAGAATGAAATCAGCGGGATAGGTTTAGCGGTATGCTGCTCTGGCAATACAGGCCCGGTCGGATTCCAATGGTTCACGCAGATTTT
>JAUVBY010000121.1 GCA_030590945.1 Gammaproteobacteria bacterium | reverse complement strand
AGAGACTTAAAACCTAAATCCCGTTTTATCGTCATCCTCGCGTATGCGGGGATCCATAATACCGTCAGAAACAGGCTTATGGATTCCCGCCTTCGCGGGAATGACGCTTTAACCGGACAGTAGTGACTTGAAATTCAAAATATGGACGCCATTTTTTGCAAATCCTTGTTAAATTCATATAAAGGTAACATCGTGGGCGGTAAAACCAAACAACCAATTAGTAATCCAGGCCGTCAGGCTACAGTGGCAAAACAGACGACGGGTAAAGAATCCGCAAGCACCGCCAGGAGCAAGAAAGGCAATGCGCAACGCGCTAAAAAACGCGCGGCAGCCAGGAAAGCACGAAAAAATAAGTTGCTCACGTTGCTGGCCAGGCATGACAAAGCAGTCAAAATAGGTAATAAAAAGGCCGCATCAAAATTGTTCGCTGTTTTTAAGGCAGACCAGCTAGTCAGGTCGGAAATCGACGAAATGAGAACTGTAGTGGGTGAACTCAACAAAGCTTTAGGTGCGGTTGATAAGCAAACAAAGCAAATTCCCGCTCAGGATACTAAGGGTAAAAAAAACAAGCATTCACCATCACTTGAAAGAATCTCGAAAGATCGGGGGCCTGTGGAGAAAAAACTGGGTGAAGCACAGCAGCGACTCAAAAAGGCGCAAACTGCTGAGCAGGCATTTTTTGCTACTTTAACCAAAAAACAGGCAAAAAATGGTGTATGCCCATTCTGTCAGATTAAACGGATATCCGTTGATTCACATGTGATGGATATGCACCCGCCACGCTGGGGTGAATACCTGACTTTACTCGGAAAACTAAAATAATAGATTCGCCAGCGCTACAATATATATTAGGGAAACTCTCGATATGACCAATAATGACATCCTACGCCGCATTCGTTATACCCTTGATTTAGACGATGACAGAATGATGGCTATTTTTGCTCTCGCAGATTTACAGACCTCCAGGGCGCAGGTCAGCGACTGGCTTAAAAAAGACGATGACCCGGCATTTCAAGCGCTGAGTGATCGGCGGTTGGCGATATACTTAAACGGCCTGATCATCGACCGGCGAGGCCCAAATGACAGACAGGGCCCTGACCATGAAAATCGCCTGAACAACAATCTTATTTTTAACAAGCTGAAAATTGCTTTCGACCTTAAGGCCGATTCAGTGCTGGAGATAATGGAGCTGTCCGGATTTCATCTCAGCAAACACGAATTGAGTGCTTTTTTCCGCAAGCCGACACATAAAAACTACCGCGACTGCAAAGACCAGGTTCTTCGCAAGTTTTTGCAGGGGCTACAGATTAAATATCGCGAGGATACAGATTCTGCATCGGCATTCGAATGGAAGCAGAATACACCCTAAGCTTTAAGCCGAAATATTATTGCGCGTTGTGATGAGGTGCTGTCGGTGTCACTTCTATAGTGGCCATTCAGCAAAATTTTCGCCAAACAGAACCAGTAAAACTGGAATCGGCGATACAGCAATGGCGATGGTCAGTAAATACAGCGGTACTGACTAAAGCCGAATCATCCCTGCCATCATCGCTATTCCTCCGCCTCCCCCGATGACTATATTTCCCGGCACGTTAATTGCGACCAGCAGCGCGATATAACGATACTTCAATAAAACAGGAATCCTAAACCGGACAATTTCAGACTACCAGGCCAACTGAGTGTTAATCAGCGTTCAAGATTGATATATGTCAATACTATTTAAGTATTTTATAATATAATTATTGCTCTACTTTAAATAAGCAATTTACCAATTACTATGAAATATTTATATTTTCTGTTTGCAGGGATGATGGCATGCACAGTAGCGTTTGCGGCGGACAAGCCAAGTGACCCCAAGCAGCAAACATCGTGGGACTTATATGTCGATTCCAGAGAAGCCTACGCAATGAAGCAGGATAAGGCTGATCAGCTATTATTTGTGGATGTGCGCGACCCGATTGAAATCATGTTTACAGGCTTTACGGATGTCGTTGATATTAATATCCCTTTCAAACTATCTAACCCTGCAAATTGGCATAAAAAGAAGCCGGTCTTTGAAATGTCAACCAATAAGGAATTCGAGACTATGATTGATAAAGCGCTACGAGATCGCGGTTTGGATAAATCATCGCCTATCATACTGATGTGCCGTTCTGGCGGTACGCGTGGAGCACCCAGTGCAAAAATGCTCGAAGGCAAAGGTTATGAAAAAGTGTATGTAGTAACAGATGGCTTTGAGGGCGGCAAGATTAAAGAAGGTGAAAAGAAAGGCTGGCGCTTGAAAAACGGCTGGAAGAATGCCGGCTTGCCCTGGAGCTATAATCTCAATAAAGACAAAATGTTTTTTCGTTCAGCTGCAACGCTAAGTCAATAGCGATCAATAAAGTTTCTTTTTTCTATCAACTACTATAGGTTTGTTTATCATGAATATGATTGTGAAGTTTGTATCGGCCGCTTTATTGGCGTCATCTGTGCTTGTCACATCGGTAGTATTTGCTGACCAGGGCAAGGGTTTGAATGTCGTTTTAACAGCGGCGGAACGCCAGGCACAGATGATGGCTCTGGTATTATCGGTTCAAAGCATGAAGAAACACGGCAAAGAGGTAAATATGGTGCTTTGTGGTTCTGCTGGCGATCTCGCACTCAGCTCGACTAAAACAGACGAACTCAAACCGGCGGGGAAATCTCCAACTCAGCTGCTTATGGTGCTTTTAAAAATGGGAGCATCAGTGGAGATATGTCCATTGTATTTGCCGAATGCCGGTAAAACCGAGGCCAACCTGATTGAAGGTATTACCGTGGCAAGTCCCCCCGTTGTTGCAGGTCGTTTGTTAGATACTGAATATACTAATTTAAGTTTCTAGGTCATCGAACTGACAGGATAACAACTGTACGTCGTCAGCGCCAGTTGAACAGTTTAATCTGATTGAAGGGTGCTGTCAGACCAAATCGGACTCGTCTTAGAAATTGATCTGGCCGCCATGCTGAATGGAACTAATTATTAATAAAATCACTCAGTGAATTCTTCTGGTTTCCCCTGGCATAAAAATTATCGGGATCGAGCCAGGCGTCATAGGCTCGTCGTAAATTTGGCCAGTCTTTGTCAATGATCGCATACCATGCGGTATCACGATTCCTGCCCTTATACATTGTCGCCTGCCGGAATATGCCTTCAAAGCTGAAGCCCAATCTTAATGCTGCTTTCCGGGAAGGTTCGTTTAATGCATCGCATTTCCATTCATAGCGACGATACCCTAATTCATCGAATACACGGCGCATCATGAGGAACATTGCTTCCGTGGCGATTGTTGTACGTTGAAGCAATGGCGAGAAATGAATATGACCGACCTCTATTACTCCCTCTGCCGGATTGATCCTTAAATAACTGGCAAGTCCGACTGCCTCTTCTGTTCTTAGATCAATTACGGCCTGAAAGAAAGGATCACCGCCCCGATTTACATCTCTTAACCAGGAGTTGAAATGCTCAAAGCTGTCAAATGGGCCGTAGGGAAGATAGGTCCAATTGTGATTGTCTGAATCTTTCGAGAATGCGGCGAATAACGTGTTCGCATGATATCCCGAATCGAGGGGCTCAAGGCGACATAGTCGGCCAATGTTATGGCTGTCCGGGGGCATTGCAGATGCTTTCCAGTCATTAACGGGAAAACCAATAGATTGGCCTAAGTCATTTAAGAGATTTTTCATAACATAAAGAAAGATTTACCAGGATGAGTCAATCATGAGCGCTCGCTTAGGGCCAGGCGTACGCCGAGCGCGATGAATAATGTCCCGAGCCCTCTATCAAGCCATTTACCCACGTTCGAATTTTTTAAGCCCACCGCTAAACGTGATCCTGCGATAACGAGCGGAGGCTCTATCACCGCCGCAACAACGATTATCAAGCTACCATGCAGAAATAACTGCGCCCAGACAGGCCCCGCGCCTTCCACCACAAACTGGGGCAGGAATGCGAGAAAAAATATCGCCACCTTCGGGTTAAGTGCTGCGACCAAAACGCCTTGCTTATAAATCTTCCATGCGCTGGAAAGAGTTGGCGCATTTTCATTTAACAAACCTTCTCCATTTGATCTGAGTGCTTTGATGCCCAACCACACCAGATAGGCGACTCCAATCCATTTCACGATTGAAAATACGGCGGCAGATGTTGCAACGATTGCAGATAACCCTATGGCTGCCATTAAAACGTGAATAAACGCCCCGGACCAGATTCCCGTCATCGCTGCAAAACCGGCAGACCGGCCACCTTTTACGGACTGACCAAGAATAAATGCGATATCTGGTCCGGGCGATAGATTAAGCAATACCGCCGCAGTTAGAAAAGTAGTCCAGTGTATCAGCGTGTAATCAAACATATTGTCTTCCTGCTATTTCTCATTAGCCGTTCGAAATGGCTGAGTAACCATATTCGATAGTCTGGATTCTTCAGCTTCTCTGAAATAGGGTAAGCCGATTTTCATCTGCAAATGCCCATCTTCCGGCTGCGCTGTATAGCTGTCAAACCAGTAATCCCAGACCGACAGATTAAAACCGAAATTCTGGTTATATTCCCGGGCGTGTATAGAATGATGCACGCGGTGCA
This sequence comes from Gammaproteobacteria bacterium, assembly GCA_030590945.1. Classification (GTDB taxonomy): domain Bacteria; phylum Pseudomonadota; class Gammaproteobacteria; order Arenicellales; family Poriferihabitantaceae; genus JAAELZ01. The sequence continues at coordinate 3,942 of JAUVBY010000121.1, read as the reverse complement.
TATCCGGCGTCACCAATAACTTTCTTAGCAATCGATCCACTGCAAAGGGCAAATTGATATTACTATGGTTAAACATGGCAGTACCGTTGAGCAGGATTTCGAAAATAATCACGGCCCATGCAGAAGGCCCCAGAAGCAAAATAGCCGTCAGCTTGACCAGCGTCGAAAATAGAATTTCTACCGGATGAAAGCGCGAACCGGTAGTTACATCGATCATGGTATCGGCATGGTGCAAGCGATGAAATTGCCACAGCATGGGAATGGTATGCGAGAAACGGTGCTGCCAGTATATCAACATGTCGAGCACAACAACCGCCGCGATAAAACTCAGCCATCCCAGCATGGGAACCCAGTGGAATAGCCCTATACCACGCGACTCAACCCACAGAGCCAACGCCACGGTTGCGCCGGGCAGGATAAGGCGTACGGCCAGTGTGTTTAACACCACCAACAGCAGATTGGACGGCCAGCGCCTTGCTCTAAACTGCTCTTCACGCCGCGGGAACAAATATTCGGCGAGCATCATAATGAGAAGAATGCCGACAAACATCCCCAGGCGAAGATAGGGCTCAATATTCAGATTGCCAGTTTCCGTTATCATAGTTTGGAGAATACCATTATAACTTTGTTGTCGCGCCCACCTACGCGGGAATTATGATATTGGCAAAAAGGGAAGCGAAAGCCCCGAAATCACTAAATAAACAAGCGCTTTGGCGCCAGTTGCCCCTCCGCATTTATATTTCCAAGCCCGAGGAATACATTTTCTGGACCATAGATGCGCACCCAGGGTGCTTCAGGATAAATATTGTTCTCCAGGGGGACAACCCGGCCATACTGAATCTCTACCTGTTGCCCGATATTGAGCATTACGCCGGGAAATTTATCGAGCAATAAATCGGCGGCTATCAGTTTCCTGATACGCGCCTGATTGTCCTCGCAAGCTTCGAAATCAGCGAAGGTTATTGCATCAGCCACGCTTAGCTTGCCAATACGGCTGCGCCTGAGTGTTTTTACGTGCGCACCGCAGCCTAAAGTTCGGCCAATATCTTCGACTAGCGAACGCACGTAAAAGCCACTGGAACAGTCTACCTCAAAGGCAAGCTCATCACCCTCAAAGTTTGCATAACGTATATCATACGCATTGACCCGCCGCGCTTTACGCTCGATCTCAATGCCCTGACGGGCTAATTTATAGAGAGGCTGACCGTTGACCTTGAGAGCGGAATACATTGGCGGCACCTGATCGTATTCACCAATGAACGATTCAATCGCATTTTTTACGTCCTGTTCCGTCACCTGAACGGCTGCGCTTTCAATCACTTTGCCATCTGCATCACCGGTATCGGTTATTTTCCCCAGGGTTGCCGTTACTTCATAGGTTTTATCACTATCCAGCAGAAAACTGGAAACCTTGGTGGCCTGCCCAAAACACAGCGGTAACAAACCGGTAGCCAATGGGTCTAATGCGCCGGTATGCCCACCCTTTTGGGCGTTTATCAGGTATCGACACTGCTGCAAAGCCTTATTCGAAGTGATGCCCTGCTGCTTATCCAGCAATAACACACCATTGATTGGCACACCCTTTTTCTTCCTGCCTCGCCCCATAACTACAACTGCCGGTTACTACTGCACTGAATCGATTAAATTAACCAGGGCGATGCCCTCTTTAATCGAGGTATCATATTCAAAAACTAACTTTGGCGTGCCGCGCTGATTCAAGGTCTGGCTGAGCTGTTTGCGCAAAAAGCTGGAAGCACTGTTTAGCGCCGCCATGCTATCCTCAACCTGCTCTTCCTTAAACACGTTTATATAAACCGTGGCGAGCTTGTAATCCTTGCTTAGTACAACAGCCGAGACACCGACCATACCGAGTCGGGGATCCGATACTTCTTTAGAGATCAGAGCAGACAAATGTCGCTTTATCTGTTCTGCTACCCGCCGACTTCGATCTGACCTGGCCATAATACCTTACAGCTTAGCAGCCTGTTCGATGATTTCATACACCTCAATCTGATCACCCGGCTGAATATCGTTGTAGTTTTTGATGCCAATACCGCACTCGTAACCCGATTTGACCTCATTAACATCATCCTTAAAGCGTCGCAGTGAATCAATCGCACCATCAAATATGACCACGTTGTCACGCAGCACGCGAACTGGCAAGCTACGCTTAACAAAGCCTTCCTTGACAAAACAACCGGATATTGCGCCGATTTTGGGCACGTGAAATACTTCACGAACCTCAACCAGACCGACAAATTCTTCGCGCAGCACAGGTGATAACATACCCGTAATAGCCGCTTTAACATCATCTATCACATCATATATGATGCTGTAGTAATGCACGTCCACGCCCTCTTTGGCCATTAATTTTTTCGAGGCGTTATCCGCCCGCACATTAAATGCCACCATAATCGCTTCAGCAGCCATGGCCAGATTAACGTCTGACTCATTAATACCACCTACCATAGCGTGTACTACTTTGACGCGCACTTCTTCGTTTGAAAGCTTTTCCAACGTATCGCTTAAGGCCTCAACCGAGCCCTGTACATCGGCTTTAACAATCAGGTTGAGAGATTTCACATTCCCCTCTTCCATCCGATTAAACATGTTCTCAAGTTTGGCCTTTTGCTGCTTGGCTAATTTGACATCTTTGTACTGAGCCTGTCGAGCAGTAGCTATCTCACGCGCTTTACGCTCACTATCAACCACCAGTAAATCATCACCCGCAACCGGCACGCCGGACAGACCCTGAATTTCTACCGGTGTTGAAGGCCCCGCACTGGTTACCGACTGACCGGTATCGCTCAACATCGCACGTACACGTCCATATTCTCGCCCCACCAGTACAATATCGCCTTTGTTTAACTGGCCTCGACTAACCAGAATAGTCGCCACGGTCCCACGTCCTCGTTCAATACGCGCTTCAACTACCGCACCCATCGCGTATCCGGTATTGACGGCAGTCAAACCCAATAGCTCGGATTGCAATACGATCGCTTCGAGCAAATCATCAATGCCCTGACCGGTGTGTGCTGAAACCTCAACCATCAACGTATCACCGCCCCAATCTTCAGGAACGATCTCGTGATTAGCGAGCTCCTGCTTTACACGATCCGGGTCCGCACCTTCTTTGTCCATTTTATTGATCGCGATGATCAATGGGACTCCCGATGTTTTAGCGTGGTTAAGCGCCTCTACCGTTTGTGGTTTAACACCATCATCGCCCGCCACTACCAGTACTACAATGTCCGTTACTTTTGCCCCGCGTGCGCGCATCGCAGAGAACGCCTCATGGCCCGGTGTATCCAGGAAACAAATGTCGCCATTATTTGTAGAAACACGATAAGCACCGATATGTTGAGTAATTCCGCCTGCTTCACCGGAGGCCACCTTGGCTTTGCGAATATAATCCAGTATAGACGTTTTACCATGATCCACGTGGCCCATAACCGTCACCACTGGCGCACGCGTTACCGCTTCGGCACCATCATCTTCAACCTGAACCAGATCCGCCTCAAGCGTATCCGGCTCAGCAGGCCTGGCATTGTGCCCCATCTCTTCCACCACCAAAATGGCAGTGTCCTGGTCGATAACCTGATTAATGGTTACCATCGACCCCATTTGCATCATGGCTTTAATGATTTCCGCTGCTTTGACAGTCATTTTCTGCGCAAGATCGCCGACCGTTATTGTTTCCGGAACACTAACATCGCGAATGACCGGTTCGGTTGGCTTTTCAAATACGTGCTGGTCTGCAATGCTCGACTGCAAATTCCTCGGGCGTCGCGCAGGCGCCGGGCGTCGCACATTGCCACGATGTTTACGTCGCACGTGTAACTCCGACCCGGCTAGATTCTTTTTACCCGCTGGCTTTTTATTCTGCGTAGCAGCCTTTGCAGGCGTAGCAGCCTTTGCAGGCGTAGCAGCCTTTGCAGGCGT
>JAUVBY010000154.1 GCA_030590945.1 Gammaproteobacteria bacterium | reverse complement strand
TTGCGCGCCGGGCACGCTATTGCTCATATTTTGCTCTGCCGCAATTGGCGGGTATTTTTCGGCTTGATAAGACTGCCAGTTCTGTATGAGCATCATGGACACCAGGCCCAAAGCAGCAAATAGTATAAGACGTTGGATATCCATTATTTAATTCTAGTTTTAGGGTTGTTCGTTATGCGGTGATTGTGAGTGCCCTGATCCGGTATGCGCATCCGGTACGGGATCAAATCCCCCTTCGTTCCAGGGGTGGCAACGGCAGATTCGCCTGGCGCCAAGCGCACTGCCTTTGAGCACGCCGTGAATCATGATGGCCTCTTCGGTATAGCGCGAGCAGCTTGGCTCAAAACGGCAGGCTTGCCCAAGAAAAGGGCTGAGTACAAAGCGATAGGCCTTAATAAAATAGACAACTATTGTTTGCATCGTTTTATCGCCCTGGGCCAAAGTGGTTGTAACTGCGGTATGATGGTGTCAAATGCGATTGCAGACAGCGGTGCCTTGGCGACGATCACAAAATCGTGTGCACCCAGTGACGAATTCTGCAGCCGAAAATCTTCTCTAATTTGTCGTTTGATGCGGTTACGAACTACCGCCTTTTTACTGACTTTCTTAGAAACTACCAGGCCAAGCCGCGGCTGGCCCGTAGTATTTTTCGCTACATAAACGCCAAAATGAGGATTGTGCACACTTTGTCGTAACTCGAACACGCGCTTAAACTCGGCGGGTTTGAGTAGCCGCTGCGATTTGTTAAAGGCAGCGGCGTGAGTTGGCACGCGTTAAATCGCCTGCAAAAGCGCCGTTTTATGCGCTCAGACGAGCGCGACCTTTGGCGCGGCGGGCGCGAATAACTGCACGGCCTCCGCGGGTTTTCATGCGTGAGCGAAAACCGTGAGTACGTTTGCGTTTCAGTACGCTGGGTTGGAAAGTACGTTTCATGACCGTGATCCGAAATAGCTATAAAAAAATGGCGCTGGAATTTATCGTATATAGGGGTTTAGTGTCAATGAAATACGCGATTTATCGCCAAATATTGCCAGATAACCCTGAAAAAGTCAGTCCTATGGTTTTTTCGAGTGTAATTGCCAAAAATTTCCTTGCAAGTCGCGTGTTTAGCGACTCAAATAGCGTGCTTTGCACATATTAAATTGCAATGCTGATGTCTGATCACATAAAAGGCCTGTTGTTCGCCTTTACCGGGGTTTTAGTTTTAAGCCCGGATTCGCTATTAATTCGCCTGGCAGATATTGATCAGTGGTCTCTGCTGGTCTATCGGGGCTTGTCAATGGCGTTGGGCATGGCGCTAATTTCATATTATCTGGATTCGGTACCGTTGCCGAAACAATACCGTAATATCGGCCGTACAGGGGCGTTCGCAGCGATTTGTTTCACTGGCAGTACCATTGGATTCATTAACGCTGTGACTTACACCACCATCGCAAATACCCTTGTAATTGTGGCAACGGCTCCCCTGTTTGCAGCCTTGTTCGGTCGTCTTTTTCTGGGTGAGCGTCTTAAACTAATGACCTTTATCGCGATGCTATTCGTATTGGGAGGCATGATACTGGTTGTCGGTCAAGCGGATGAAGGTAGCCACTGGCTCGGGAACCTATGCGCGCTGGTAACCGCCGTGTGTATCGCGGCGACGTTTGTACTTAACCGCAAGAATAAAGACACTAATATGGTGCCAGCCATTTCAATCAGTGGGGGCCTGGTAGCCATAGTCGCACTGCCTTTCGCCAGCTGGGCCGTGCTGGATGCCTATACTATTTTCATTCTCGGCCTGATTGGTTTGCTAGTCACCATTGCTTTTGTGTTAATAACGGTCGCGGCACGTTATATACCCGCCGCTGAAATCAGTTTGATTCTGCCGCTTGAGACCGTGGGCGGGATTGCCCTGGCCTGGTGGTTTCTTGATGAAGTGCCGGGAAATTTAACACTGTGGGGTGCTGCTATTATTTTGCTGGCGCTATCAGTGCACTCGTATTTCGTGTTGAAAAAAGTACGCACCTTATAATCGAGCGTGTATTTTCCTTAAATTTACTAAATGAAAACGAACAAAGCACCGATTGGCGTATTGCTGACCAACCTGGGTACACCCGACTCGCCGGGTGTAGCCGATGTACGCCGTTACCTAAAGGAGTTTTTGTCAGATCGCCGCGTCATCAATACGCCGCGTTTGATCTGGTTGCCATTGCTTCACCTGCTTATTCTGAATATTCGGCCAAAGCATTCCGCCAGAGCTTACCAAAAAATCTGGACAGATAAGGGCTCGCCGTTATTGGTGATCAGTCAGCAACAGGCCGCAGCGCTGCAACTTGCGCTGAGTGATCGGCGCTATATCGTTGAGTTGGCGATGCGTTATGGCACGCCTTCCATCAGAGCAGGAATAGAGTCGCTCAAACAAAAGGGAGTGAAAGAAATAGTTGTGTTGCCTTTGTATCCTCAGTTTTCCCATACCACCACCAGCTCAACGCGTGACGCGGTGGATAGTGCATTGAAGGGCGATCTGGCGGCCCCGGAAATACGTTTCATAGACCAGTATTTCGACCACCCGGATTATATTGGGGCGCTGGCTTGTAGCGTACAGGAACACTGGTCGCGATCCGGACGGGCAGATAAACTGGTGATGTCATTTCATGGTATTCCCGAGGACTATATCGTAGCAGGTGATCCATACCTTAAGCAGTGCCAGCAAACCGCCAGACTGCTTAGTGATGCCCTGGCGCTGAATGAGGATGAATGGTTGTTAACGTTTCAATCTCGCGTTGGCAGAAAAGAATGGTTGCGCCCCTATACCGATAAATCCCTGCAGTCACTCGCTCAGTCGGGGACGCGAAGTGTGCAACTGATATGTCCGGGCTTCAGCGCGGATTGTCTTGAAACCCTGGAGGAAATCGAGGTCGAGAACCGCGATTATTTTATCGAGGCCGGCGGCGAGCGATACGAGTATATCCCCTGCCTGAATGCGCGCGCTGACCATGTTCAAATGCTGGCTTCGTTGGTTCGTGAGGCGAGCCCCAGCCCATAACGCAACGGGTGTGTTGCAAAGGGCTCTATGTATATGCGTAGCGCATCCACCATCTATGCCCGTTATTCTTGTGGCGGGTCGGTCGGGGCTTGCCAGCTATAAAGGCCCAAAACCTGTTCCCCGAGTTTCAAGACTCCCTCCCTGGTATTCTTACCCACAACGAATAAATAGGTTTTCTCGTTGCTAGCATTACCGGCGTCAACGCACTTCAGACTGGCTGTAGCTTTATCCGCCGCACTCCAGAAACAACGCCACGCAGCAATTTTGTCATCATCGTTAGTATAAAAATCCGCGTTGCCGCCATAGCGTATTTCCAGCCGCTCAAATTTTGCATCGCTCGATGTCGCGTGCCAGCCACCGGCCCCCGGGTGAGGGGAGCAGGCAACCAGAATTAACAACATGAAGAAAGTACCAAGGGCTCTAATTTTCATGGCTTAGCTTAAGTTTTTATGGGGTGAGTATTCTAGCGATTTTACGCCAGGATTTTTGCTTATGGTTCAAGAAAATCTTCGCCTGTTTTCAGGCAGTTTTCCAGAAACCGATCGATATGTTGTTCGCTCAGGTCACCGTTAGCCAGAATAAACCGGATGCCGAGCCGGCCTTTGTATTGCGCATAATCGACAAAACCAAGATCCTGTTTCAGCATGGATTTGCAGATCGCGATATTAACACTGGCCAATTGCGATTCACTCAATGAGCGCCGGGGTTCATACCGAAAAAGTACATTTAAATAGTTGGCAGGTGCGAGCAATTGTAAGTTCGCGTATTTATCAATTTTACTCAACATATATTGTTTAAGTGCCATCAGTCTTTCGATTTTCCTGGCATACCCCGCTGCGCCGCTTGCTTTCCAGCTCAGCCAGAATTTGAGTGAATCAACGCGCCGCCCGCATTGCAGGGATTTATTACCAAAATTATAATCCGAATTTTCATCTTCATGGAACAGGTAATCGCCGCCTCCACCCTCGCAGGCACGGATTAAAGCGTGTTTTTCTTTAACCAGGATGGCCGAGGCCGCCAGTGGGACGTTCATTAATTTGTGTGCATCCCAGGTAAAAGAATCGGCCAGAGTGGAATCGGCCAGCAGGTGCTTACACGATTCGCTAAATAATACCGGGCCACCCCAGGCGCCATCTATATGCAACCATATATCGTGGTGTCGGGCAATCGCAGAGGCTTGTTTAACCGGGTCAAATGAGCCAATCACCGTGGTGCCCGCGGTTAAGCCAATAAAAAAGGGTTGCTTATTATCACGAATACTATTGCTAATCGCATTGTCCAGTGCCTCGAGGTCCATGCGGCCCTGCTGGTCGGTTTTCACCGGAATCAGGTTCTGTGTGCCAATGCCCAAAACAATAGCTGCCTTTTCGAATGAATAGTGGGCCAGTTCTGATACATAGGCAATCAGTTGTTTGCCGCTGAACCCCTGTTCTTTAATGTTCGGGCATAGCCGATGCCTTGCGAGCATCATCGCCACCATATTAGCCATGGTTCCACCACTAACCATGATGCCATCACCATCGTCAAAGCCGACCAGTCGGTTTAGTGAGTGGATAAGTTCCTGTTCCATCAGGCTCGCTACCGGCGAGACCTGATAGGTATGCATGGTGGCATTGCTCACACTCGTGACCCAATCTGCCAGCACGCCCGGGGCATTAAAACCCGAATACAGCAGCTTGTTGAAGTTGGTCTGCCAGGCTTTTGGGGTATAGCGTAGATAGCTCAGCAGAGCAGCAATAATGTCAGCGTCTTCGCAGCCTTCTGTACCCAGCGCCAGATCAAGTTTTTTCGCCAGCTTGCGCGCAGGAAGGTAGCGGCTGACGTGGTGATCATGGTTGCCGGGCGTTTCAATAATTTGCTTAAACTGTTCAATTAGCCCGCTTAGTTCGGCGGGGTAATTTTTGCAGTGTTCATTTGGCATGGTTTTGTGTCATTTTCCAGAGCGAGCTAACGTTAACACATGCACCACAACAGGTACGGATAGATAGACCGCTATTGCTTAGTTTTCAACAGCTGCAAATCACGGCCCTAACACGTTCTCGTGTCTGCGGATACTATCCAGGCTGATGCTACGCGGCTAAGGTCGCATTATTTTGCGCTATTGATCTGAGTCCTTTAGCTCCGGTAGGGCTGTTTGCCAGCCACGGAATTACTACTGTACTGTCAGCATGATCTTTTTGGACCCGGTTAATCAGCTCTATTTCAGATTGGCTGCGTTGAACCAAAATGGGGTCTGTCGTCCCGGTCATCGCCAGGCTCTGGTTAACTATCCAGGCGTAGGGTTTAATGCCGGCCCGGCCCAGGTCCTGTTGAAGTTTTTCGGCTTCAGATACGGGGGTGGTTTCAGCCAGTGTCGCAATGAGAATTTTTGTGAAATCCGCATCCTGTAAGCGCATCAAAGGCGTTGTCAGGTTTGTATCTGAGTCTGCCAGGCTACGTTCAACTTCGCGGTGATATGCGCCTGCGGTATCGAGTAGTAGCAGGGTATGCCCTGTTGGCGCAGTATCGAGTACCACAAAACCGGAACGCGCTTTTGACACGGTTCGGGAAAAGGCACGAAATACGGCGACTTCTTCTGTGCAGGGTGAGCGTAAATCTTCTTCCAGCAAGGCCAGTCCTTCCGCGTCAAGGCCTTTGCCTTTGCTTTTTAGAACATGGGTTATATAGGCTTCCACTTCCTGTTTGGGATCGATTCTACTCACTTCCAGTCCCTCAATATCTGCCCCGATGACCTGATCGATATGTGCGGCCGGGTCGGTAGTGCTGAGATGGACCGGAAAGCCGCGCGATGCCAGCTCATAGGCAACAGCGGCCGCGATGGTGGTTTTGCCCACGCCGCCTTTGCCCATGACCATGATCAGGCCTTTTCCGGGTGCGGAGAGGTTATCTATCAAATCGGAAAATGGTAATAAGGCGTCAGTCAACGCTTTTTTATCGCAAGAAAGTGGTGCAATATGAGGGGCCTTATTTTCCAGATACAAGCCACGTAAAGCCTCCAGGCCAACAATGTTATGGCCTTGTAGGCCAATCTGAGTGCGTGGTAACGTGGCCAGTGAGCCCGGCATGGAGTCCAGTGCCTGATTGTTTCGCCGCTCAAAGGCTTGCGCGATGACGTCATTATCTTTGCTGGCATGAAAAACGCCGTTGATAATGAGGTGCTGGTTTGCGATACCCTGCTCGCTAAGCTCTTTTCCGGAGCGGGCGGCTTCTTCCAGGGCGATGCTGTCAGCACGGCTGACCAGCACCAGGGTGGTTTTATCTGCATCACTCAATACTTT
>JAUVBY010000001.1 GCA_030590945.1 Gammaproteobacteria bacterium | reverse complement strand
TTAAGAGACTTAAAACCTAAATCCCGTTTTATCGTCATCCTCGCGTATGCGGGGATCCATAATACCGTCAGAAACAGGCTTATGGATTCCCGCCTTCGCGGGAATGACGCTTTAACCGGACAGTAGTGATAATAAACATATGGACCTTAAAAACCGCGACCGGCTAATGATCAACGCCCTGAAACAAAATGGGCGTATATCTGTGAGTGATCTTGCTCGAAAATTAGGGATCGCCAGAACCACCGCACAAAAGCGCCTTGACCAACTGGAAGCGAGCGGAGTGATTCAGGGTTATACGGTCAGGCTCGCGGACGATGGTGCCAGTGGAGCATTTCAGGCATACGTTAACCTGGTGATTGATCCTCACGCTGCGGCGAGCATCACGACTACGCTTGAGAAAATCCCGGAAGTAGAAGCCCTGTTTACGGTCAGTGGAAAAATCGATTTTATAGCGATCGTGCGCGTGGTTTCACCTGCGGAACTGGATGCCGTTCTGGATAATATATGCGCCTTGAAAGGCGTCAGAGAAACACGGTCAGCACTGGTGCTCGCGAGTAAATTCGACCGGCGTTAAGCCTTCTTCTGTGCCATCAACACCCGGTAATCGTGCGCAATCGTGGCGGCGGCGATCGCGGTAATTTCGACATGATCGTACGCTGGTGCCACTTCAACCACATCGGCCCCGATAAAATTGAGGTCGCCAAGGCCGCGTAATATGGCCAGCGCCTGTGCCGAGCTTAAGCCTCCCGCCACCGGCGTACATGTTTTTATATTATTTGACATTTTCAGGCCCTCAAATCACAATCGACTTTTAATACTTTACAGCGCTTCCTGGCCCATGAAAATCGGCATACTCCAGACGGGTGATGCGCCCGAAGAACTTCTTCAGCAGCACGGCAACTATAATAATATGTTTGAGCAATTGCTTGGACAGAAGCATGATGAGTTTGAATTCAAGGTTTGCCGGGTGATTGATGGCCAAATGCCGGGCGATGCCAGAGATTGTGAGGGGTGGTTGATAACCGGTTCAAAATTCAGTGTTTATGGCAGGCAGCCCTGGATTCCCGCACTCAAAGACTTTATCCGGAAAATTGTAGATGCCAAAATACCGCTGGTAGGCATTTGCTTTGGCCACCAGATCATCGCTGAAGCTCTTGGGGGGCGCGTAGAGAAATCCGATAAAGGCTGGGGGCTAGGCGTGGATACCTACGCCTTGACACCCGGCGCACCCATCGACAAACACAAGCAAATTACTCTGAATATTTTTCACCAGGATCAAATCGTAGCGTTACCCCCTGGAGCTGAAGTGTTTGCAAGTTCCGATTTTTGTGAATATGCCGGACTGATGATTGGCGATCAGATTCTGACCATACAGGCACACCCTGAATTTAGCCTGGAGATTAATCGTCGACTGCTTGAAGTGCGTAAATCAAGCGCCATTCCCGAAACTCTGGCAAACGAAGCGATCGAGGTACTGACCAAACCGGAAACGCTTTCAGAATCCGATTTGTTTGCTAGCAGCATCTGTGAGTTTTTCAAATTACACCGCGAACTTCCGGGTCACGTATAGTAGCCCTACTTTTTACGTGCGTTTCTTTTTCCAGTCTACGACACGATTAAACTGCGTATCACTTTGCGAGAGCTCCAAATTATCCGGCAGGGGTAGCTCCCTGCCAACGTCAAATACGTCTGATCGATAGGCGAAATAATCTTCAGCGCGATCAATGCTCACCAACCGGGTACCACCGGACATATGATGCATGCGATTCGAAGCCGCCCATCGACAAAATATGACAAAGCGCCTGATCTGTTCATCCGCATAGTCTTTGCGCATGGCGTTGCGATAAAACTTCCAGGCGACTTCGTACAATAAATCCTGTAATCGATCCGGCGCTATGTGTTCATGATAAAACGTAGGGGTAGTGGTATCAAAACGATCCAGGTTGGTCTCGTAGATTAAACCCTGCTGCCGAAAATCCTTATATTGTTCCGTACCGGGAATGGGGGTCATGATATAAAATGAAGCGATATCCGGCCCCAGATCGATTATTCCCTGCAAATGATCATGCACCCCCTGCTCGGTTTGATCCGGGAGCCCTATGATGTTCGAAAAGTGCGCTCGAATACCGGTTTCGTTGCACAGACGAATAATATCGCCATAGGATTCCGGCTTATTGTGCATTTTATGCATTTGTTTCAGAGCCGCTTTGTCCAGCGATTCAACACCAACGAACATTTCGACCGCCCCCGCGCGGCTTAGTAACTCCATGAGTTCGGGCTGGCGCACAATCTGTGTATCACTTTGAAAGAAAAACTTGATTTTAATCTTTTCCCTGATCATGGCTTCAAGCAAATCCGGCGCTTCGGGAAACTTATTGAAATTATCCGAGGTGAACATCACGTATTCGATGCCATTTCGCTCAACATTTTTCAATGATTCGATAATCGAGTCAATACTCGGAAAGCGAACCTGGCGGCCGGCTATTTTGATCACCGAACAAAAATTGCAAACAAAGGGGCAACCCCTAACCGGATACAAACCAACCATGGGCACCCAGTAACGACCGACCTCCGCTGCAGGAGGCGGCTGGATAACCACATTGTCCAGCGTTTGCGCCCAACGTTGCTCACGCCCGTAGACGGGTTGCAGCTCCCCTTCCATCGCGTCATGCAGGATTTGCATCCACACCAGCTCCGCTTCAGCCAGCACAAAACTCACACCCCGGTTGTGCAATAAACTTGTATCGCAGGTCATGGCATGTGGCCCGCCGATAACCACGTGTTGTACGCCATGCTTTCTGGCGTAGGCCGCCAGGTCGATTGCCCGATGGAACTGATGTGACTGCACCCCCACCAGGGCAAGCAATTGAATGGTATCCGTATCCCCGTGCAGCAGATTCAGATACTCCAGATCAGTCTGCACGTATTCATCAACGTAATGCACCGACACTTGGGCCCCTTTTATTTTCGCCGGGGTTAGCGACGCAATATGGCTCAGTGTGGCATTGGGCATAAAGCCCGATTCGAAACGTTCCAGCATACCGTCAAGTCGGTATTTCGAAGGTTTGAGTAAGGTGACTTCAAGTTTTTTCATAGCCTTACCACGAAGCAATGCCCCGGTTAAATACCACCACAATCAAAACTTAAATATCCGTTGTATTGCTACTGTCGTTATTCCGTTCGGCGGAAAATGAGGCGAACGTTTTATCAAATTGACTGAATTCATTAGCTAGAACGGCCAGCAGTTCACGCCCCGAAGATTGCAGGCTTCCCGGCAGCAGCGCTTTTGCCTGGTGGCAGGCATCCGCAATTCGGTTGGCCCCCACATTCGCCGCACTACCTTTCATTGCATGCGCATGATCCTTAAACAACTGGATGTTATTACTCGCCAGGTCGTCCGCCATTGATTGTCGAAGCTCGCTGGCGCTGCTCTGGAAAATTTCAATCATGTCCTCCAATGCGCCCGCAGTTTCTCGAATCATCTTAAGCTCGAGCAAAATCTCCGGGTCAAATACCTTTGAGCGGGATTCATTTTCCCTCTTGCGCACCTGCTTGTATTCTTCCTCAATCCCGGTCAACGCTGTCACATAATGCAACAAACGTCCTGAATCGACCGGTTTGGTCAAAAATGCATCGGCACCGGCTTCAAGACACATTTTCCGGGCGTCGGTGGTCGCGTTGGCCGTCAAGACAAGAAAAGGAATCGTATTGACATGCTGCGGATTCCCCATGCGGTACATTTTCATTGCTTCAATACCACCCATAATTGGCATTTGCATGTCGACAATGACCAGGTCATATCGATTATCGTCAAGCGCATCGAGCGCCTGGGCACCATCATTAACCGTGTGAACCTTAAACCCTGCATTTTCAAGAATCATGGTGATAACTTTTCGATTGACGACGTTATCTTCTGCTACCAGTATTTCCAGGTTTGTGTTGTCGGCCGTGGCAGTAACACCCGGGCGGACAAATGGTATGATGGTGTTATTTAATGAAGCGGCAGTCTCTTCCGGAAGCAGGATTTCTTCCTCTTCACATAACTGAAGATTCAGCGTAAACCAGAAACGCGAGCCCTGTCCGGGGGTACTTTGCAGCCGCAAGTCACCTCCCATAATTCGTATCAATTCACGGCTGATGGTTACACCCAAACCTGTACCATCATGCTTACGAGCTTCGGAGTTATCCGCCTGCTGGAAGCTTTCGAAAATTCGCCCCTGATCTTCATAAGGGATACCGACCCCGGTATCTATAATCTCAAAACGAACCGACAAATTCCGTTCACGTTCTTCGCCCAGTGTTACACGAACGTCTATTTCGCCCTTTTCGGTAAATTTAACCGCATTGCCAACCAGATTGATCAGCACCTGCCTGATATGCTGATCATCGCCCATCACATAGTCCGGGATACCGGAATCGATATCGGCGGTAAGTGAAACACCTTTTGATTCAGCCTGTGGGCTCAACATGCGCACGGTTGCATTGACGACGCCGTGCAGATCAAACTCCTTGGCGTGTGATTCGAATTCTCCGGCTTCAATTTTGGAAAAATCCAGGATGTCGTTGACCAGGAACAATAACGAATGTGCTGAACTTTGAATGGTTTCAACCATTTCAGTCTGTGTCTTGTTCAGGCTGGTCTGCGCAAGCAAATCACTCAAGCCGATGACACCATTGAGCGGCGTGCGAATTTCGTGACTCATGTTGGCGACAAAATTACTCTTCGCCTGGTTAGCAGATTCCGCTTTAGCCCGGGCCTCTTCAAGCCGGCTTATCAGGCCCGCAGCGTACAGAGGCGTAACCACCATAGCGAGCAGAACGCCGATGCTAACCATGATGTGCTCCTGCCAGTAATCACTGCCGGATATTACCAGTGCAAAACAGAGGACACTGACGGCCATGGCGGCGAGTAAATATGGTATGCCGTAGCGAAAACCGTTACCGATGGTAATCCATAAATACAAAAACAACAGCGGTGCGCCCTGCTCCCCGGCCAGATGAATGGCCAGAGAGATCATACCAATATCGAGCAAAATACCCAGCACTCTGCGTATAATATTGGAAAACCCCTGCTGTATGACCAGCACCGGGAATGCGTAAATGGCACCCAGGTAAGCGGGCAACATAAGGCTTAGCTGCAACCCACTTAGTACATTTGTTGCAAGCAAAAAGATCACGACTAGTGTGCCGAGCGCAGTACGCAGCAGCGCCTGCTCCAACTCCGAGGACACCTCAGATGGAATTTTGTCACTGACAATTTGCCGAATTCGTTCAAACATTTTGCTTAAATCTGTTCGCTACAGAGTCTCCTTCAGGTCGATTTTCTAAGCATCAGTGCGCAATTATGCCCACCGAATGCGAAAGAATGCGTCAAAGCTGAAGAAATATCAAGGTTTTCCTGTGTTTTTAGTAGCCGGATATCTGAAATTGGATTTTCCAGATTGGCGTTGCCATGCGTAATCTGGTCCCGGATACTAAGTGCGGCGACTTGCGCCTCTAAGGCGCCACTTGCGCCAATAGTGTGACCAACCCATGACTTGGTAGAATTCACTACGGGCTTGTCACCGAATACCCGTTCGATGACACGGCATTCGATTTCATCATTGGCCACCGTGCCGGTACCATGTGCATTTATATAATCGAGTTCATCCGGCGCCACATCCGCCTGCTGCAATACACTTCGAATCATGCGCTCTATCTGTACTCCATCCGGCTCCGGACTCATAATGCTATACGCATCGAAACTTTCTGAATAGCCACTAATTTCCGCAATGATGTTAGCCCCCCGCCCAAGCGCATGTTGTTTCTCCTCAAGTATAAGGATCGCAGCTGCGCCTTCGCTAAATAAAAACCCGTTACGATTTTTATCGAAAGGTCGGTTCGCGTCCTGAGGCGAGGCAAAATCATGCGCCAGGGTACCCGCGATGTCATACCCCCTGAACACCGCTCCTGTTTTATCGTATTTGTACTCCGCACCGCCCGAAATCACAAAATCAAGGCGTCCGTTCTGAATTTCTTCGTAAGACTGCCCCAGCGCGGCCGTGCCTGAGGCACAGGCAATGGAAATAACTTTATTCGGCCCTTTACATTGATATCGGATGGCAATATTCGCCGATATCGAATTATTCATGATCATCGACACGGTGAAGGGATTATAGCGATGCGGGTAGTCCATGCGCTTTAATAGCGTTTGCAACTCTCGTTGCGTATCGGGTCCCAGTTCACGTGTATCCAGCAGGTTCTCAATCTCCTGGCGATATCGCGTAAAAAGATGAACCGTATGTGAGTCAAGGGTCGTATTCAAACCGCCTATTCCTGTTCCCAGGATTACTCCACAGCGTTCCTGATCGAGACCGTCTAGCTCAAAGATAGTTTGCTTACGATTAACAGGGCGAACTTTGACGCCGGCATCGTCGAGCGCTTGTCCGGCCGCGGCAAGGCTCAGTTTACTGACCGGATCCAGGCGCAGGGCTTCAATTCGGTTAATACCAAATTGAGAATAATCAATTTCGGGCAAGGGTGCCCAATATCGGGAGCTATAGTCAGCATATTCCAACCACTTACCGGGTATAGACGAAACCGCCTGTTTTTCCTCCAGACAGGCGTGCCAGAATTCAGCTGTTGATAATCCCAGCGGGCAGAGTGTGCCCATGCCGGTAATGACTACTTTGTTTTTGCTTTCCATAGCTAAAACAATATCTTAGAACTCAGTCCGGGCTTATTCCAGCCTTGCGTTCCACATATTTAATTAAATCTCCCAGCGTTACAATATCCTGCAATTCCTCTTCCGCAACGGACGTAGAAAACTCATCTTCCAGCGCCATAAACAGAGTGACACGATCAAGTGATCTGGGCGCAATATCATCGTTAACGGTTAATTTATCATCCAGCTTCGAAGTTTCAATCCCGGATACTTCAAATACGACTGAATACACTTTCTGGCGGATTTCTTCAGCGGTGTAGCTTGTTTGAGTCATGAGCAGTTAGTTTGTCTCGCGGTTTATTGATTTATGCGGGGCATTATAGCTTGTTTACCAGCAAATAAATTTAAATCTGCTACCCATACACAAGCTGAACAGCGGTGAAATTATTGCGGCAAAACAGTGTTTTTGGTCTATTGCTATTGTATTCTGTCAACTAAGCCAACCTTGGCACGGATGAAAAACCTTCATTTGTGTCCTTAACTTCAGAGGAGTAATACCATGTTAGTACGAGCACTAGACACAGACACAACCAAGCGTGACCTAAAATATGACGCAATCTACCCCACTACCGACTATGCAACAAAATCTACGGTCCATCAACTATTTTCGACAACCAGTCGCAATCCTGAATCTGACAACCCGTTTTTTGATACGAGATTTGATGTCGATTCTTCGACGTTCTGGCTGAGCTTACGACCGGATTGCCCTCCGAAATTCACCCTGGAATTAATACAGGCATTTCGCACGTTTCAGTCAAATTTCGCCAATCATTATCAGAACCGCACTGAAAATGATAGAAATTCCAAACACCCGGCCTACATGGTGATCAACTCGGAAATTGCCGACACCTTTAACTTAGGCGGCGATCTGCCCTACTTTTATTCACTGATCAAGCAGGGCGATCGAAAACGCCTGACCGAATACGCCACCATCTGCGTAGAGCTTATCTACCAGAACTCTATCGCCATGGGCCTGCCCATGACCACCATTGCGCTGGTCAAGGGTAGCGCTATGGGCGGGGGCATGGAAACCGCATTAGCTGCAAACGTACTGGTAGCTGAACGACAAGCCACCATGGGCCTGCCCGAAGTACTGTTTAATATGTTTCCAGGCATGGGTGCCTACCAGTTTCTGGCCAGAAGACTATCACCGGTCGAAGCCGAAAAATTTATCCTGAGCGGGCGAACCTATGGCGCTGAAGAACTGTTCGACATGGGCATTGTAGACGTGCTGGCCGATGAAGGCCAGGGTGAAGCGGCGGTCAATGATTACATCGAACAGCACAAAAAAACAGGCCACGCGGCCCGCGCATTGCGCAGTGCAATCAATGTGGCTGACCCGGTATCAAGGGAATCACTGATGTCTGTGGTGGACATCTGGGTAGAAACGGCGTTGACTCTGGACGAACGGGATCTAAACCGCATGAACTACCTGATACGCGCCCAGCAAAAACGAGGGTTTTAATATAGCGATACTCAATTGGGTTTGATTTTTTAGTAAAACTGATTTCTGGTATATCGCACAAAGTATAACCAGGTTACGCGTTCAAGGCTGGCTGCTGTTAGGGGGCGTCAATCTGAGAATCACCTGTGTGATATACCTGTTATCCGGCTACTAGTGCTCTTTCACCGAAAGAGCACTAGCAAATGCGTGGCAGGGGATCGTCTTCAAGTTCTTCCAGAATTCTCTCCCCCCCGAAATGGGTTTCCAGTAAGACCGAGTCATGATCATTACCGAACTCAGCAAATATCGAAGCTGACTCTCCGCCGGGTAACTCCGCCCAGCGTTGCAGCGCCTCATCGGCATCCGCAGCGGCAAGCACCGCAACTACGCGCCCTTCACAGGCCAGATAGAGCGGATCATATCCCAACATATCACAGACCGACTGCACGGGCTCATTAACCGGTATGTCATCCTGTTTTAGTCGGATTCCCAGGCCGGTAGCACGATTCAACTCGTGGCAAACCGTCGCCAGACCACCTCGAGTCGGATCACGCATAAAATGCAAGCCGGGCAGGTCCAGAAGGCACTCTGTAAAGGGCAGTACGCTGGCCGAATCGGATTGTAAATCACCACGCAGACCAAATTGCTCGCGCGCCAGCATCACCGCAATACCGTGATCACCGACCGAACCGCTGACCAGCATCTTATCCCCGGCCTGAATCTGGTCCAGCCCCAGCGGGTACGGGTTCTGGCGTATACCAATGCCCGTGGTCGCAAGATACAGTCCGCCACCTTCACCGCGTGGCAGCACCTTAGTATCACCCGCTGCGACTACGACACCTGCCTGCTTTGCGGCTCTCGCCAGGCTCTGAATAATACGCTCAAGCACCGAGATCTCCAGACCCTCTTCGATAAACGCATTCAGGCTCAGATACACGGGCTTAGCCCCCGAAACCGCCAGATCATTGGTGGTGCCATGCACTGCTAATGATCCAATATCACCGCCAGGGAACTCCAGCGGCTGCACGGTGAACCCGTCGGTAGTGAACAGGATATCGCTGGAGCTTAACTGCAAATGTGCGGCATCTGCCTGAACATCGAGATCCGGATTGCCCAGGTAACGCGCGAAAAGCTGCTCAATGAGCTCACGCATATAGATGCCACCGTTACCATGTGCCAGAGATATATATTTGTCTCGCATAATCCTAAAATCCTCAGTTGACCGCTATGAAAGATGGATAAGCATATGAATCAATTAAAAAGGGTGTGTTTTTTCTTTTCACTGTATGGGTTAAAGGCGCTACAGGGTATATTGCACCCCTGTGCTGGCGTATGGCCACGTTGTAACGGCTTGAAAGGGAATGACCATTCCGCGCAGTTACGCCTTGCCCTGCACCACCACAGAAGCACACTATACCCTGTCCAACTGGGGAAATTAGGATCATTTAACCTGAATTTTGTTGATATAAATATTCCACGATCTGCCCCACGCATAAGCCACCATCATTCACTGGAACCTGCCCGGGAAACTGATAATCGAATCCCTGTTTCTTTAACAGCTGGATCACCCGCTCACTCAGAACGCGATTCTGAAACACACCCCCTGACAGACCGATACGCTCTATTGCGTGTTCTTTCCTTGCCAGCTCGGAAACCACCAGCAAGGCTTTCGCCATCGATTCATGCCAGTCTGCCGCGCGCTGTCCGGGGCTTAGTTCGTCATCCAGCATATGCCTGACCAGCGGCGCCCAGTCGATTTGGTACCCCTTGCCCTTTAAACCTGACTTGTCCGGTAAAACATGGATGGGCAATAATATCGTCGAACCACGAATCCCTTCGGCAAGTGCTTCGAGATACATTGGCCCCTGCCCCTCAAAACTCGCCTGCTCGACAAGACCCAACAGCGCAGAGGCACCATCAAACAGGCGCCCCACTGCGCTCGTTTGCGGGGCGTTAATCCTTTTCTCCCAGGCGGTGTGCAGCAGTTCTATAGTATTTTCCCGCAGCGCTTCGGACCGCGAATAATTAATCCCCAGGGCCCAACACAAAGCCGCCGCACTGCGCCACGGCTCGCGGCCGGCCCGATCACCTCCGGGCACATTAAAAGGCCGCCAATGCGCAAATCTCTGCCAGTTCCCCGGGGTACCCAGCAAGGCCTCTCCACCCCAAAGTGTTTCATCCGGCCCCCAGCCGACTCCGTCCCAAGTGAAAGCCAGCATTTTTTCCTGCCCGGAAAATGTGGACATGGGCTCTAAAACCAGCGATGAAGCATGCGCGTGATGATGCCACACAGTATTGACGGGTAAATCCTGTTTCAACGCCCATCGATGACTGGCATACGCAGGGTGGGCATCACAAATCAGTCGCTTCGCAACAACGCCGTACAAAGCCTGAAGATCACCCAGCACCTGCTCAAAAACCCTAAGGCTACGTGGCGACTCCATTTCACCAATATGCGGAGAAACCACTATTCGCCGGCCCCACGCGAGTGCAACTGTCACTTTCATATGCCCCCCAAGCGCCAGAACGGGTTCCGGCAAGCTAAAGGGCAAGGTCAGCTCCAGCGGTGCCAAACCGCGCCCTAAACGCATTGTCCGCGGACGGCCGGCGATAAAACGCAGTACAGAATCATCTGCCGGGCGAACAATGGGTCGGTTGTGATGCAAAAAGGCATCCGCCACTCCCGCAAGTCGGCGCGCAGCCATAGCACTTGAAGTAATTACCGGCTCACCACTCAGGTTCCCGGAAGTGGCCACCACTGGCCCGCCAAATTCACGCAGCAACACATCGTGTAACGGGCTGTACGCCAGCATCACTCCTATTTCATTTAGCCCGGGCGCTATTGATTCAGCCAGCCCGCAATCGCCTTGCTTGCGCAACAATACTATTGGCCGATCCGGCTGATTAAGTCGGTCCCACTGCGCATCCGGCACAATCACTGCGCGGTTTAATTCAGAATCTTCCCGATAAGCTTCCGCCACGAACATCACCGCAAGGGGCTTATGCGGACGATGCTTGGATGCGCGCAGGCGATCAACCACAGCTTTATTACGCGCATCACATATCAGGTGGTAACCACCAATTCCTTTTACCGCCACAATCTGACCATTACGTAAAGCCTTTACAGCCTGCCTCAGCGGCGCCAGATCAGTACCTGTTTTCAGCGCAGCCGATTCATAACAAAGTGCCGGCCCGCACGTCGGGCAGGCGATCGGTTCCGCGTGAAAACGACGATTCAGCGGTGCCTCGTATTCTTTCCTGCAATCATCACACAGTTTAAAACCGGCCATGCTGGTATTAGGCCGATCGTATGGCAAGCCTTCGATCAGGGTATAACGTGGCCCGCATTGGGTGCAGTTAATAAAGGGGTAAGCGTATCGCCTATTTTTCGGATCACGCAGCTCCGCCAGGCAATCGGGGCAAGTGAAAAAATCAGGCGGCACATGTATTGAGGCCTCGCCCTTTGCTTCACTCGGCAAGATTTCAAATTTATCCCGCTCTTTCGGGGGCACGGCTTTGCTGGACACAATAAATGGTTTTGCAATCCGCGGTGATAGTTCGACCAGAACAGCGCCAAACTGATCTACCTGCTCAGCCCTGCCCTGCACAACAATTTCGACCTGGCCCATGCGATTACACACACTACCGGTCAGCTGGCAGTGATCAGCGAGGCGGTAAATATATGGCCTGAAGCCAACGCCCTGAACCCGACCGCTTACGTAGATTTTCCGGGCAACCGATTTATCTTTCATTTTGCAATGTCATTGCGCGCGTAGCGCGACAATCCAGATGTTTTATGCCTTTCTCGTGGTTTGCATAATACGTCATCCATGTAATTTGCCACGTCACTTTCTTCCTCAATGACGCAATCCTGTCGACGGGGCTGATCGATAACTCCATTGCTTCCAGAACTACGAAACAGCGTTTTTGCGTACACCACCCGACCACCATATCCGGCAAGCGCCTTCATCAGACACCATGCACGGCCCCACCGGATTCCTGGGGACACAGGCGTTGGCATACAAACGACACTGATCCGGATAAATCTGGCCCAGCACCACTTTCGCGCAATCGCAACCGGGCGGCATTTCGCCGGCGCGTTTACGCGCATCTTCGGCGTAACTGGGAAATTGCTTCCGCGCATTGTGTTGCGCATACGCCTCACTCAAAGCAAAGCCTGATTGTGGAATTACCCCGATTCCCCGCCAGTTAGCATCCACCACGTCCATCGAGGTTTTTAGCTGGGCCTGCGCCGTCGGGTTGCCCCCGGCGCGAACCAGCTCCGGATAACAATTATCAAGGAAGGCCTTGCCTTCAACCCTCTGACGCAATACCGAATACATCGCTGCCAACAGCGATTCCGGACTGAATCCAGCAACGGCTGCCGGCATTTTATGCTCCTCCGGTACAAACTGCCATTCTTCGGGACCCATTACTGTGGCGACATGCCCCGGTGCAATCAGCGTTTGAAAGGCGGCCTGGCCGGAATCGAGTAACATGGCCACCGCGGGCCAGGTGAGCCTGCCGGATAACAGTATGAAGAGATTTTTCGGCACCCCCTGCACTAACATAGACGCCACTGGTGCAGTGGTGGTTTCAAATCCTGCGGCGAAAAATACGACGGCTTTATCCGGATTCTGAGCGGCAATATCAACGGCCTCCCGGGGAGTCGCGATCGGCCGAATATCGGCGCCGGCTGCTTTGGCCTGTTCAAGCGTACGTGCCCGAGTTTTAGATACGTTTACCGGCACACGCAGCATATCACCAAAAGCAATCAGGATTATGTCTTCATTCAGCGCCAGCTGGATCGCTTCAAACACGTCCTCTTCCGGGCAAATACACACCGGACAACCCGGCCCCGGCACCAGTTCAATTTCGTCCGGTAAAACCTTTCGTAAACCAGCCATGGTGATTGAACGCTCATGCCCGCCGCAAACATTCATAATTTTGGTGACGCCTTCAAGCGGCAAGGCATGAATACGCTCCAGCCATTTTTTTGCGGTAGTGGTCATGGGTTTAATGCTCCAGAATTACCTCCCCCTTTATTAAAGGGGGATAGAGGGGGATTTGAGCGGAAGACAAGGTATTGATATTCCAAAACTGCTTGCAACACCCAAATCTCCCCCAACCCTTCTTTGTTAAAGAGGGGAGCTTTCATGCAATGCCGCACCTTCCGGCTGGATCGCCGGTTGCGATGTCTCCCCTTTCGCAACGCGCGCCCGTTGAGCTTTAACTTCAGCCTTCAGCCAGTTCAACCAGCTTTCAAGCGCGAGGACTGATTTAACGGTCACCGTATACAAAGGCGCCTCAGAAGCCAGGTTACGCAGATTTTGTTCGGCTTTCTCGGGGCTGAAATCGTCCAGTACAGGCAACAGGTCGGCCTTGGTCAGCAGCACCAGATCCGCTACGCGAAATATTACCGGGTACTTGGCGGGCTTGTCATCGCCTTCCGGCACGGACAATAAGGTCACATTTAAGTGTTGGCCCAGATCGAAACTGGCCGGGCATACCAGATTACCCACGTTCTCTATAAATAATACATCGATATCATCGAGATTCAGTTCATGCAGGGCATCATGCACCATGTGAGCATCCAGATGACAGGCACTGCCAGTGGTGATTTGTACCGCTGGAATTCCATGGCGCCGTATACGCTCAGCATCATTCTCGGTTTCAAGATCACCTTCCACCACCGCAAAACGATAACGGTCACCCAGAGCTTGTATCGTCGCTTCCAGCAGGGCTGTTTTCCCGGCTCCGGGCGAAGACATCAGGTTGATTGCCAGTACACCATGTTCGTCAAAATGGCTGCGGTTATGCGCGGCGGCATGATCGTTTTCATGAAGCAAGCTACGCAACACTGATACGGCTTCATTGCCCGACGCGGTCAAAGACAACTTACCACCCGGCTTTACCAGGTGCGCATTGCCATCTGTAATGTTACAGCCACAGGTATCACACATGATTCATCTCCTCTTCGCAAATAAGTTCAACACTTTCCAGCAACATTTCATCGCCGCTAATCAAACGGGTTTTCCAGTCGCCACAGGCCCCACACACCAGTCGATTGGGTTTCGCAAGCGTACGCTGGCTACACTTTGAGCATTCAACCTCGATCGCCTGTGGTTTAATCTCCAACAGGCTATGCTCCGCCAGTGTACCCGCACTGGCCAGAGGAAAGGCCTGCTTCAGCAAGTGCGGCTCAACACCCGACAAAGGCCCAATCTGTAAAATAATTTTCGCCACCCCTGTCGCATGCTGCTCAAGAACAATCTGATCGACCTGATCCATTAGCGCCTGGCAAATCGCTAGCTCATGCATGGGCGTGTCACGCGCCGGGAGCGTCTACCAGCTCTTCGGCCAGCGCATCTTCGGCTGCGAGCATCTGATCATAAACTTCCCATGCTGATTGTGCTTCCTGCTGAGAAATCTTCTGGATCGCGTAACCCACATGCACCACCACAAAATCACCGGGCCTGATGTCCTCATCCTGTAGCATAAACAGGCTTACGTCACGCTCGATGCCTTTGGCCTCGCAAATCGCCTGATACTGATCGATCGACTTTACCTGCATCGGGATACCCAGGCACATAGACTAATTCCTCTTTTTTTTGGTGAAGCTATTCTAATAAACCATTTCCCGTCTAACCTTGATGCTCGTCAAATAATAAAATCATAAAACCCTTAATATATTAAGGTATGGAAAAGATAAAAATGCGTTCTAAAAATACCTTAATACTTGCGGTTGGAAACACACTGCTCTCGGACGAGGGAATTGGCATTCATGTATTAAATGCGCTGCAGGACAAATATCCTGATATCGACGGTGTTGAATATATTGATGGCGGCACCTTGAGCTTTTCGCTCGCCAGCTGGATTGAAAAAGCCGGCCGGCTGATCGTAATTGATGCAGCAAATTTCCACCAGGCCCCCGGCACCGTCTGCTGCCTTCACAACGAGGAAATGGATCGTTTTCTCGGCCTGCCAAGACGCAGCGTACATGAAGTCAGTCTGCTGGATTTACTGGATATCGCCCGTTTAACTGAGTGCCTGCCCGAACCACGCGTACTGGTCGGCATTCAGGCTGAGAAAATCGACTGGGGTGAATTTCCCAGCCCTGTCGTTGCCGCTGCGATCCCGCAGGCCATCGAGGAAATTGAAAAAATATTGAGAGACTGGAAACAACTACCCACAGTTGGCCAAACATTGCTCCCTGCGAGCCATCTTGAGGAAATTTCGCCATGAATCGCGGCGATGCCCTGCCCGCCAATTTTGACATTCCTGTCAGGGTAACCGAAGAGTTCACGGGCAACGTCACGCCCCTGCTGCATGAAGTTCGCCATGCTCTCGGCGCCTTGCTGGACAAAGGCGAACAAACCATCATCGACCTGCGTAGCATGCCATTGGCCCCGGGTGAAGAAGCCCATATTGAAACCGCACTGGGCCAGGGCGAAGTCAGGGTTGAACTCAACGCACTCGGGCGTAGCGACATCATAGAAACTCAATACCCCGGCGTGTGGCTGATTACGCATAGCAATACCGACGGCACGATACTTGGAAAGTACATTGAAATTGCCCTGATCCCCGATATTTTGCAGGCTCAGGAAGGCGACATTCAGGCCGGCCTCGAACAACTTGGCGATACTCTAAAAACGACCTCTACGGAGAATGATAATGGAACCAGTTAAATCCCCGATGGACTTAAACCCAGCAGTTAAAAGCACCGGGGCACAAGGAGAAACCGTTGGTGAAGCATTGCGTCGCCAGGGCATTAGCCGGCGCGGTTTTCTGAAATTCTGCGCCACCACAGCCTCGCTCATGGCCCTGCCTCCCACAATGATTCCGCGCATCGCTGAAGCACTGGAGAACGCGCGCCGGCCATCGGTGATATGGTTATCTTTTCAGGAATGTACGGGTTGCACAGAGTCGCTAACACGTTCGCACGCGCCCACAATCGAGGGGCTGATATTTGATGCTATTTCACTCGATTATCATCACACCTTGCAGGCCGCAGCCGGTGACGCTGCCGAAGCCGCACGCGAAGAGGCGATGAAAGAAAATTACGGCAACTACGTGCTGGTCGTCGATGGCTCCATTCCCCTGGGTAATCCGGGCTATTCAACCATCGCCGGTGTCAGTAATGAAGATATGCTCAAAGAGGCGGCCGCGGGCGCCGCAGCCATTATCGCCGTGGGCAGCTGCTCGGCGTTTGGCGGGCTGCCAAACGCAGATCCAAACCCGACAGGCGCTGTCTCCGTACAGGAGATCATTACCGATAAGCCGGTGGTTAATGTGCCAGGTTGCCCACCAATTCCGGTGGTAATCACCGGCGTACTCGCGCACTTTCTAACCTTTGGCGGCCTGCCTGAACTGGATCAACTCGGGCGTCCCGTCGCTTTCTACGGGCAGAGTATTCATGATCGCTGCTATCGCCGACCCTTCTATGACAAGGGCTTATTCGCGGAAACCTTCGACGATGAAGGCGCCAGGAAAGGCTGGTGCCTGTACAAACTGGGTTGCAAGGGGCCCACTACCTACAACGCCTGCGCGGTAACCAAGTGGAATGATGGAACCAGCTTCCCGATCGAGGCGGGACACCCCTGTCTGGGCTGCTCGGAACCTAAATTCTGGGATGCCGGTGGTTTTTATGAAGCTCTGTCTACTCCAACTACAGATATCGCACGAACCGCTGTGTACGCGGTCGCGGCGGGTGCGGCCGCGGGTGTCGCAGCAGGGGCGCTTAACAAGGCGAATAAAAAACGCGCGTTGAGCGAACATCAAACCACTACCCTGGACGATTTAAGCCCCGGGACATAAACGAGGAACAATCATGACAGCTACTGAATGGTTATTATGGGCGCGTGGCCCTGCTTTTGAAATTGCCACCGTCATTCTGGTGATGGGCATAATTGTGCGCCTCATCGAAATTCTGATGTTGGGGCGAAAAGAAAATCTTGCAGCTCCCAAAGGCTCGGCTACCACGGGCGGCTTACGCACCATCGTGAGCCGTTCCGTTCCGGATTCGGGAACCTTCCAACGCTCAACCTTTACCATTGTGGCGGGTTATATATTTCATATAGGCCTGTTCGTAGTGATCTTCCTGCTAGCGCCCCATATCCTCGTATTCAGCAAACTGACCGGGCTGAGCTGGCCGGCGCTGCCGACCACCATCGTAGACGCCTTTGCAGTAATAACGATACTGGCCTTGATCGCGGTATTGATTAATCGCCTGAACAATAAAGTGAAGCGTTATTTGTCCGGGCCCATGGACTATATTGTCTGGGCGCTCACCACCTTGCCACTGATCACGGGTTATATGGCGTTTCACCGAATCGGTTTCTCCGGGCCGATGTTAATCGCCCTGCACATTATGAGCGTCGAATTACTGATGATCGCAATCCCATTCACCAAACTTAGCCATGCGTTCACCTTGTTCCTGGCGCGTTTTTATAACGGTGCTGTGACAGGCATCAAAGGGGTCCAGTCATGAGTAAAGCAACCGAACGAGCCACCCAGGTTTTTAAAGAACAGATCGACGCACCCACCGCGGCTTTTTTCAGTAGCTGTGTTAGCTGCGGTATGTGTGCGGATGCCTGTTTGTTTTATACCGAGACCGGCGATCCAAAATATACCCCGATCAACAAGCTCGCACCGCTGCGTAAGGTCTGGTTTCAGGAATACACCCTGACGGGAAAACTACTCAAACTGGCCGGAATCAGCAAACCACTCACTGATCAGGACCTGACGGACTGGGAAGAACTGGTTTACGACAGCTGTACCATGTGCGGTCGCTGTTCGATGGTGTGCCCGGTCGGCAATGATATCGCCTACATGATTCGTAAAATGCGTGAAGGCTTTGCGGCCAGCGGCCACGCACCGGAAAGCCTGGTTGGCGCCACACGGCGCGCGGTCGAAATTGGCAGCCCGATGGGGGTCAAGTTGCCGGCGTTGCAAGCCCAGATTCGCCATCTGGAAGAAGATACCGGTCTGAGCATTCCCATGGATGTGAAAGGCGTGGAGTATCTGTGCATGCTGTCTTCAATGGAAATCATGAACTTCCCGGAATACATCGGTGCGATTGCCAAAATTTTCAAACACGCAGGCGTGAGCTGGACGCTTTCAAGCGAAGCCTTTGAGGCCACCAACAGCGGTATACAAATTGGTGTCTCCGAGATTGCCGCAGAGCTGGTGCAACGCATCGTGGACGCCGCAGAGAAACTGAAAGTTAATACCGTCATCAGCCCGGAATGCGGACACGCCTATACTGCGCTGCGCTGGGAGGGCCCCAACCTTGTTGGTAAACGCTTTGATTTTGAAGTCAAGCACATCCTGGAAGTGCTGGACGAATTGCGCGCCGCCGGTAAGATTAAAACCAAAGACAAGATGAGCGAACGCCTGACATATCACGACCCCTGCCAGATTGCACGCCGTGGCGGGGTACTTGAGCAGCCGCGCAAGCTGATCAGGGAATTTTCTGATAATTTCGTCGAGATGCCCGATGCCGGAGCCATGAACTGGTGCTGTGGCGCCGGAGGTGGCGTCAGCTCCAACGAGCGTGCAGATGAAATACGCATCAAGGTATTTCAGCGCAAGAAAGATCAGATTGATGCAGTCAATCCGGATGCGCTGGTATCGGCCTGTTCCAACTGCCGAATTCATATCGAAGATGGCCTTGAGGAATACCATATGGAATTACCGGTACTCAGCCTGACCGAGACACTGGCCGAACATTTAGACGATTCTGTGGAGACATAAGCATGACCACGATTAATAATGAAACTCAATTCAGAGAAGTGGCTGGAACGCTGGATGGCAATTTACAGCGCCAGTTAGCCGCGCAATTTACCGAGCACGTGCTTGAACTGACGGACGATAGTCGAATCGCCAACAATGTGGGCGTGGCATCCGACCCCGGTGCGACCCCATCTGAACTGGCCGCCAGTTTCAAAACCGTCAAAGCCGCCGCCATCGAAAGCCATACACGTTGCGGCTCGGAAGGAGACTGGAAAGCCCAGGCTGCGTATTTTGTCGCACGCGCCTGCGAAGCCGCGTTAATGCCGGAAGGATATAAAAAAGCCGGCCCTGCACTACAGGCTGCTACCTCAGCGCGCATGGCCAGAACCGCCTGGTCAATCGATACCGATGACGGCAGCGAAACCGGTGAACGAGAAGCGCAATATCAAATTCTTAACAATTTCTTAAGCAAGCGAGGTCTATCATGAGCAAACGCGTCGTCGTTGATCCGATCACCCGTATCGAAGGCCACCTGCGCATCGAAGCGCAAATGGAAGGGAATAAAATTGCCCAGGCCTATTCTGCCGGCACCATGGTGCGCGGCATCGAGACCATCCTCAAGGGCCGTGACCCACGTGATGCCTGGGCCTTTGCGCAGCGGATCTGCGGCGTGTGCACGCTGGTGCATGGTATTGCCTCGGTGCGCTCTGTGGAGAACGCACTGAATTACAGCATTCCGCCGAATGCCCAGTTAATCCGTAACCTTATGATCGGCGCGCAATACGTACATGATCACGTCATGCACTTTTATCACCTGCATGCACTGGACTGGGTGGACGTCGTTTCCGCTCTGGACGCAGACCCTAAAGCCACCTCGGAGCTGGCACAATCTATCAGTTCCTACCCTAAATCTTCCCCTGGCTATTTCGCCGACATGAAGAAAAAACTCAAGGGCTTTGTTGAATCAGGACAACTGGGTATTTTTGCCAAAGCCTATTGGGGGCACCCGGCTTACAAACTTCCTGCTGAAGCCAACCTGATGGCGGTCTCGCACTATCTTGAAGCCTTAGCCTGGCAACGCGACGTAGCCAAATTGCACGCTATATTCGGCGGCAAAAATCCACACCCCAATTTTGTTGTGGGCGGCGTACCCAGCCCGATCGATCTCAATTCGGATTCAGCGATCAATGCCAAACGCCTGGCACAGGTACAGGGAATCATCAGCGAAATGAAAACTTTCGTAGATCAGGTCTACGTACCTGACACCCTGGCTATCGCGGGTTTTTACAAAGACTGGACCACGCGCGGAGAAGGCCTGGGCAATTTCATGACTTTTGGGGATTTCCCGGAAAAAGGCATGGACGACCCCTCCAGTTTCCTAATCCCCAGCGGTGTTATCCTCAATCGTGACCTGTCCACGATTCACGATATCGATATGAATGCCGCCGATCAGATTCAGGAATATGTCGCACACTCATGGTATGACTACAGCGGCGGCAAAGAAAAAGGTTTGCACCCTTATGACGGTGAAACTAACCTTAATTATACCGGCCCCAAACCCCCTTACGAACATCTGGACGTCGAGCAATCCTATTCCTGGCTGAAATCACCCCGCTGGAAAGGCCACTCCATGGAAGTCGGTCCGCTGGCGCGTGTATTAATGCTGTATGCCAAAGGGCACGAGCAAACCAAAGAATTGGTCGACATGACATTACGCACCCTGGATGTTCCAGTCACCGCGTTGTTTTCAACCCTGGGACGAACAGCTGCGCGCACTCTGGAAACCAAGATTATTGCGGATAACATGCAGGGCTGGTTCGACAATCTGGTTGCCAACATTAAGGCGGGTGATACCAAAACTTTCAATGAAAAACAGTGGGACCCCTCTTCATGGCCCGCTGAAGCCCGTGGTGTAGGTATTATGGAAGCCCCGCGCGGAGGCCTTGCGCACTACATCGTGATCAAAGACAGGAAAATAGATAACTACCAGGCCGTGGTTCCAAGTACCTGGAACGCCGGTCCGCGTGATCCGGCAGGTGTTCCAGGGGCTTACGAGGCAGCACTGGAGGATAACCATACCCTGTACGATCCAAAACAGCCCATCGAGATCCTTCGCACCATCCATAGTTTCGACCCCTGCATCGCCTGCGCGGTGCACGTGACCGATCCGGAAGGTGAAGAACTGGTCAAAGTCAAAATTAAATAGCGAGTTTATTATGATCTACAAAAACGTCTGGAAAAAAACCTTAGGCACCCTTTCGATTACGGCAGCCACCGCACTGTTTTCATCAGGCGTGCTCGCCCATACCGGCCATAGCCACATGCAGCACGATACTTTGAGCGGGATATTACATACTCTGACAACCCATCCCCTGTTGTTCGGAGCGATTGGTCTGTCGCTGCTTGTTGCGGCTTACATGCCGCGTAATTAAAGCATCGCACATAAGGCACCACTCTCCTCTTTATTGAGAGGATTCAGCCTGCCTGTGAAGGAATGGCCGTAATCCTGGATTTCAACATCCCCGCCAGGGCCTGAGACATCGCACAGGACTCATCTGCCAGGGTTATAAACAGGGATCCCGATTTTTCTCCGCCTGATTTGAGTTGTAATTGAATTAATTCTCCAGAGTTAATTTCCCTGTTTATCAAATGCAGGGGAACCCACCCAAAGGCCATGCCGCTGTTAATAATCTCAATCGCCGTATGCATGCTGGAGACGCTCCAGCGTTGTGTCGCTTTTAACCAGCCCGAATCAACCTTGTCCTGGCTACCCGAATCACTGATGACAACCTGCCGCTGCGCCATTAGGGTGCGAGAAGAAATAGACGATTCATGAGCCAGGGGATGACCGGCATGGACGACCGGCACAAAGGGAATTTCGATAAGCCGCTCCCCCAGAAAGCCCTGCGGAACTCGGTACGCAACACAAATATCCGCCTGACCATTAAGCAATTGCTCTTCTGAACCCGACAATACGCCTTCATGCAATTTAATCTGGCAAAGCGGGAACCGGGCAGCAAATTCCTGCAAGGCGTCTAATAATAGACCATGCGGGAAAATGGCATCCACCGCGAGCGCAATTTCACCGCGATGGTCCTGTTGCAGATGTTGCGCGATATTCAACAAAGTTTGCTTCTCATCAAGCAGAACCCTGGCTTGCTTGAGCAAAGTGGATCCTTGTTCTGTCAGGTGTAACCGGCGCCCCTGTTGCTCAAACAGGGCTAGACCCAAAGCCTCTTGCAATCTATTCAACGCATGGCTGATAGTAGAGGGGCTTTTAAACAGCTTCTCTGCCGCCGCATTCACGCCTCCATATTCAGATACAGCCACAAAGGCGTTGATTTGCTCCAATTTAATGTTCGTCATATTCGAATGATTAATGCCATATATTTCAGTATTCATTCTATATATTGCACGTATACTTGATGTTGTAAAGTGTCTTCTATCCAGATTTGCCTGATAAATGCACTGAACATCCACCTAAACAACGAGGAAAAACTATGTTTAACCAGACCACAAACAATCTATTCAACCTGATCGGTCGGCTTTTACTGGCGAGTTTATTTTTACCCGCCGGAATACAAAAAATTGGCGCTTATGCTGGCACGCAAGGATATATGGAAGCGATGGGCATACCCGGAGGCCTTCTTCCCCTGGTCATCCTGCTTGAGATTGGCGGCGGCATTGCACTTATCATTGGTTTTAAGATGCGCTGGACCGCCCTGGCATTAGCCGGATTCTGTGCAGTATCAGCCTTTATTTTTCACTACCAGCCCGATGATCAGATGCAAATGATATTGTTCATGAAAAATATAGCGCTGGCAGGTAGCTTCCTGGTATTAGCGTCTACCGGCGCTGGAAAAATCAGCCTGGATAACAAGCTTACGACAGCATAGATCAACAATTTAATAGAAGCGACCACCCCATGCAAAGCGTAACTTCCAGCTGGAAAACCAGCATAAACAAAGGCGAATACCAGCGTAAAGACTCAGAATTTCGCCATTGGGTAACGGTTGATGGTAGAGCAGGCCCAAGCGGTGAACCTGGTTTTGAGGCACAAGCAGGCCGTTACCACCTTTACGTCTCGCTGGCTTGCCCCTGGGCGCATCGCACACTTATTTTTCGCAAGCTCAAGGGACTGGAGGAGTTGGTTTCGGTAAGTGTGGTTCATCCTGACATGTTAGAGAAAGGCTGGTCCTTTACGCACACCAGCGAGACGGCCAGACTCTACGGCACCACCGGTGATACGCTGTATGCCAGCGACTATTTGAGCGAATGCTACGCACAAAGCTCATCCGTATATGCTGGCAACATCACGGTGCCGGTGTTGTGGGATAAGCTGCAGAAACGCATTGTGAACAATGAATCATCTGAGATCATTCGTATGTTCAATACGGCCTTCAATGACATTACCGGCAACACCCTGGATTTTTATCCTGAGCGATTACGCGACGAGATCGATGAAATAAATACGCAGGTATATCGTTTCATTAACAACGGCGTATACAAAACCGGTTTTGCCACCACTCAGCAGGCCTATGAGAAAAACTGCGGTACACTATTTTCTACACTGGATGCCATGGAACAACGGTTGAGCCATCAACGTTATCTAGCAGGTAATCAAATCACCGAAGCCGATTGGCGATTGTTCACCACCCTGATTCGCTTTGATGCGGTTTACCATACTCACTTCAAATGTAATATCCGACAGCTAAAAGAATATGACGCTCTCTACCATTATATGCTGGAACTGTATCAGCATGCGGATATTGCCAGGACGGTGAATTTGGCACACATCAAGCGACACTACTATGCCAGCCACCTCTCGCTCAACCCTTTTGGTATCGTACCCCTGGGGCCTGACCAGGACTGGCTGGCCCCGCATAATCGAACCCGAATCACTACTGGAGGTAAGCCATGAACCGTGACATACAATCCATTCACCCCCCCACCATCGCACAGGATGGTGCAGGGGTAAAACTCAAACGCTACTTTCCGGTTGCCGGCCTGGATAACATTGATCCTTTTGTGCTGCTGGATCATTTTGGCTCAGACAATCCCGATGACTTTATTGCAGGTTTTCCTTTACATCCGCATCGTGGTATCGAGACCGTCACCTATATGCTGGAAGGCCGCATTCGTCATAAAGACAGTACCGGGCACAGTGGTACTATTGAAGCAGGGGACGTGCAATGGATGAGCGCAGGCCGCGGCATCATGCACGAAGAAATGCCTGAAGTGGCCGACGGTAAACTTGATGGTTTTCAGCTATGGGTAAACCTGCCGGCCAAAGACAAGATGAAGAAGGCTGAATACCAGGAGTACCCCGCGAGTGAAATAAAAATATTTGGGCACGCCGGCCACTTTATCCGTCTGATAAGCGGCGAACTGCTTGACCAGCAAGGCACAATCAGCCACGTC
This sequence comes from Gammaproteobacteria bacterium, assembly GCA_030590945.1. Taxonomy (GTDB): domain Bacteria; phylum Pseudomonadota; class Gammaproteobacteria; order Arenicellales; family Poriferihabitantaceae; genus JAAELZ01. The sequence goes on along the minus strand of JAUVBY010000001.1, from coordinate 42,875 downwards.
AGCACCCAACCCATTTATGCTGACATCGCCATGGGCGCAGGGCAACTCGAGCTTTCTCTGCCCCCGGAATATAACGCCTTTATATATGTCTACTCCGGCAAGCTTGAACTCATCAACGACACGGGCAGCACAACCCCTATCCCGGCACCCTCACTCGCTGTGCTCACGCCAGGTGAACAATTACTTTTGCAATCAGATGGCCACGCGCGCGTACTGCTCGCAGCCGGGCAGCCCAATAACGAACCCATCGTAAGATCAGGGCCTTTCGTGATGAATACCCGGGAAGAGATCGCACAGACCTGGCGAGAAATTCAAAACGGAGAATTTCCCCCGGATAGCTAAGGCTCTTGAAAAAGAGTGCTACGCAAGCGCACAACCAGCGCAAGGCTGCTCAGTATGTGTAATACTAGCACCGCTAAATTTAGCAACAGCTTAAACAACACTTAAAACTATTTGTTCCAGAGGAGTAAAAATGAAACGATTTAAACTAATTGGGTTGATAACTATCGGCTTGTTGATGGTCAATACGAGTTCTGCTGAAACACGCGTGACGTATAAATCAGCCAAAACCACCTCATCCTACTATCAAATGGCGGTACAAATTGCCGAGGCCATGAAGGCAGGTTCATCAGGCGGTATCATCGTGACGGTAGAGGAAAGCCAGGGCTCGGTGCAAAACGTCATGGAGTCCGCAGTTCGACCTGGAAACTATGTGTTTACCACACCCCCGGTATTGGTGAAGCTTGCAAAGGCCGGTAAAGCCATGTTCAAGGACAAGCAAAACCCAAAATTTGCAGATATTCGAGCTTTGTTCCCTATTCCTTCTCTGACCATGCATTTTGTCATGAGCGAGAAAAGCGGCGTAACTGATTTTGCAGGGCTGGAAGGCAAGACAATACTGCTGGGCAAAGGCTCTTTCGGCGCCAAAGAAGGCGCAAAATACCTTAAGCTGTTCGGTCTTGAAGGCAAGGTAACACTGGCCGAAGTTGAGCTTTCAAATGCCGGGCCAGCACTTAAAAATGGTCAGATCGATGGTTTTGTCACCGCCGGATCCTATCCGGCTCCGAACGTAATCGAGGCAGCTGCCGGAACCGGCGTCCGCGTGCTATCGCTGAATGACGAGCAAATCACAGCGAGCAAGCGTACTCGTCTGATCATACCTGCAGGCACCTACGCGGGGCAGAGCGAAGACATTACAACCACGTCTTTACCCGTGGTGGCTTACACAACCACCCAGATGGATGACGATACCGCTTACGCACTGACTAAAACCTACTGGTCTCAAAAGGCAAGTATGGGCGAAGCCGCTGCCTGGTGGAACGCGGTTGATAAAGACCTGATGGTGAATATCAAAGGGAAGATTCATCCAGGCGCTGCGAAGTATTACCAAGAAGCGGGATTTAGCTTAACAGCAGATCAAATGTAAAACCCGTCGCGCGGTCGGACATCACTCAGGCAGTGCAAGTCCGGCCGTTGGCCATTTCACAATGATTCAGTTTTCACGATGGGGCTGGCCACTACTTGGCCTTATCTCAATCGTGTTCCACCTCTGGCTGATTTTCTCCGGCCTGGTTCCCAACCTGGTCAGCCGGCCTCTGCACATGGCCCTGGCCTTGCCCTGGGTGCTGATATATATCGCGACAACTCGAACGCAGTATCTGACCGGAATTCTGCTGTGCATTACCGGGCTGGCGGCCTGCCTCTGGATCGTCTTCAATCAGTCTATGCTGGGCGACCAGTATGGATATCTGGCAGACGCTTATCAGCATGTAATTGCAATTGCGCTGTTGTTAATCACCCTGGAGATGGCACGGCGCGCCATCAGCTGGCCTCTGCCGCTGGTCGCACTCATCGCGTTGGCGTATGGCTTGTGGGGGCAGTATATCCCGGGCGAATTCGGCCACCCGGGCACACCCATCGCGAGTTTCCTCGGAACACTAACTATTGCTGAAGGTGGGATATGGGGAAAGCTAACCGGTATTTCCGTCAGTATCGTGGCTATTTTCGTGATCTTTGGCGCCGTTCTGAATGGCGGTGAAGCCGGACAGGGGTTTATGAATGTAGCGGCGGCAGCGGCAGGACGATTACGCGGCGGTGCCGCAAAAGTATCGGTCATTTCATCTGCGCTGTTTGGTTCCATTTCGGGCTCTGCTTCTGCCAACGTCGCTTCGACGGGCGCGATTACACTGCCCGCTATGACGCGGCTGGGTTATCCCCGGTCGCTGGCCGGGGCGGTAGAGGCAGTCGCTTCTTCAGGAGGCCAGATTATGCCGCCACTAATGGGGGCAGGCGCCTTTGTGATGGTAGAGCTTACCGGCGTTCCCTATACCAGCATTATGATGGCAGCACTGCTACCCGCCCTGCTTTATTTTTTCGCGGTCTGGGTTGGCATTGATGCTTATGCCGGGCGATATGATCTCAAGGCCATACCTTCAGATCAACAACCCGGATTACGGGATGTACTGGTCACCTCCGGTTTTTTCCTGTTGCCGTTCTCAGTATTGCTCTGGGGGATGTTCGTAGCCGGTTTGACGCCACAATATGCCGCCAGTCTGGCAATCATTGCAGGCGCAGTTCTATTATTGGTTGACAGCCAGTTTAGCTTTGATACAGAACGTAGTCTGATGCGGCTGAAAACCGTCTGCATCAACAGCGGTTTGCAGATTGCCACTATTGCCTCAATCATCCTGTGCGCCTCAATCATTATCGGGGTATTGGGCATTACCGGCCTGGGCGTAAAAATTACTTCGCTGATACTATCCGGTTCGGGCGGCCAGCTATGGCCGGCACTGCTACTGACCGCATTCGCCTGCCTGATTCTGGGGATGGAAGTACCCACCACTGCGGCCTACGTGATCTGTGTTTCGGTTGCAGGCCCGGCGTTAATTAATCTGGGATTAGCCCCCTTGCAAGCGCACCTGTTTATTTTCTGGTTCGCCCTGTTGAGCACCATTACCCCCCCGGTGTGCGGTGCGGTGTTTATCGCCGCCGGCATGGTGGAAGAAAACTGGCTAAAAGTGGCGGGCACAGCCATGGCATTGGGCATTGGCCTTTATTTGATCCCCCTGGGTATGATTGCCAATCCGACGCTCATAGAGCTGGAGAGCGCAGCGATACCAGCATTAATAAGCGGCGTAAAAATGGCAATCGCGCTGGCAATGATTTCTTTTGGCATAATCGCACCCAAAGCCATTTTATTAAGAATTGGGCTAATCGTGGTTGGGGGTTATGTTTTATTCGTGTAACGAACTAACGTTGCAGCGGGGCCAGAGGCGCGAAAAGTGCAACCCCTTCAAAATGTATTCATGTCCGCGCGGCAGGCCCGGTGTGCCCATTCGTCGTCAAAAGGGAAATCACCCGGTAAAAGCGTTTTAAATACATAGAACAGTCCACCCGGTTTTTTGGTTGTGTATACCGCATACGGTGTCACCATAACTGCAACCACACTTTTCTCGCCATGCTTACGGTGATAGAATCTTTTGTCCGTGACATCAAGGCAACACCAGGGCTCAAAATAAAATGGAACCATATCTTCTATTTATAGTGATCGCAACGGCAACCATATTGAGCCCGGGACCCGGCGTGCTGGTGGCAGCATGTTTGTACTTTTCGGAATTGGCCTCGCGTCTGCAAGCAAATGAAGCAATCAAACCCTGTTCCTGCCTGGACACATGGGCACCCCTAATTAATTTATGATAAACGTGAAGCTGTATATCAATGGCAGGAATGTCAATGCCACTTCAGGCGAGATTTTTCGCAGTACCAATCCCGCCACCGGGGAGATCCTGGCCGAGGTACAACTCGCTTCACAGGCAGATGTCGATATGGCGGTTGAATCTGCCCATCGGGGACAGAAAATCTGGGCTGCAATGCCGGGCGCGGAACGTGGTCGTATCCTGGGCAGGGCTGTAGAACTTTTGCGTGATCGCAATGATGAACTGGCTGAACTTGAAGTCAGGGACACCGGCAAGCCTTTGCAGGAAGCCAACTGCGTGGATATCCAGACCGGCGCCGACGTAATCGAATATTATGCTGGCCTGGCTGGAAAAATTGAAGGCAGCTACCAGGACCTGGGTAATGGTGATTTTTTCTATACGCGCCAGGAACCATTGGGCGTATGCGCCGGCATTGGTGCCTGGAACTATCCTATGCAAATCGCGATGTGGAAATCGGCCCCTGCACTGGCGGCGGGTAACGCTATGGTATTTAAACCCTCTGAAGAAACACCTTTAACAGCATTAAAACTCGCTGAGATATATACCGAAGCAGGCGTTCCGGACGGTGTATTTAATATTGTGCAGGGCGATGCGCTCGTCGGGCAGATGCTGACTGCACACCCGGGCATTGCTAAAATCTCGTTTACCGGAGAGTGTGAAACCGGTAAAAAAGTAATGGCTGCTGCCTCAGTAAACCTCAAGGAAGTAACCGTCGAACTGGGCGGAAAATCCGCGCTGATTATTTTTGATGATACACCCCTCGATAGCGCAGTTTCTGCTGCAATGCTGGCCAATTTTTATACTCAGGGCGAAGTGTGTACGAACGGCACCCGGGTATTCGTACAGGACGCACTCTACGACGAATTTTGTGCTGAATTAAAAATCCGCACCGAAGCGATGATCATCGGTGACCCGCTGGATATTAATACGCAGGTCGGCGCTCTGATTTCGCAGGCACATATGGAAAAAGTGCTAGGTTATATCGATGCAGCGAAAGCGGCCGGGGCACGCCTGTTGTGCGGTGGAAAACGCGTACTGGATCATGGCCTTGATAGAGGTGCGTTCGTGCAGCCTACCGTATTTATAGACTGCCACGATGACATGCCAAATGTAAGAGATGAAATCTTCGGCCCGGTGATGGCGGTGTTACGCTTCAGTGATGAAACTGAGGTTCTAAAACGAGCCAATGACACTAAATATGGCCTTGCAGCGGGCGTCTTTACGCGCGATATCAGCCGCGCGCACCGGGTTATCGCCGAATTGGAATCGGGCATTTGCTGGATCAACGCCTGGGGGGCATCGCCCGCCGAAATGCCGGTTGGGGGTTACAAAGAATCGGGCATTGGGCGCGAGAATGGTATTCAGACTTTGTACAAATACACGCAAACCAAGAGTGTTTACGTGCAGTTGGAACCGATGGAGCGGCCATATTGATGACTGTCGCAGCGGGTTACCTCTTGAATCATGAACTAGCTGTTAAGCTCCCCTCTTTAACAAAGAGGGGTTGGGGGAGATTTGCAGGTTTATCTAATTAATAAAATTGAATACAGATTACCAACTTCGCGCAAATCCCCCTCTATCCCCCTTTATTAAAGGGGGAGGTTCATGCGGTTATGTCTGAACAATATGACTACATCATCGTCGGTGCGGGCTCAGCGGGTTGCATCCTTGCGAATCGCCTGACCGAAAGCGGTGAACACAGCGTATTGCTGCTCGAAAAAGGAGGCTCGGATAAGCACATTCTCATCCGTATGCCGACGGCTTTGTCCTACCCGATGAACATGGACCGTTTCACCTGGCAGTTTTACAGCCAGCCCGAGCCGGGCATTAACAATCGATCATTGCATTGCCCTCGCGGAAAAGTGCTGGGGGGCAGTTCATCCATAAATGGTATGGTATACGTGCGTGGCCATGCGGATGATTTTGATCAATGGGAAGCTCAGGGAGCAAAAGGCTGGAGCTATGAGGACTGCCTGCCCTACTTTAAAAAATCGGAAACCTGGGAAGGCGGAGAAGATGTGTATCGTGGTGGTAGTGGCCCGGTGGGTACCTGCAATGGTAATCACATGAAACTCAACCCGCTTTACCAGGCCTTTATTCATGCCGGACACCAGGCAGGTTACCCTCTCACTGAGGATTATAACGGCTATCAGCAGGAAGGCTTTGGTCCGATGCATATGACCGTCAAGGACGGAGTGCGCGCCAACACCAGTTCTGCGCATCTCAGGCTTGCGCTAAAGCGGCCCAATCTAAACCTGAAAACGGACGTACACAGCCGACAAATTTTGTTCAAAGGAAATACTGCTACTGGTATTGAGTTTCAACACGAAGGTAAAATTAAGCAAGCGACAGCAACTAAAGAAGTTATCCTGTCAGCAGGGTCAATCGGGTCTCCTCAGCTTCTGCAACTATCGGGTATCGGCCCGCGTTCGGTGCTGGAAGCAGCCGGCATTGAGGTGCGTAAGGAGCTACCCGGGGTAGGCGAAAATTTGCAGGATCACCTGGAAGTGTACTTTCAGATACAATGTAAAAAACCCGTCACCCTCAACAGCAAGCTGGGTTTGTTCAGTAAAGCGCTGATCGGCGCACAATGGCTGTTATTTAAATCGGGCTTAGGGGCTACCAATCATTTTGAATCGTGCGCTTTTATTCGCTCTCGTGCGGGCCTCAAAGCCCCGAACATTCAATATCATTTTCTGCCCGCAGCCATGCGCTATGACGGGCAGGCGGCGGTAAAAGGACATGGTTATCAGGTCCACGTCGGACCCAATACACCAGGCAGTCGGGGACACGTACGTATTCACTCTTCAAATCCAAACGATCACCCGGAAATAAAATTCAACTATCTATCAAGTCAGCAGGACATCGAAGACTGGCGGGCCTGCATTCGCCTGACCCGCGAGATCCTGTCACAAAGCGCATTTCAGGCCTTTGACAATGGTGAGATTCAGCCGGGGGAAAATATCGAAAGCGATGACGACATTGATGCCTGGGTGAGACAAAACGTAGAAAGTGCCTACCACCCTTCGTGCACCTGCAAAATGGGGGCAGACGAAGATGTTATGGCCGTGCTTGACAGTGAATGTCGGGTTCGTGGAATCGACGCCTTACGCGTGGTGGATTCTTCAATTTTTCCCAGCATCACTAATGGCAACCTCAATGCCCCGACCATAATGGTGGCAGAAAAAGCGGCTGACCTGATTCTCGGTAAGCCCCCCCTGCCTGCCACAAAAGTTCCGGTCTGGTATCACCTGGATTATCAAAGTTGCCAGCGCTAGACTATATTCAATTGACTAAAGAGGGGCAATCGTATTACCTGTGCAGGGGGCAGTGCTTCTATGGATATGATGCTGTATCTGATTGAACAACAACATGGTCATGAACTGGCAGCTTCGGTTGCGGACAGCATGATTCACTCCCAAATACGAACACCGCATGAACCACAGCGAATGAATTTACAATCGCGTATCGGCACAAATCACTCAGCACTGCTGGAATGCGTTGAGCTGATGGAGGCTAATATCGAAGAACCTCTGATGCCGGACGAACTGGCCAGGTTAATACATAGCTCAAAACGTCAGATGGAACGGTTATTTCAACGCCACCTTAAAATAACGCCCGGCCGATACTACCTGGGACTGCGTCTCGATGCCGCACATGAATTGTTGCAAAACAGCAACCTAAAGATAATTGAGGCCGCGCTAGCCTGCGGGTTTAAATCATCGAGCCATTTCTGCACCTGTTACCAATCGCGGTACGGACATTCGCCTGGGCTCGCTCGCAGCAAGGGCGCCGCGTAAACTTAACTTCACGTCGCTAATACTAAATCTCACGTAAAGAAATTAATAGATACTGCTCTTTATACAAACGGATCATGAATATTGATGGCATCTAAAAGAGCAGGCGGTAGGGTCGCCCGTCGTGCATTGCGTGCAGCACCACTGGCCGAAGAAGATAAAGCCGTTCATCCGGGCCAGTCGGGGGGGCGTTTTCATCCTCTGACTGAAGCAGATATGCAGCGCATCCATGAAGCCATTCTGGATTTGCTGGAGAACGTCGGCTTTTCCCGCGTAATTCCCTCGTGTATTAAAACAGTGACCGCGGCCGGTGGAAAATATACAGATGATGGCCGTTTACTCTTTCCGCGCGATCTAATTTTAAAAACACTCGATATTGCCGCAAGAAATATTACCTTATACGGCCAGGAAGAAAAACACGACCTGCATTTGAGTGGAAATAAAGTCTACTTTGGAACCGCAGGCGCGGCCGTGCATATTGTCGATGACTGGAAAACCCATGCTGATTATCCAAACGCGAGTGCCTATCGTGATTCGACCATTCAGGATTTGTACGACGCGGCACGGTTAGTTGACAGCCTGGATCACATTCACTTTTTTCAACGCCCTCTGGTGGCAAGAGATATTGTGCAACCCGCTGCGATGGATCTCAATACTACCTACGCTTCGGTATCAGGTACCACGAAGCATGTCGGGGTAAGTTATGTCGAACCCGAACACGCACAGCAAACACTCAAAATGTTACACGAAATCGCGGGCAGTGAAAAAAAATGGCGCGAGCGACCGTTTGTTAGCATGTCGTCCTGCTTTGTGGTCCCCCCCCTGCGATTTGCTGAAGATGCCTGTCGTGTATTAGAGGTTGTAGTGCATGGTGGCATGCCCGTACTGTTACTTGCTGCCGGGCAGGCCGGGGCAACCAGTCCGGCCACACTCGCCGGTGCAGTTGTTCAGGAAATGGCCGAAGTGCTGGGCGCACTGGCCTATGTAAATAGCATGGTCCCCGGCCACCCTTGTGTTGCCGGCCCCTGGCCATTCGTCTCTGATTTGAGAACCGGCGCCATGAGTGGTGGTAGCGGAGAGCAGGCTATATTAATGGCGGCCTGTGGCCAGATGGGACGTTATTATGATTTACCGACCGGCATCGCAGCCGGCATGGCCGATTCCAAAATTCCAGATGCGCAGTCAGGCTTTGAGAAGGGTTATACCCTCGCTCTGGCCGGGCACAGCGGTGCCAATATGGTCTATGAAGCGGCAGGCATGCAAGCGAGCCTGCTGGGCTTCAGCTTTGAAGGTTGCACGCTGGACAATGATATGCTTGGCGCCATTAATCGCAGCGTACGTGGCATTGAAATTGACGACGACACGCTGGCGCTCAAAACTATCGAAGATGTTTGCCTCAATGGTCCCGAGCATTTTCTCTCGCATGAATCCACCTTATCAAGAATGTTAAAAGATTACGTTTACCCGGAGGTGGGTAATCGATTTCCGCCAGACCTTTGGAAGGAAATGGGTTCTCAACCGATAAACGTGCCAGCCAGAGTAAAAACCCGGGAAATTCTGGCCAGCCATTTTCCGCAACATATCAGCGAAAAACTCGATGCCCGCCTTCGCGCCAACTTTGATATTCGCCTGCCCCGCGAACAAATGAAACCATGAGTGATACTGCCCTCCCTTCGCAGGCCAAAGTAGTCATCGTAGGCGGTGGCGTCATGGGCGTTAGCCTGTTATACCATCTCGCACTGGAGGGCTGGACAGATATTCTGTTGATCGAAAAAGGTGAACTCACATCGGGCTCAACCTGGCATGCGGCCGGGCAATGCCCCAGTTTTATCGCTGATTACAATATGGCGAAGATACACGACCACGGCATCCAACTATACCCCAAACTCGAGGAACTAACCGGTCAGTATGTCAGCTGGCATGGCTGCGGGGGTATCCGTTTTGCGCTTAAGCAATCCGAAGTAGACTGGTTTCACCGCGTTGCCAGTGTGGGCAAACTGATTGGGTTTGACTGCGAGATCATTGACCCGGCCAAAATACGCCAGCTTAACCCGCATGTAAATACCGACGGGGTGATTGCGGGTGCCTGGACGATCAATGACGGGCACGTTGATCCAGCGGGTATTACCCAGGCGATGGCTATAGGAGCAAGGAACTTAGGTGCCAAAATCATTACCGGAAACCGGGTCATTGATATCAATCAGAAAAAATCCGGTGACTGGGAGATCGTTACAGAAGAGGGAAATATTCATTGCGAGATGGTGGTGAATGCCGCGGGATGCTACGCTCGACAGGTCAGCCAGATGGTGGGTACGGATTCCCCCATCACCAATATGAAACATACTTACGTCGTCACAGAATCTGTGCCCGAATTTCTGGAATGCGATGAAGAAATGCCGGTCATGCGAGATCCCTACCCCTCCGCGTATTATCGTCAGGAACAAAAATCTGCCCTGATCGGGATATACGAAACCGCCAACTCAGAAGAATGCTGGACTCACCGGGATGGCTGGCCGGAGTGGAAATCTGAAAACGAACTGTTCAACCCTGATTTCGATAATCTACTGCCCTTTATCGAACGCGTCATGCAACGCATACCCATGTGGGAAGATCTGAGCATCAAACGCGTGGTCTGCGGTGCCATTCCACATACGCCAGACGGGAACCCCTGTCTGGGTCCGGCTGCCGGATTACGCAATTTCTGGCATTGCAATGGTGCTTCGATTGGCATTGCGGCGGGCGCGGGCTCCGGTAAGTATCTCGCGCAATGGATGATTTACGGTGATGCCGAAATCAACATGGCGGGGGTCGACCCGCGACGCTTTGGCCGATTTGCACCCGGCTGCTTTACCAAAAGCAGATCACATCAGGACTACGAACACATGTATGCCTTACATCTGCCCGGCGAGGAACGCCCTGCCGCACGTAAGGCAAGAATCACACCTCTATATGATCGCCTGTTGGAACAGGGATGCGTCTACACTGAGGCCAATGGCTGGGAGCGGCCTAAATGGTTTTCCCCTGATGGCAGGCAGGAACAGGCAGGCTTTCGGCACAACAACATCTTTGACGTCATAGGCGATGAATGTAAGGCGGTGCGGGAGCGAGTTGGCCTGCTGGATCTGTCTAGCTTTGCCAAGTATGATGTGGCCGGCAAAGATGCGCGGTCGCTGCTCAACCGGATAAGCGCTAACACTATATCGTCGCGCAATGGTGGGATCTGTTTGACACACTATCTATCTCCAACCGGCCGTATCAGCGGCGAATCGACCATCACTCGCTTAAATGAAGAACAATATTACGTCCTGTCCGGCGCAGTCGCTGAAGACCGGGATTTCGATACACTTAAACAAGGCATTCTGGATGGTGAAGACGTACAGCTTAAAAATGTAAGCGACGATTATGGTGTGCTGGTACTGGCGGGACCACACTCACGCAATGTACTCAGTAAATTGACGGGTGCCGGGCTGGATAACCTGAATTTTCGTTGGCTGACGGGCAAGGAAATAACCGTAGCAGGCTGCCAGGTACGCGCCCTGCGGGTCAATTATGTCGGAGAACTGGGTTGGGAACTACACGTACCAATGGCGGATCTGCTGCATGTTTACGATGCGCTGTGGGCTGCCGGACAGGAGTTTAATATCACCAACTTTGGTACCTACGCGGTCAACTCGATGCGCATGGAGAAAGCCTACAAAGGCTGGGGCAGTGAACTAACCAACGAAATCACCATGGTGGAAGCTGACCTGATGCGATTTTTTGCAGATAAAAAAGATCACTTTACTGGTAAAGAGGCTACGTTAAACGTGCTCGAAAATAGTATTGCTGAACAAATAGTTTACCTGGAAGTGGATTCCAGTGACTGCGATATCGCCGGGGGTGAACCGGTGTTTGCCGATGGAAACCCCGTGGGCGTCACAACCTCAGGTGGTTATGGCCATACCACCCGAAAAAGCCTCGGTTTTGCGTATGTCGCAGCAAAATATGCGCAAGCCGGAACGCAATTATTCGTCGAGTTACTGGGCAAACAATACCGCGCCCTGGTAATAAACAACCCGGTCTGGGACCCGGAATCGATTCGCTCAAGAACCGATGCTTAAACCTAAAATCCTCAGTTGACCGCTACGAGATATGAATAAGCACATGAATTCATTAGGGAATTGTATTTCATCCTTTTCACTCTATGGGTTTAAGGCGCTACAGAGTATATTGCACTCCTGTGGTGGCGTATGGCCGCGTTGTAACTGCTTGAAAGGGAATGACCATTCCGCGCAGGTACGCCTTGCCATACGCCACCACACAAGCGCCCTATACCCTGTCCAACTGAGGAATTCAGGTTAAACACCGATAGCGCTGATCAGCTAACGGCCTGATCAGTCAGAAAGTGCCGAACCGCTTCTGCCAGACGAATCACATAAGGTTCAATTTTCTCATCTACCGCACAGGCAAATCCGAGTATTAATCCTGGCCGCAACCGTTGCGTGTCGCAAAATATAGACAGCGGCAGGCAATCGACGCCTGTGGCCCAGACACATTCAGCCACTTCACTATCGGATACCCCTGATGCTTTTATCCAGGCGACCAGGTGCATTCCTGCATGGCAGGGTTCCTGCTCAAACAGATCCGATGCATGCTGTTCAAGGGTCAGGATTAGTTTGTCTCTTCGCCGGCGGTAGGCCACTCGCATCTTGCGAATGTGCGCATTAAAATTACCATCGAGCATAAAATTGGCCAGCGCCTTTTGCTGAAGCAAAGACACGTTCTGCGACAATAAAGTCTGAGCCGCTGCAAAAGACTGAGCAAGCCCGAGCGGGCAAATCAGGTACCCCAGGCGCAGGGCTGGAAACAGGGATTTAGAAAAACTGCCGACATACAATACACGGCCGTCATTATCCAGCGCCTGCAGGGCAGGCAAGGCTCTGTCGGTGTAGTGAAACTCACTGTCATAATCATCTTCCACGATCCAGCTTCCAGTTTGGCTGGCGTAATCAAGCAGGCTGAGGCGGCGCTGTAAACTCATCACCACACCCAGGGGATGCTGGTGAGATGGCGTGGTAAACAATGCACTGCCTGGCGGATGATGCCTGATAGCATCATCAATAGAAAAGCCTTCATCATCAATCGGCACAGATCGAACGTTGATCCCCAGCAAACGCATCGAATCGCGTATAGCAATATGCCCCGGGTCTTCCATCCAGACGACATCTTCGGCCTCCAATAGCGTTATCGCAATTAATGAAAAAGCCTGTTGCGCGCCTGAAGTAATAATAATCTGTTTGCTCGAGCATTTAATGCCGCGGTGATCGAGCACATGTTCTGCAATCGCCTGCTTCAAATCTTCAAGCCCACTGGAGGGGCCGTAACCCAGAAAATCATCGCTGCTGGTCCGCAACACTCGTGAGCAGGCATCCAGCCAGGCGCGACGAGGAAACAGATCCAGGGCCGGAATGCCGGGGCGAAATGCACGCACCCGGTCAAGCCGTGTAGTCGCTTTAGACGCTCCTATCGATACCGTGCGAGGTGATAAAGCAGCGATTGGCGAAACTTTGCGCTGTTTCCTGGCGACAACCCCGGAGTGCAATTCACTACTCTGCACTGGTTCAACGTAAGTTCCCGACCCCTGTTTTGCGCACAAAAATCCTTCGGCAATCAACTGCTCGTAAACGTTTTTAACCGTCAGGCGTGATATGCCCAGATCCGCTGCCAATTGGCGAGTCGCTGGCATCCTTGTTTTTGCGACCAGCTCACCATCCAGAATGAGCCGGCGAAGTTTCGTCTCCAGCTGCCTGTACAATGGCGTGTCGCTTGATACATTAATGTTAAGCGTCGAAAATAACGCACCACCCGTTTTCTTTACCACGCTCTCACCCCCTCAGATTGTCAATTGGGTATACCATTTTCGAATAAATGGGTATTTCTATGATCCAATCATATCATTACATTTGATTTCTAAACGTAATTTTTCAACGGAATCAGGCTCGCTTGAATCCATTCAACTTTAGGCGGGGGTTTTCTAGACGTGGCAAAATTCGATTTCTCTAAAAACATCAAACTCTTAGGTGACGCCATGACCAGCGGCACGACAGAGGTTCCGTTCATTGCTCAAATGCACGAATTCGCAATGCGCGAAAGCGGCATTCCGGGGGACCAGTTTTATACCGACGCGAAAAAATTCGTACGCGGTACGCTTGAGGTATGTGAGCGCTTCGATTTTGATAGCCCTTCATTTGTCTGGGACGTATACAATGTTGAAGCACAGGCCCTGGGCTGTAGCTTTGTCACCTTCGAAGACATGGCGCCTGCCATTGAAAATGTTTCACCTCTAGTCGCCTGTGAAGCCGACATCGCGACATTAAAAGCACCCGACCCATATTCCTCAGGGCGCATGCCAATGGTGTTTGAGATCATGCACGAAATGAAAGCCCAGGCCGGCATGATACCAGCCCCCTGTTTCTGCGCGCCTTTCACGCTGGCTTCGCACGTCATGACCTTTGAAAACCTCATTGTGCAAATCAAACAAAACCCCGGTTTCGTACATAAGCTGATGAATTTTCTGGTTGACGAGGTCATCGCACCTTACATGAATGCATTGATCAAAGAGTTTCCGGATATTGTTGCGGTCGAAGGCTCTGATGCCGTCGCTTCCCTACCATTCATCACTCAGGGCATGCTCGAGGAATTTGCCTTGCAACCCCTCGAGCGATTGCAAAAGCAAGTGACACGACCGGCCTTTTGTGACAATTGGTGGGGGGATTCCTATGCGCCTGATCTACCAGAATTCTGGGCGCAGAAACGCCGCGCAACGCCAGACTATCTTAAGGTGCAAGATCCTGATCTTTATAAACTGGGAGTACAGCCCGTTATCGACTACGGCAGGGAACACAATATACCGATCGTCCTGGGGGTCGACAATAATGTTTTTCAAAACGGGACAGAAAAAGAAATTCGCATGCGTATTCATGAATACATGGAAGCGATTGAAACGGTCGGCAAAGGAGCACTTTACCTATGTTCACTTTCAGCCGTTACACCCGCACAAAACGTGCGCATTGCCATCGAGGCCTGCAAGAATTTTCGGGCCGGTGATCGCCCCTGGGCGGGCCAACCAAACGCTGGCACCCCCGAGGCTCGCGGAGAAACCGGCAAAAAAGCCACCAAGACCAAGGCCGCTAAGCCCGTAACGGTCAGCGACAGCCCGGACACTCCGGAAGAGTTAATGCTGGATGATATCTTCGACGCCGTCATGGACGCAGATGATGTCGATACAGAGGCATTGGTCAAAGAAGCCCTCGAAAAAGACATTAACGTTCATACCATCCTCAACGATGCCTTGATCGCTGCCATGGATGAAATAGGCGATGATTTTGCCGATGGCACGATCTTTGTGCCTGAAATGCTGATGTCCGCACGCGCAATGAAAGCAGGGTTGGAAGTGGTTCGCCCGATTTTGACCGAAACCGGAGAACCGGTAAAAGGCACTATCATGCTTGCTACGGTTCAGGGCGATGTCCACGACATCGGAAAAAACCTGGTGGGCATGATGCTCGAAGGTGCAGGTTACGAAGTTATCGATCTGGGCGTCAATAAAAAACCGGAAGAAATCCTGGAGCGTGCCAACGAGATCAACCCGGATGTAGTGGGACTTTCTGCCTTGCTGACTACTTCGATGCCATCGATGCAAAAGACGGTTGACCTGTTTAAGAAAGTGGGTTCGAAGTTTCCTGTGATTGTTGGGGGAGCACCGGTTACCGAAGAATTTGCAGAGGTCATTAAAGCAGATGGATACGGCGAGAATGCACCACTGGCAGTCGAGGCGGTACATAAGTTAATCGCAGACAAAGCGAACTTTAACGCTGCAGTACCCGCCCGGGCATCAGCCTAAGCGAACAATAAGCCATCAGGAACCACCAGATTAACTGCAATATATCGCTAAATACGAGTGCTCTGAAATCAAACAAACCGACCAGATCAAAACTCAAACTCAAGCTGTCTGAACAATCGGTCCGTATTTTGTATCGACAGCTCTCGAAACGTTTTCCATTGACGAAAGGCCGATTGATCAATTTCGTAAGCGTCAAATAAATCACCGCCTTCGTCTACCAGTGTTACGATCTGATCGAGCATATAGACCAGGTAGTCTTTGGTGAAATACCGGACGGTTTCGAGGTCCGTGACGCCTCCGTGCCCGGGGATAATGATTTTTGGATTGAGTTCATCGAGTTTGTCCCAGCTTTCTATCCAGCCGCGGATATCGGTATGATCCAGTATGGGTAACAGGCGCTCGTTAAAGGTGAAATCACCTGAAATCAACAGGCCATCTTCCGGCAGCCAGAGTTGAATATCATCCGGGCTATGGGAAGGACCAAGGTGCAGCAATTCAATGGTGCGTCCCTTAAGCGACAGGCTCAATTTGTCTTTAAAGGTGCGATCCGGCATGATGATTTGAGACTTAAAAAGCTTGTCGTTCAAGACCATTGCGGCGCGCTCATAAATCCCGGGTTCACCTTCCACGACAACCACCGCGCTCAATTCTTCGGCGATGATTTCGGCCGTATGCTCATGTGCAATGATTTCTGCGCCCTGCGCTTTCCAGTAATTTGCGCCCAATATGGCATGACCCTGGGCGTTCTCCAGCACCACATATTTGACCGGCAATGAGGTTAGCTTTTTGATTTCTTCGTGCATGGATTCAGCCAGCAGGTAGCTGCCCCCGGCATTGAATACCACCACCGCATCTTCGGCAATAACAAACGACAGATTGTTATTGTGCCCCGAGTTTTCATAGGTTGCCGGCTGGGTAGCGCCAATAGCCGAATACACACCCTCAATTACTTCTTCGGGCCGGCGATAGAGTATCGAACTGGTATCCATATCGCTCAGATTGACATCAAGACCCTGGCTTTTCCATTCAAAATAACCGGACGCGTAATTTTTGACGTCGCTGTAACCCATCTCCATCAAGGTTTTCGCAGCCATGGGACTGCGCGCATTGATACCGCAATAAACCACAATTGGCCTGTCTTTAGCCCGGGCGGAATCGGCGATACGAAACTCAATCCAGCCACGTGGAATGTTTATGTTCTGATATAAACCAATCGTCCCTACCTGTTTGATCTCTTCCGCAGTACGCACATCAATAAGCACGGTATCGGGCTGATCTAAAATTTGCTGCTGCAGTTGTTCTGTATCAATATTCTGAATTTCCTTATTGGCTGATTCCAATAGCAACTTACCCTCTTCTGAGAGCGGCTGCACCTGGGCGTATGCAGTGAGCGATACGACAAAGCATATAAGTGGCGCAAGAATACCTGTTTTCATAAAAGGCTCGTTTTCTGGAATATAATGTGGCCGACATTATAATCTATCGAAACATAGAAGAGCAGGTGCAGCTTTACCCTCGCCCGGCGTACGTATTCGCACTTGCCCGCACAAGATTCTATAATTGAACCCCACCTTGAGGCACGATAAAAATACTCAATGCAAAATACGAAAGTGGTTTTACTGGGAACAGGCACCCCAAATGCCGACCCGCAGCGGATGGGGCCGTCGCTCGCCATTGTGGTCGATGATGTACCGTATATTGTTGATTTCGGTCCGGGCGTAGTGCGGCGCGCGGCAGCCGCCGAACAAAATGGCATCACGGCGCTGGCGATGGAAAACTTAAATACCGCTTTTTTAACACACTTGCATTCGGACCACACCACCGGCTATGCCGACCTCATCTTTACGCCCTGGGTGCTGGGCCGTAAACATCCGCTGGAAGTCTACGGCCCGCCTGGCCTGGCCGATATGACCCGACACATTCTGGCGGCCTATGCGATGGATCGCAAAACCAGGGTATGTGGTTTTGAGTTGATTAATCCGGATGCATACGGTGCGGTTTGCCATGAAATCGGGCCCGGCCCGGTATACGAGGATGAACACGTCAAAGTCGACGCCTTCGGGGTCGATCATGGTGAAAACTGGCTTGCACTTGGTTATCAATTTACCACGGCCGACCGGCGCATTGTCATCTCGGGTGATACCACACCGATGGATTCACTGATCGACCTCTGGCGTGGGTGCGACGTGCTGGTACACGAGGTGTATTCGCACAAGGCCTACCAGAATCGACCCTCTAAATGGCAGTATTATCATGCGCACATGCATACCTCCACCAAACAGCTTGCCGCTATTGCCAATCAGGTTCAGCCTAAAAAGCTGGTGCTGACCCATTTGCTTTTATGGGGTACGACTGAAGATGAACTGGTGGCCGAAATCAAAGAAACCTACGCCGGGGAAGTGGTTTGTGGTGAAGATCTGGGGGTCTATTGATTTAGCCTCGGATCGACATCATCTGCGCCGCCACCAGATCTTCAATACAGGGCAAGAGACGTACAAAAAAACCGTCACGGGGACGGCTTTTTTTGATGCCTGGTTGTTACTATTAGCTGTCAGGAACCAGTTTCGGGTTCCAGAACAAATAACCTTTTTCATCAATGCCTTCTTTGATTTCATCACCATTCCAGTCACGAATCTGATCGTGATAACCGTTTTTGAATACTTTGATACGAAATGCTTCGGCTTTATTAAGATCGTGTCGACTGATTTGGCGCTTAATGTCTATCGGCGTTTTACCCAGATAAATCCAGTCTGTGGAACCATCTTTTCCCTTGGTACTCACCTGATAGATGACATGACCACCCAGCGGGTCAGATTGAATTGAAAAGGGTACGGATTCACTGCTCGCGCAGCCTGCCAATACGGCCAGCGCTCCCAGCGCCAAACCATAACGGGATGTTGAAACTATTTGTTTTATCATTGCTTGTCTACCACAGTTGAAATTTTATCCGTGCACGATGAACGACTCAATCAGCCTGGTTAGCTTTTTCGTCCAGTATCATTTTTACGGATTGAGGGTTGGTCAGTGCGTCTTCGCGATTCTTATACCGCAGCGTCACCCAGAAAGAATTGGTTTTGTCCTGATAGCCCGGTTTTTGCACTCGAATATTCACAAACAGCCGAGACTCACCGTCTTCGCGCCACCAAACCTTGACTGGCGTTACACCCAGAACAGCGCCCGTTTTAGTGTTGACTACTTCGGCACCGTCAGGTTGCGACTGAATCAGGGCTGCACCATGATTTTGGCTCGCACAAGCCGATAAAAACAAGCTTGCCGCAATTAGCACAACTGAGGAGATTTTTTTAATCATTTTACTTTTTATTTCAGGCGAATTAATTACCGCGCCAAGATACAGAACAAAACAGCGAATTACAATACCCTGACATATTTATATGAGCTTTAACGTATATAAACGGCCAAATTTTTTAATCAGAGATACTACTGTCCGGTTAAAGCGTCATTCCCGCCTTCGCGGGAATGACGATAAAACGGGATTTAGGTTTTAAGTCTCTAAACATAAGTGTCTTCTGCAAACATTGTTGTACTGCCGTTTATCGTGATCCTACGAAAATTAAACCGGACAGTAGTATCGAAATATAGTTTTTAGCCGGTTGTTACCTGATTTAAGCGCACACTGAAGGTAACTAATTGCAGCGTTCAGCAACTGTTTGGTTAAAATTCAAACCGCGTTCATCTAGTGTAGCTTAGTATTTGCATACCAACAACAACATGCAAATACAGGAGACCAAGATGAGTAAACGTCACGCAATCGCTGCCCTAACCCTCTTATCGTTAACCGCGTTGCCAGGCCATGCAGAAAACTGGCCCGAACTCACCAAAGAAAATGTCGGGAAAGGCGTGGGTGCTATCACTGGCGCTGTGATTGGCTCTAATATAGGCGGAGGGCGCGGGCGTACCGCAGCCATTGCAGCGGGTACCCTCGCAGGGTATTGGGCAGGTGGTAAGGTCGGCCAACATTTTACTGAAACACAGCAAGCAACGCCAAAGCCATCCCACAATAGCAGACATTCTGCAAAGCCGTCCCGCACTAACCGGCATGCCGCGAGGCCATACCGTCATGCTTTAAAGCCTGCACTCAATCGCTTACCTCCGATCGAACTGGTAAACGCCTACTACCATCCGACCACTAATATAAATGTTCGCGGTGGGCCCGGTACTGATTATGTTGTCACGCATACCATACCGCAGGGAAAGCGCGTACCAGTAGCAGGCCGAGTCGTTGACAGCAATTGGTATTTAATTGCGGAACAGGGTAAGGCGTCTGGGTTTTTGTACGCACCCTTAATGGCCATTGATTTTCAACAATCGGCACAAAGCAATGCCATACGCGATGCTTCGTACGGGGCACAATTTCACCGGGTCGCCTCGCAAAGCCCCGCTTGCCGGACCATCACACTGCCAGCCCATGCGGATAATGACTATCGCGAAGCGCGCACATTTCAAGCCTGCCAGCAAGCAAATGGGAACTGGGTAAAAATATAATGAAAACCATGAACTACAAGTCTATGATCGCGCTGGTAATGCTAGCCTTTACTTCCACAACTGTCCTGGCGGATCGCTTTCTCATCAACGATATTGACCAGACTGTTAGCCTGACTCGCAGCCTGGATTGTTATAGCGTACCGCAAATATCAATCGATACGTCACGACCCGAAATATATGGGCCCGATGCGACGCAACTTCAGGCTATAGGCGACACAGTGCGCGCCATGCTTAGTTACGAATGCCCCAGCCTGTCCCGAATCAATATCGTCGGTTACGTTCGTGGTCTGGAGGATGTCATTTACCGAGCAGAACTGTCGGAACAAAACAACTGGTTACTGCCCGCAAACAACCTGGCGGATGTAAACGCTCAGGGCTACGACGGATAGGCAGGAAGATTATTTTCGATATACCTTTGACCGATGATCAATATCAACCACCAGAATAGTAATCTCTTGATCTTGAATGTCACAGAGAATCCGATAGTTCCCTACTCTGTAACGCCAGTACGTAGATAGCGCACCTGTTAAAGCTTTTCCAAATTGGCGAGGATCATCAGATTTCGCGATCCTGTCGTCTAAAAAACGCCTGATGCGCTGCAGCTGTTGCTTGTCTAGCTTTTTCAGCGCCCTCTCAACACGGGCATCAAATTTAATCTTCCAGACCAAGGCGTTTCCACATCTCTTCTGAATCAATCACCTCTGCGCGTCCAGCTCGAATATCCTCAAGCGCTTTTTCTGCAATATAAATATCTTCCAGATCATCCAGGTGCTCTTCAATCGCCTCACGGGCATAGTAAGACTTTGTTCTGCCCGTTGCTTTCGCTAGAGCATCCAGACGCTTTTCCAGGGCTTCGGGTAATCGTATTGCCAACATTGTAGCCACTATATAATTAATTTGCTATACAAGTATAGCACACAACACCATAATGATAAAAAACAGAGCGCCAGCCTCTGGGCTATCAGGCTAGAAATGAATTTGGAAGCTCCTGCCGGACTGAAACAAAAAAAGCCGGGGCAAGCCCCGGCAAGTAGGATATAACGAGAAGAATACGGTCAGGCCATTTTCTGTGGTTGCATATCTGCCGGGTCGATCCCCGCCACCGCAACCGGGGCTTTCATCGCATCACGACGGAACGGCTCACCCAGTTCCTGGGTTAATATAACTTCAATAAAGGTCGTTACATTATCGTTCATCTGTTCCGCCACGGCGGTTTCAAGCGTGTCGCTTAGCTGATCCATGGTTTGAACCTGAACCCCTTTGACGCCACAGGCCTTAGCAATTTCATCGTAGCGAACATCGAGGTCAAGCTCAGTACCTACAAAATTATCATCGTACCACAGCGTGGTATTGCGCTTTTCTGCGCCCCATTGATAATTGCGAAAAATCACCATGGTAATAGCAGGCCAGTCATCACGGCCGCATGAGGTCATTTCATTCATCGAAATGCCAAAGGCACCATCGCCGGCAAAACCTACTGCCGGCATATCGGGGCGACCAATTTTTGCGCCCAGAATGGCGGGGAAACCATAGCCGCATGGACCAAACAAACCCGGTGAGAAATATTTCCTGCCCGTTTCAAAACTTGGATAAGCGTTACCAATCGCGCAGTTGTTCCCAATATCAGATGAAATCATGGCCTCTTTAGGCAACACTTTCATAATCGCCTGCCAGGCATGCCGAGGTGACATGCGATCCGGATGCTTGTCACGACAGCGCTGATTCCAGGTAATCCCTTCATCATTGTCTTCTTCATGCACCATCGCGGCCAGTTCATGTTTCCAGCTGGATTTGGTGCCTTCAATTATATCCAGGCGGGTCTGACGACCTGCGTCCCCAGCCGTATCCGACAACTGCTCCAGGATTTGCTCCGCGACGCGGCGCGCATCGCCCTGGATGGCCACATCTACTTTCTTTGTCAGGCCAATGCGATCCGCATTGATATCCACCTGGATGATGCTCGCGTTGACAGGCCAGTAATCTATGCCATAACCCGGCAACGTCGAGAACGGATTGAGTCGATTGCCCAATGCCAGAACCACATCCGCGTTAGCGATGAGTTCCATTGCTGCTTTGGAGCCGTTGTAACCCAGCGGGCCCGCAGCCAACGGGTGAGAGCCCGGGAACGCGTCGTTGTGCTGATAATTGCAGCACACTGGCGCGGACAGACGCTCAGCCAATGCCTGGGATGCTTCGATACCGTTAGCCAACACCACGCCGGCGCCATTGAGGATCACCGGAAATTTGGCATCAGATAACAACGCAGCCGCAGCCGTAATCGCGTTCTCACCGCCTGGTGAACGCTCCAGTTTCACAATCTGTGGCAACTCAATATCAATCACCTGGGTCCAGAAATCCCTGGGGAAATTGATTTGTGCCGGAGCGGAACCACGCCGCGCATTCTCGATCACTCGATTGAGCACTTCTGCCACACGGCTCGGATCACGCACTTCTTCCTGATAACATACCATGTCTTCAAATAACGACATCTGTTTGATTTCCTGAAAACCGCCCTGTTCGATGGTCTTGTTGGCCGCCTGAGGCGTCACCAATAGTAAGGGGGTATGGTTCCAGTAGGCGGTTTTGATTGGCGTTACAAAATTAGTAATACCCGGGCCATTTTGTGCAATCGCCATGCTCATCTTACCGGTCGCGCGCGTATAACCATCGGCGGTCATCCCCGCATTACACTCGTGCGCGCAATCCCAGAAGTGGATGCCCGCGGAGGGGAATAAATCGGAAATCGGCATCATCGCAGAGCCGATAATCCCAAACGCCTGATCGATGCCGTGCATTTGCAGTACCTTGATGAAGGCTTCTTCTGTTGTCATTTTCATGGTTACTTCTCCAAAACTAAGTTGTATATAATTAAACCTGAGCGGGTACAAACAAAATGCATTACTGCTCGGGCTTTTGGCCGAGCAAACCCCAACTCGTTGAACTTGAATTCCAGGTCATAATTATTCTGCATGCAGAATAAACCGGGAACCGAGCTTATAGATATGCCTTTCGGCACCATAGTACCAGCCAGCTTTTATTCGGCATACCAGATCATCAGCATGCCTGAAATGCTTTACATGCGGGACCTGCCACACTGACAAATTCCATCCAATTGTGAGCGATACATTCATGCACTTATCTTCAACCGCTGAATTTTCCCGGATGGACCTTTAGGTAAGGCATCCCTAATCAGTACCCGTTTAGGCGTTTTATACGAGCCAAGATTGGCTTCACACAGTTCAAGTAATTCCTGCTCGGTTGCCTGCATCCCCGGGCACAAAGCCACACATGCCATAATCTCCTGACCATAGTGCTCATCGTCCACCCCAAAAGCAGCGGCTTCAAGCACGGCGGGGTGCCGATATAAAACGTCATCTATCTCACGCGGTGCTACATTTTCTCCGCCCTTAATAATCAACTCTTTGAGGCGCCCGGTAATAAAAAAGAACCCCTGATCATCACAGTATGCCAGGTCACCCGTATGTAACCAGCCATCTGCTTCCAACGCTTCATTCGTTGCGGCTTTATTTTTATAATACCCGCACATCACGTTATCGCCTCGAACCATTAATTCGCCAATAACACCCTTATCTGCCTCTTTACCCGCCTCATTAATAATCCTGGCCTGATTTCCGACAGCAATACCGGGTGAACCATATTTAATTTTCTCTGGCGGCATGGGGTTGGATAGTATTTGTGCAGCTGTTTCGGTCAAGCCCATCGTTTCAATGATATGAATGCCAAAATGTTTTTCAAATTGCTGATGTTTCGTGGGTGACAGTGCGGCTGAAGCGGACCGTCCAAAGCGTACTTTTTTTCTGATTTTTTGCATAGTAAGCTCATCGACCCCCTCGGCATCATGCTCAATCAGGTACGATATTATCGTCGGCACTATACTAAACCAGGTGCAATTGTAGTTGGCGATGTCGTGCCAGAATTGCCGCGCACTAAATTTTCGTGCCATAACAAGCTGGCTATAACTCACTAGCGCCCCCATGACAGATACCATCTGCGCGTTGATGTGATAAAGCGGTAGCACGCATAATCCAATATCTTTGTCACTCAACTGATGAGCCTGCATGGTATTTCGCCCTCCGGCAAGCACATTTTTATGCGAAAGCAACACACCTTTCGGCTGACCCGTTGTACCAGAGGTATACATGAGCAAGGCGATATCATGTAAATTGATCTGCGGCAACTTTGGCTCCAGATGGGCGGATGAGGGCAAAACCGGCCCCAGATTTTCATCCGTTTCAATTATAGAAATTGGCGCCTCTAACGAAGATAGCACCTCCGAATACTGTTGTTGATAAGCAGTATTAATAAACAACAGTTTTGCGTCTGAATGGTTTATCACATACGACAATGATTGCTTACCACTAAGCGCATTCAGTGATAATACGACGCGCCCGCTATACATCACCCCCAGAAATAGCAGCGTGCTCCAATAGCCATTATCCAGCAGAAAGGCGATGGTTGCGCCCGGCGCGACATTTTGTTCATCAAGTAATGCACCAACCTCAGTACAGCGCGCATGAAGCTGTGCCCAGCTGAGCAACTGCCCACTCTCCGCAATACATAGAAAGGTCTTATCAGGATGCGCGACAGCACCTTTATTGATAATCTCCCGAACTGTTCCCATAGAGGACATCAATCGATAACCGGTTCTATGGCGTGCGCTTCCCAGTACGCACCAAATATCTCCGCCAATGACGGTTTTTGTGGTTTTATTTCACGCACGATGCGCGTCGTGTTCAAATAGTGTCGATAGTTTAGATTTTCGGAAATATTGTTCTTGCCCCAGGTTCCACAACCCATCGACAAGGAAAAAGGCAGGCCGTTATCAAAACTACCGCCCGTTGCATAACAATGGATCTGGTTGACGATGACACGGCAAATTGGCAGATTCAGCCCCAGGTACAAGGCTCTTTCATCCAGAGAAGTATGGATACTGATCGAGTGCCCTTTACCCTGATAGTCCATGATCCTGTTTGCTGTTTTGGTCGCGGCATTAAAATCTTTCACGCGATAAACTGTCAAAACGGGTGACAATTTCTCTCCGGAAAATGGATGTTCCGGCCCCACACCTGTTGCTCCTACCAGCAGTATGCGTGCAGAGGACAACCCCGCGGTCTTTAATCCACTTAGCTCGGCCATTTGATGCGCCTTTTTGGCGATCAGATCCTGATTCAACTTACCTTCTTGCCAGAGCATATCGCGCAGGCGCTGGCGATCCTCGTCACTCAATAGCACCGCTCCATTATCAGCCAGAGCCCGCATGGTTAGATCATAAACCGCATCAACAATAATCAGGTTGTTCTCAGAAGAACAACTGGTCGCATTATCGAAAGATTTGGAAATAACAATCTTCTCTGCCGCCGAATTAATATCCGCGCTTTCGTCTACGATGGAGACAACATTTCCCGCACCAACCCCAATGGCGGGTGTGCCGCTGGCATAGGCCGCACGCACATTATTTTGTGAGCCGGTTGCAACAACCAGATCAACTTCCTGCATCATTGCTTGCGTCGCTTCCTTTGAAATAGGTGATGGCAATCGCTGCACCAATTCCGGTGGTGCGCCAACGCGCTCCAGCTCCGCTTGCATCAACTTAACCAGCTGACTACAGCTGTTTGCTCCCTTCGGAGAAGGCGCAAGGATGATCGCATTACGGCCCTTGAGTGCATTGATGGCCTTATTGGCTGGCGTTGCAGCGGGGTTCGTTGACGGCACGATGGCGCCAACTACGCCCACCGGGCGTGCGATCTCGATGAGCCCGCGGTCAGGATACTCAGCGATAATACCTACTGACTTCGCTCCTTTTAAATCTCTTAATAGCCCCAGCGTTTTACGATGGTTTTTAGTGATTTTATCTTTGACATTCCCAAGCCCGGTGTCCTCTACTGCCATTTTGGCTAGCGCAGTATTATTATCAGGATTGATAATGCTCCAGCCTAATGCCGTTACTACCTCATCTACCTGTACCTGCGTATATTCAGCGTAATGCTTTTGTGCAGTACGCGCGCGTGCAACGACTTCATTCACCGCGTCTATCGTTGATCTTTGCATAAGGCGATCCATACAGGTCAATAAGGAGAGATCAGCCTGGCGCACCGATTGGTACACCAGGCACTGAAGGAGGTTAGGTTCCGGGCTTAGTTCTACTTCAATTCAGCCAGCAACTCGGTTAACGCAGCTTGACGCTCTGCCCACATCTTGAGGACTTCATCGCGGTTCATGATGTGTACGGGCGAGTTGGTTTGCTTCATTTTACCCAGGGTCTTTTTGTCGTTAAACATAATCGGGACTGTCGTAGCAAGATGATCGATCACAGCCTGAGGCGTTCCCTTAGGAACCATCAAGCCACGAAAATTTACACTCGAATTATCGACATCAATTCCCAATTCCTTGAGCGTCGGCACGTCTGGAAGAAAAGCATGTCGCTCCAGGTCTGCCACCGCCAGGATTTTTATATCACCCGCTGTTCGTGCGGCGTCGGACAAATTGTTAAAACCTGCCTTGACCTGACCTCCTTTTACGAGCTTCATTGCTCCAACCCCTCCCTTTCCAGGAACGTACTTGAGGTCGATTCCAGCTGCTTTTTCAAGTTGAAGGAAGGCAATATGATGACCGACAAATTTACCCGCCCCGCTTACTGTTACTTTATCAGGGTTCGCTTTAGCGAATTCAACCAACTCGGTTGCACTATTGAACTGGCTATCTTTACCCACAATCAATACCGCCGGATCTGCACCCCAATTACCTACTGGCTCAAGATTGTCTACACTGTACTTGGTATCAAACACAATTGACTGGGCAATAAAATGCGGCACATTATAGGCTGCCAGCATATAGCCATCTTGAGGCGCCTTTGATGCAAACCAGTTCCAGCCTTTGCGTCCTCCCGCACCTGGTTTATTCGTCACATAGATTGGCTGGCCGACGGAAATCGGCTTCTCGTCTTTATCTAACTTGGCGGACGCCAGGGTTGCAATGCGCGCCTGGAAATCGGTCGCTCCACCTGGATTATAGGCCACCATAACGCCGATTGGTCTGTCCGGATAGCTCTCCGCATTGGCGACCGAAACGCCTAGCATCAATAGCCCGGTTCCGATGGTAATTCCAGCTTTAGTAAATTTTTGAGTTAGTAGACTCATTGGTTTTCTCCTCTGTATTGTGGTTATAAAATAAAGCCTATGGGTAGACCCAGCATCACTAAAATAAAATACCCGTTGGCGTGCGCACGTTTAGAAGTTTCCAGAACAGTACGTACAGTACAATCATGGTAACAACTGTGACCACTAGCTTTAAAGCAAATGCCTGTGGATCAAACAAACTACGTTTTCCGTAAATCATGCAAATCGCAAAAAACGCAAAAAACGAACAGGTGTAAAAACCTACTCGTTCAAGTAATAACACGTAAATGGCGCCAACAGCGAGGCCGGGCAACAAGACCTTCCATTCCACCAGCGCGGGCTCCTGTTTATCTCCAGCACCACCGTGCGTGAAAGCGTCATAACTGAGAATTAGGGCGAGCACGGCTATAAAAGCCGCAGTAATGCGTGGAAACAAATAGACCTCAGGGTCGGTTCCGTAAAATGAGGCGACTAATAATATAAGCCCGACAACAAGCGCATAAATAGCGGCCAGGCGCTCCCTTGATATAAATGTTTTCATTTTATCAACGAAGCTCGCATCTTACGCGCCTTTGTTTCCGTATAGACGCTGTAAGCAATAGAAGCAGCACACAAAATAATCATCGTGATATTAAGCATGCCTGACGTAAAATAACTAAAGACACCATCGCCACTCTCACCAATCAGCTTGCCCTGAAGAAAATTGTCTTCGGCAATGGGACCAAGAATTATGCCCAGAACTACAGGAGCCGGACTAAATCCTAGTTTGGCTGCAAAGTACATAAACACCCCCAGCGTAGCCATCACCACCACATCTGAGTAGCTTGATTGAATACTGTAGGTCCCAAATGCCGCGAGTATAAAAATTGTGGCTGCCATATAGTGGCCGGGTATTTTCATTATCCAGCCACTGTGGCGACTCAAAATCAGCCCGATAACCAGCATGAATACTTGCGCCACAAGCAGGGAATCAATAAACGTCCAGGTAACTTCCGCATGGATGGTGAATAAATCTGGCCCGGGAAACAGGCCATGAATCAATAACCCTCCCAATAATACAGCCGCCGTCGGGCTGCCGGGGATGCTCAAAGTTAACAATGGGACCAAAGAGGGGCCAACCATCGCATTATTCGCCGATTCTGCAGCGATGACCCCATCGGGTTCGCCTTTGCCGAAGTTTTCAGGATTACGGCTCAGTTTTCTGGCCTGGTCATAGGCTACCAGCCCTGCGATTTGCCCCCCCGCTCCGGGAATTATTCCTACAATAATGCCTACCAGGGAACCAATGGTAAGAGCCTTGAAGCGCTTTAGGTTATAAACCACGCTTCGAACTAGTTTTGACTCTCCGAGCGCATGAACAGAGGTATTTTTGTCTTTACGTGCCTCCTCAATTAGCGTCAGTATTTGAGGAACCGCAAACAGGCCTATAAGCGCTGCTACGATATGAATACCACTCTCGAGGTGTTCACTATATACAAAACGATCTTCACCAAGCATCGGATTCGCCCCAATCGTTGACAACGCAATGCCAAACAGACCCGACAACAAGCCTTTAATGACAGACCTGCTGCCTATGGTGCCTATGATGGTAATACCCAGGATAGCGATCCAGAATAATTCAGTGGGGCCAAATTTAAGCGCCAGATCGGCTAAAGGAGGGGTGAAAAATATGAGGACAAATATTCCGAGCACACCCCCAATGAAAGAACTCGTAAAACAATAATATAACGCTTCGGCAGCACGGCCCTGTTTCGCAAGCTGGTGACCATCCATTGCGGTCGCAATATTTGCCGGTGCTCCAGGCACATTAACCAGGATTGCGCTAATCGCCCCTCCGGCAACCGTTGCGGTGTACATAGCACCCAGCAAAATCAGGCCTGCTGCTGGCTCCATGTGAAACGTAAAGGGGATCATCAAAGCCACGGCCATGGTCGGGCTCAGGCCAGGCAAGGCTCCCAGAACCAACCCCGCAAAGGTACCCCCTATCAACAATGATATGTGATAGACCGTAAAAACGTTGCCAAAGTAGTTCAGGAAATCCAATTACAACATCTCATTCAATATAGTGTTTGCTGCCACTTTAAGATAAAAATAATACGCGTATATGCGATACATCATATAACTCATATATATGAGTAAACCGAATCATAATTCAGTATAATACGCCTGTCAACACAAAAATCAGGACAACGATGTCATTAAACCCACTCGAAACAGAGCGCTACCTCAATTCCGGCAACATTCGTCAACGCCGCACGGAACCGTTATATTTGCGCGTGGAAAATTATATTCGTGATTTAATAACGCGCGGCAAGCTCGTGCCAGGCGATCTGATTCCTTCTGAACCACGCCTTTCAAAGGAGCTGAATGTCAGCCAGGGCACGGTGAAAAAAGCAATCGACAACCTGGCATGGCAAGGCCTGTTATTTCGCCACCAGGGCAAAGGGACATTCGTATCACGCATCGATTTTAATAATAGTTTGTTTCGATTCTTTTCCTATGGGAACGAAAAGGGTGAAGACGTCAGGATCCGTAAAGTCACCACAGATCGACGACTTGGAACGGCACCAGTAGAAATTTATCATCGACTGGAAGTCGAAGAAGGAACCGAATTACTTTACATCGAGCGCATTGGATACACTCAACAACTACCCACATTTATAGAATATTCGTGGTGGATAGCCGAACTCGTACCGGGTCTGGAAAAAGAAGAGACCCACATCCCTGATTTATTCTATGCATTAATCGTTGATCAATACGATATCCCGATTGTTCGCGCAGAAGAAACGCTCACCGCAGAAGCCTGTGATGAGATTACGGCCAACAAACTGGATATAGAACCTCGCACGCCGGTGGTTGTCCTGAATCGCTCAACTTACACCGTCAACGAGAAAATTGTAGAAGTCCGCACAACCAAGGGCCGTGCGGACCTGTTTAGCTATAAACGAGAAATACGCTAGCACCTTTCGGGTTTAGCCATTTCGAACAATCCATGTTAAGCCAGAAGTATTCCTAAATCCCCAACGCTGTCTCAGCCGGTACAAAATCATAACCCAGGTCGTGTGCGACCTGCTCATAAACCACCTTGCCGTGGATCACGTTGAGCCCGGCTCTAAGATGCACATCATCCGCCAACGCCTGCTTATAACCCTTATCTGCCAGCGCCAAAGCATGAGGCAGGGTTACATTGTTCAGCGCATAGGTTGATGTTTTAGGCACCGCGCCCGGCATATTCGCCACGCAATAGTGCACTACATCTTCCACTACATAGGTTGGGTCTGCATGTGTGGTAGCGTGCGAAGTTTCAAAACAACCACCCTGATCGATTGCGACATCGACAATGACAGAACCTTTTTGCATGCGCGTGAGCATTTCACGGGTTACCAGTTTGGGTGCTTCAGCACCCGGAACCAGCACACCACCGATCACCAGCTCTGAGCTGGTTACATGTTCTTCAAGTGCATCCTGGGTTGAATATACCGCATTGGTTGCACGGCCAAACTGTCGCCAGTGTGCTTCGAGCACTTCCGGATTACGATCCAGCACCCAAACGTCAGCGCCCATACCAACCGCGATCTGCGCAGCATGGGTTCCCACCACACCACCACCGATGATGGTCACTTTTGCGGGAGCCACACCCGGCACTCCACCGATTAGCATGCCCAGACCGCCATTGGGTTGCTCCAGGCAATGCGCTCCCGCCTGCACGGCCAACCGCCCGGCCACTTTGGACATCGGCGCTAACAATGGCAAACCACCATGCGGTGAAGTCACCGTCTCGTAAGCAACACAAACCGCGCCGCTGTCCACCAAATCTTTGGTTTGCTCAGGGTCCGGGGCAAGGTGTAAATAGGTGTACAAAATTTGATCTTCACGCAACATTGCACGCTCTACCGCCTGCGGCTCTTTTACCTTAATGATCATCCCGGCCTTAGCGAAAATTTCTTCGGGCGTAGCAATAATCGTGGCCCCTGCCTGATGATAATCATCATCACTGGCACCAATACCTACTCCAGCATTGGTTTCCACCAGCACATCGTGGCCATGATGTACCATTTCGCGCACACTGGCGGGGGTCATACCAACACGATATTCGTGATTCTTAATTTCTTTAGGGACACCGATCAACATCTCTTTATCTCCGGGTTTTGCCTCGATTATGGCAGTTAAAATAAGCGCACTCTGCGAGGGTTGAATGTAGGAATTCAGCGCGTGTTTATATAGTACCAGCGCATGGCTATTTATAACGCCAGATGGGTAGATATCCAGAACCACCATGCCATCGAGGATGCTTCCCACAGTCGGGAAAAATCCATATTGATCTGAAACAAATAGCTAGTATTGACAAAACCAATTTGGCATTACTTTGATTCAACCAGGCTTTAGCCTATTATTCATGCACTCAGTAACCTCCAACCATCAGGAGAAATAATGACTTCCAGCCTTCCTTCCCGGGCTTCGGCCGTAATCATCGGCGGTGGCGTTATCGGTGCCAGCGTCGCTTATCATCTGGCAAAACAGGGCTGGCAGGATGTGGTTCTGCTTGAGCGTAAGCAATTTAGCTGCGGCACCACCTGGCACGCTGCCGGCCTGGTCGGCACCATGCGTGCCAATGAAACCCATGCCCGCCTGTGTGAGTATTCCATGTCTCTGTTGCCGGAACTGGAAAAGGAAACAGGCCAATCCACCGGATTCAGGCAGGTCGGATCGCTCAGTATTGCGCATTCTCAGGATCGATTTGAAGAATTAAAGCGCGTCGCGGCCATGAACAACGCCTTTGGTGTGACACAGGTTGATATTATCAGCCCGCAGGAAGCCAAAGAACGCTACCCCTATCTAAGCACGGAGGATTTGCTGGGCGCCAGCTGGGTCGCACAGGACGGCACCGCCAGCCCCATAGACACCACGATGGCATTTATGAAAGGCGCGCGCCTGCGCGGCGCCAAATGTATTGAGGGTATCAACGTCACGGGAATCCAGACCAAGGCGGGCAAAGTCACGGGTGTAGAGACTGACCAGGGCGATATTCAGGCTGATTTCGTCGTTAACTGTGGTGGCCTGTGGGGACGAAAAATAGGGCAAATGGCGGGTGTCAAGGTCCCACTGCATGCCTGCGAACACTATTATGCGGTAACCGAAAAGCTACCGGGGCTACCAGAGACCCTGCCGGTATTGCGAGACCATGATAAATGCGCCTACTATCGCGAAGATGCGGGTAGTATTATGGTCGGCGCTTTCGAGCAAAAAGCGATTCCCTGGGGGCAAAACGGCATTCCCGAAGATTTTTGTTTCGATGAACTCGAAGGCCACATGGAAGAACAACTCATGCCCATACTGGAAGATGCGATGCAGCGCGTTCCAATGCTGCAGGAAGCGGGCT
Source organism: Gammaproteobacteria bacterium (assembly GCA_030590945.1). Taxonomy (GTDB): domain Bacteria; phylum Pseudomonadota; class Gammaproteobacteria; order Arenicellales; family Poriferihabitantaceae; genus JAAELZ01. Next base: position 10,461 of record JAUVBY010000001.1, on the reverse strand, counting down.
GGCGCACCTTTTTTTGTGGCCCGGAAAGCTTCACACCGGACGATCAGTTTCATGTGGGCGAGGCCCCCGAACTGAAGAATTTCTACGTAGCCTGCGGCCTGAATTCTGTTGGCATTCAAACCTCCGGCGGGCTGGGATTGGCGTTGGCTGAATGGATGGAACACGGTCAGGCCACCATGGATTTGTGGGGAAACGATATTCGCCGCATGTTTCCTGTGCAAAATACACAGCATTACCTGCAGGACCGGGTCAGCGAGACCCTGGGCCTGCTGTATGCGCGCCACTATCCTTTCCGTCAGTATGAAAGCGCCCGCAACGTGCGCCACTCTCCTATACATGAACGCCTGGAATCGCTAAATGCCTGTTTTGGCGAAACCGCGGGCTGGGAGCGGCCCAACTGGTTTGCCCCCGAAGGCATAGAGCCCGTTTACAAATACAGCTTTGGCAAGCAGAACTGGTTTGAGTATTCAGCTGATGAACACCGGGCGGCACGCGAAAATGTGGTTTTGTTTGATCAAAGTGGTTTTTCCAAATACCAGGTGGAAGGGCGCGACGCCTGCGCCTGTCTGCAACGTATCAGCAGTGCGAACATCGACGTACCACCGGGGAAAATAGTGTACACCCACTGGTTAAATGAAAACGGCGGCATTGAGGCGGACTTGACAGTGACGCGAATTTCCCCGACACAATTCTGGGTAGTTAGTGGAACGGCCACGACGCACAAAGATTTGCATTGGTTACAGCAACATATTCCTGATGAAGCGCATTGTTTCGTAAGCGACATTACCAACAGCTGGGCGGTGTTTGGCGTGATGGGGCCTCACAGCCGTAAATTACTAAGCGAAGTTTTAAAACTTGATTTATCCAGTGAGGCGTTCCCATTCGGCAGCTGGCAGGATGTGGAAGTCGGCGCGGCCATCGGTCGTGCGTTTCGCGTTTCCTTTGTTGGAGAACTGGGATGGGAGTTATATATTCCAGTTGATCAGGCGCGTCATGCCTTTGACTATTTGTGGCAATTCGGTGAGTCATTCGGCCTAAAACCCGCCGGCCTGCATGCGCTGGATTCCTGTCGAATGGAAAAGAAATTCGTACATTACGGGCATGACGTCGCCAATGAAGATACACCTTTAGAAGCGGGGCTGGGATTCGTCTGCGATATGAATAAAGCTGGCGGTTTTATCGGCCACGAGGCCATCGCCGCCCAGAAAGAAAGCAAAAGCTGGATGAAAAAACGCCTGGTTCAGTTTCTGCTACAGGACCCCGAAGCGATGCTTTATCATCATGAACCGATTTTACAGAACGGAAAACTGGTCGGGCATTTAACCTCCGGCAACTACGGCCATACCCTGGGGGGCTCGGTAGGCCTGGGTTATATCTATAGTGAAGACATCATCGATAAAAAAGCCATCGATGCCAGTCAGTTTGAGATCGATGTCGCCGGCAAACGTATCCCTGCCAAAGCAAGCCTCAGCGCGATGTACGATCCTAAAGCGGAAAAAATGCGCGGTTGATTTTCTGATATAGGCATCTATTTTTCCCCTGATCTTTTATACCTGAACAGGATGCGTTAACATTTAATCAGTTTATTGGCGCCCTATAAAACTGAATCCATTCTCCAGCACAAATTTTATTTAAATCATCATGGAAAGCTGCTCCCGGAACGAATTTGAACAGCTGGTTAAAAATGCCAGTGTGCTCTCGAACAGCCCTGATGGACCGCGCGTTTACTTGACTCCCGACCAGACCATAGTCAAAGTATTCTGGCCCAAAAAACTGTTTTCCTCTGACAGAATAGTGCCTTACGGACTCAGGTTTGCACGCTGCGCGCGGCGACTCTCACAACTTGGTTTTGATTCGGTCGTTGTCGAAAAAATAATGCGGTGCCGCGACCCGGGGATGCACCTCGTGATCTATGCATTGGTGCCCGGCCCGAGTATTCGTGAACTGGGGGAGCACGAACCATCAACCGATAAAATTCTAGGGCGCCTGGCTGTTTATCTGGCTAAATTGCACCAAAACGGCGTTTATTTTAAAGCCCTGCATCTGGGAAATATCATCGTACAGCGGGATGGATCATTTGCCCTGATAGATTTTCACTCTACAAAATTTTACAAAATGCCTGTCTCAGTCAATAGGCGCCTAAAGAACCTGAAGAACATGCTTCACTATGCGCAGGATTATGCACTGTTAGAGCGCTATGGTCTTGATCCGTTTATTCGCGAATATCTACAAGGCAGCGGTATGACATCTGCGCAGAAAAAAGCCTTTTTAAAAGCCTTCGAAGCTACTTTTCCTGATCAGCCTTGAATCAATATTAGCTATTTTTTACGCGCCCTGTGTTAACTGTGAACAAACGGCTAATGAACCCACAAAAAAGATCGGGAACAGTATAAAATAACCTTTTGGCCACCATAAACAGACAGGAATATCTTGATAAATCACAACTTTGCTAAAGTATTTTTTGCCATCTGGCTATGTTTTAGCTCGACCGGGGCGGTCGCCGCCGAACACGACGCTAAGGAAGTGCACAACGCAGAAGAAGAACACGCCAAACATATCCTGGGCCTGTTTGCCGGTGCTACGCGTGAAGACGGTGAATATCATGAAACGCTGGGAATCGAATACTCCTACCGTTATAACCAGTCCTGGTCTTTCGGGGGCGTAATCGAACGCGCTGAACGAGAAAAAGATTCTACGCTTGCAATCGTATTTGCCCACTGGTGGCCCTATAAAGAATGGTTCATCGGTGCGGGTGTCGGCCGAAAAGACCCGGGCAATGAGCGGGAGAACACTTTTCGAGCTTCGATCGGCTACGAGTTTGAACTCGGCGGAGGCTGGGTCATAGAGCCGCAGGCGAACCTGGATTTCATTGAAGGCCATGAAAACGAAGAGGTGTACGGGATCGCGATCGGCAGGCAATTTTAGTCTCGATTCATGGCACTGATCGCTTGAATCGAACGATCACAAAGCGCGTGTCGAGATATATTGGCCATCAAGCCTTTTATATCATACTGCTTTTCTTAGGTAGCATTCCATGTCTGAATGCAGCCGAACCCGATCTCACTCCCGCCCCCGTGAGTAACGATGAAAAAGACGTTAAACCAATAGAAGTCAAAGAGGAAACTGTCGAAAGGGAAATGGAAGCGGACCAGGACCCTCTGGAATCAACCATATCTGAACTTCAGGAAAAACCCTTTTTCAAGTATGGAGACCATACCACGTTCAAACTCTACGGGAGTGCGCGTTTTCGCTATACCGATTCAGAATCTGAAAATAACTGGAATGACGGCGGTAGCCGCGTTGGTGCAAACGCTGAATTTCAGTTTCGCCCTCGATTTTGGCTGCTGGGCCGTGCCGAAATTGGCATTAATCTGTTTGATGCGCTGGAACAATTACTGAGCGCATCCAACCGCCAGGATGATCCAGATAAAAAGGCCTCGCGTCGTCTGTTGTACGTCGGTCTGCAAACTACATCTACTACACTAACCTACGGAAAGAACTGGTCAAGTTATTACCGGGTATCCGGTATTACGGATCGCTTTGAATCATTTGGCGGCGAAGCAAGCGGCACATTCAACGCGCTTACCGATGGTGGTGAAACCGGTACAGGTCGCGCAAACAATGTTTTTCAGGGAAGGTTTTCAATAAAAGGAATGCCGGAGAAATGGAAGTTAAAGCCGTTTAAATTGAATGTTCAGATACAAAATGGCGAAGATATTCCCCAGGTTGATGGCGCCAACTATAAACAGGCATTCGGCATCAGCGCTATATTGGAATCCACTGGCAAAAAGATGATTGGTATTGCGTATAACCACGCGCTAATTGACGAAAAGGATTTACCCGCCTTAAGAAATCAGGGCATGGATGGCGACTCCAGGGCTTTGATCATCGGCACACGCCGCTTTGGCGATAAATACTATGCCGGAATGACTATATCCCGGCTTGAAAATCAGGAAACAACCAATACCGGAATCTACTTTGATGGCTGGGGCTGGGAATTTTTTGGCTCCTATAATTTCTCCAACCGCTGGTGGGTCGTCGGAGGCTGGAATGTTCTGGAACCTGATAGCAGGCAACCTTTAGCAGGTGACTACCGACTACGTTATGGTGTACTGGGTTTACGCTATTCTTTCGATAAATTTCGTGAAATGGTTTATTCTGAAATACGCCTTGATAACAGCCTGAGTACAGATGGTACGCGCCCTGGGAACACCTATACCGTGGGGGTTCGTTGGGATGTTCCCTGATGCTGCTGCCGCACCCAGCCGTTAATTATATAATGCATCTATCGCCTTAGATCGTACTTTGGTCAGGAAATTAGTTTCAGATCTTTCAGGCGTTTGCTCGGCAACACGCCGCTTGAAATATAATCTCGCAATTTGGAACGCGAATCACTGATATCCAGATTGCGCATATTAAGCTGGCCTATGCGATCTTCAGGGCTGAACTCACCTTCCACATTTTCCATGGTCAGACGTTCAGGATGATAGGTCAAATTATCGCTTTCAGTATTTAGAATCGTGTAATCGTTGCCGCGACGTAACTCCAGCGTCACTTCACCGTCGATAGCCGACCCCACCCATTTTTGCAGAGTATCGCGCAACATCAGGGCCTGCGCGTCAAACCATCGGCCCTGGTATAAAAATTTGCCCAGCCGTCGCCCCAGACTCCGGTAGTTATCAATGGTATCTTCGTTATGAATGCCGTTTAACAAGCGTTCATAGGCAATGTGCAACAAGGCCAGACCTGGCGCTTCGTAAATACCGCGGCTTTTGGCCTCGATAATTCGGTTTTCGATTTGGTCACACATGCCCAGGCCATGCCTCCCGCCGATCTCATTAGCCTTAAATGCCAACTCAACCTGATCATCGTAGGTCACGCCGTTTAGCGAAACCGGAAATCCATTTTTAAAACCAACGCTCACCTCTTCTGCGTCCACTTGTGTTTCGGGCTGCCAGAATTTAACACCCATGATGGGTTCGACCATTCGAATACCGTTTTCCAGAAACTCCAGGTCTTTCGCCTCGTGGGTCGAACCCCATAGATTGGAATCCGTAGAATAGGCCTTTTCCTGGCTCATGTGATAAGAGAAACCAGCCTTTTCAAGCAGCTCACTCATTTCTTTACGTCCACCGACTTCGTCAATAAAACGTCGATCCAGCCACGGTTTATAAATTTTCAGGTGTTCATTTACCATCAAACCATATCGGTAAAAGCGCTCGATATCATTGCCCTTGTAAGTACTTCCATCGCCCCAGATGTTTACGTCGTCTTCCTTCATCGCACCCACCAGCATGGTGCCCGTCACAGCCCGTCCGAGTGGCGTGGTATTGAAATACGTAGTACCACCACTCTGGATATGAAAAGCGCCACACATTAGCGCCACCAGGCCTTCATGCACTAATTGTTGTCGACAATCAATCAATCGCGCGTTTTCGGCACCCATGGTAAGTGCCTTGGCAGGGATGGCGTCGTAATCGTCTTCATCCGGTTGGCCCAGATCCGCGGTGTAGGCGTATGGAATGGCGCCATTTTCGCGCATCCAGACAATTGCAGCACAAGTATCCAGGCCGCCAGAAAAGGCGATACCGACTTTTTCATTTTTGGGTAATGAAAGTAAAATATTAGACATGGCGATTGTTTAAAATAATGATTAGTAGACGTCGTTAACTCAACTTAAATGCCGACGAAGGCAAACAAATAAGGAGGCGAGTATAAAACAAAACTCTGATCAATTCCTGGAATAGACAAACTGGTGAGCTACTGATTAGCGCTATCAGGAAACAAATTACGCTCTTTCAAATAAGGATGAATTTCGGATGCTTTCAATATATTCTGACGAGCCAGCGCCGGTTTAGACTGATATAAACGTATCATGGCGCGCCCGCTCAATGCACCGAAATGACGTGGTTCAAGCTCAAGTGTTCTGGCAATATCCTCAAGCGATGCCTCGTATTTTTCCTGGTAATAATATACGGTCGCACGCTGGTTCCAGGCTTCCGGGTAATCCGGATTTAACTCAATTATCCTGCTCAATATCTCCACCGCACCCGCAAAATCATAGTTTCCGCGTTTTTGCACGGCTTCCTGCATCGAGCTGTCTGTACGCTCGTCCCCGGACTGGAACCACTCCTGCCATATTTCATGTTCATATACCCTCGATGTTGCTTCATCCGGTGCATATTTTAAAGCCAGAAACAAAACATCCAGCGTGGCCTCATCAGCGTAAACTCGTTCAACAAAATAGTTTGAAACCAGCAAACTAAAAACAAGCAGTGACCGTACTATTCTGCCGGGGCCCGGCATCATCGATCTAACCATTTATGCAAAACCTCAAGAGTATCAGGCGTTAAAGGAGAATATTCGCCACCGACTATACGCTCTACATCAACAAATTCAACGCTTTGAACCTCTGAAGCCTGAAGCGTAAACGGGCCTTCGTGTTCACAGGAAAACACCCGGCCCCAGTAACGGTTAAACCCATCATCAAAATAGTGGTCAAAATGCGTTTTTAGCGGGGCATGGATTCCCAGTTCTTCCTGTAATTCCCGGTTCGCAGATTGCTCGTACGTTTCACCAGCCAGCAAAACGCCTCCCGCAGCCGCATCATAGTATCCTGGATACAGGTCTTTAATCGCGGTACGTTTTTGTAATAAGAGCTGTCCTTCTACACAAAACACAAAAATATAGGTCACACGATGCACCAGGCCTTCTTTACGAACGCGAGAGCGCAAGGCTTCACCGATCACGCGATCATTTGCATCAACCAGGGCAACAATTTCTTCAGACATAATATTTAGATCCCATAATTCCTAAATAATTCCGATAATTCCGATAATTCCGATAATTCCGATAATTCCGGAATTACAGGCGCAGTATCACCACGCTGATACACACAATGATCGCTGCCACAATCCGCCTTTTCCCCGAAGGTTCCTTAAAGTAAAACGCACCAATTAGAGCTGCGATAATGATCGACGTTTCGCGTAAAGCTGCCACCAGGGCAATCGGCGCCTGGGTCATCGCCCAGAGGATGATCCAGTATCCTCCCACAGCCATCATGCTCGCAAACAACATTTTCGGGGCATTGTGTGCCAGCGCGGTAAAAACTTTCGGGCCTCGCCTGGCATAGGTATAAATAAAGAGCGGTACTATTTCAAAGGCGGTCATCCACACCATATAGCCACCTATACTGCCGGACAGGCGAACCCCTATGCCATCCACGACGGTGTAAGAAGCGATGAATAATGCCGTCAGCAGCGCATACATGAGCGCCTTTCGATCGTTCACCACGGCACCGAGTTTGCGCGTAGAAAAGACCATAATACCTACCAGAATACCAAGTACTGCCAGCATTTCCCGGGTTGATAAAACGTTGTGCAGAAATATGAAACTCCATGCGGTAATTAACACGGGTGCCGTCCCGCGAGCAATGGGATACGCGGAAGAAAAATCGCTGTATCGATATGCCTGACTCAGGAAAATCATATACCCCACGTGCAACAAAATGGACGCAAAGATATACGGCCAACTTTGCATATCGGGCGCTACCACAAACGGAAAAACAAACAGAGCAACTATCGTAGAACCCGCCGCAATGCCGGTGATCGAGATTAGCTGATCATCACCAGTTTTAACAAAGGCATTCCATATTGCATGTAAAAACGCCGCACTTAGCACCGCCAGTGTAACGAGCAGGTCCATTTTCAGTTATTTCCGACAAAAATGATGCGACAAGTATAAATGTATTGCTACGCTATATCTGCTTAAACTATTATCCATCAAATCGATACTATTGATAAGGAATATTGTTTATGTCAATGATACATGCACACCTGCGTGCCTTTCATGGCGTCGCTACGCACGGTAGCTTTACCCATGCTGCACAAATGTTACACGTCACCCAACCTACCCTGTCCGGGCAGGTCAAAGCACTGGAAGAACGTTATGGTGTCAAATTATTTGAACGCCGGGGTCACGGAATTGAACTCACCGAGTTCGGTGAAGCGGCACTCGCCATCACCCGTCAGTTATTCCGCCATGAAGATGAAGTCGAACAGTTATTTCTGTCGGCTCGAGAATTAATCTCGGGCAATCTCAGGGTTGGCGCCGACTCACCCTACTTCATCACCCCCCTGCTCGCACAATTTCATCGCCGTTACCCGGGCATACACCTGTCCATTATTACCGGTAACTCCCGTGAATTAATGAGGGCTCTGGAAACTCACCGCTGCGAGATCGCGGTATTACCCAATGTTCCGGTGGACGATGAACGCCTGCACGCGATTGCCCTGGCTCCGGATAAACTGGTGGTATTTACCAATAAATCTCATGCCTGGGCTGATCGGCGCAGCATCCGTATTGAAGAACTTGCAGGAGAACGCATTGTATTGCGCGAACAGGGCTCGACTACACGCGCCATATTTGAAACCGCGATGCAAAAGGCCAACGTACCTTTAAATAACACCCTGGAAATTAGCGGCAGAGAAGGCGTACGCGAAGCCGTTGCCGCCGGGCTCGGGATTGGTGTCGTCTCTGAAAACGAATTCGGTAACGATAACCGCCTGCACGCATTGACGGTTAAAAATGCCCGCTTAGTACACGATGAGTACGTGGTTTGCCTTGAGAAGACGCGATCGATGCGGATTGTGACGGCGTTTCTGGAGATACTGGAAACGGGACTGGATTAGTCTACGAACTTTAAAAAACGAGAGTCAAGTTTTGATCTATCGATACCATTACCTTCGCTGGCGGCGTACCGATGGGTAATACCGTCTCGGTTAAATTTTGAGCAATCGGCTAATACGATACTCTGTTCGGCACTAGCATTCATCGCCCTGGTAGCCGCCATTTGCTCGGCATCAAAAATGACAACTCCGGCGAGGATAGTCAGACCGCCTACCGGAACTCACCTCTGAAAACGAACCAGATCGGCTATCCTGTTTGGTCAATTTTATGGTATATTTTATGACTGGAACAACTTAATATTGTTTTGAAGACGCGGTTGTAATTTGCAAATAATTGTGGCTTCGTCATAGAAGGCTTTTGTCGTGAAACAGTGCTTTTGTTTTAAAGGCGACGACAGCTAGACTTTAGCGAATTTTAATAATTCAGGATAAGAGGAGAAAATACATGACTCTAAAAAAAATGAGAGACGTCACCATCGTAACCATGCTCGGTGCAGGATTAACTTCTGCAGCGTTGGCAGGTCAGCTAACGGTGTACACCGCAATTGAAGCGGAAGACCTGGCCAGATATGAGGCGCAATTTGAAACAGCGCATCCAGATATTGATATCGATTTTGTTCGTGATTCAACGGGTATTATCACGGCAAAAATACTTGCTGAGCGCAACAACCCACAAGCGGATGTGGTTTGGGGCCTGGCGGGTACATCTTTATTGCTTTTTAAAACGGAAGGCATGCTTGAAACTTACGCAGTACCAGGCGCAGATAAGCTGGATCCTAAATTTGCAGATCAAAGCGACAATCCACAGTGGGTTGGCATGGATGCGTGGGTTGGTTCTGTTTGTGTGAACACAGTAGAGGCTGAAAAGAATAACCTGCCAATACCTGGCAGCTGGAAGGATCTATTAGACCCAGTCTATGAAGGCCATGTTGTTATGCCTAACCCGAACTCTTCCGGCACGGGCTTCCTTGACGTCAACACATGGTTACAAATGTTTGGTGAAGATGCCGGTTGGGAATATATGGACGGCCTACATAAGAACATTGCCCGCTATACGCACTCAGGCTCTAAACCTTGTAAGCTTGCTGGTGCAGGTGAAATTGCAATTGGTATTTCTTTCGCTAACAAAGGTGCTGGCTTAATTTCCAAAGGTGCACCACTTAAGGTAGTTGTGCCTTCGGAAGGCGTAGGTTGGGAAATGGAAGCTGCGGCAATTATGGCAGGAACGGACAATCTGGAAGATGCTAAAGTATTGATGGAATGGTCAATTTCCAAAGAGGCCAATGAAATGTATAACGTAGCCTATGCTGTTGTTGGAATGCCAGGCGTTGCCAAGCCGGTGGAAAACTTCCCTCCTGAGCTAATTGAGAGAATGTTCGAAAGTGATTTTGAATGGTCAGCGAACAACCGTTCTCGCATCCTTGAGGAATGGCAGTCTCGTTATGACGGTAAATCTGACCCTAAAAGTTAGTTCTCTCGTCAGATGTAAATTAAAAGGCCGTATTTATATACGGCCTTTTTTAATTTAGGGCGAATCTATTTTGGCCTATTTCTATCGCAATTACTATTACCCAAACCCCAATATAGAATTACGAAATAGACTGCAAGATATTGGCATAGCATGGTGAGCGACGAAATGCGTGGTCACCCTGGTGATAAGCACTTTATTCGCCCCTCCCTGAGGCTCGCCCTTTTGAGGGCGCGCGAAAAATCTTTCCTGAAGGTTTATTTGGTTGTTTACCAGGCGCGTCAAGGGCTTGCGCTATAATCGTGA
>JAUVBY010000160.1 GCA_030590945.1 Gammaproteobacteria bacterium | reverse complement strand
ATAAAGGTATTAGTAGTGCCTCTCATTTGGAATTTAAAAACTACAACATTTTACGATTAGGTCAAGTTTTTGGCGCTATATGTCAATATTAGATATGACGGTTACTTTATCATAGCTGCTCGAAATCAACTTTTCGGCAGCAGTGAAATAAAGAAACTAATTCTGCCCCTGCTATTTGCGACAAGTACTGCCAGTGCGGATATCAGCTACCAAATTTATTGCCAGTGAGATCGTAGTGAAGGCGAGATTTCCAGCTTAAGTGTTTCAACGAATTTTATCGTAATTGAACAAATGAATATTTTTAAAAAGATTAAGGCAGGCTGCCTGGCTCCGGTTCGATCCATCGGCTGTATGGATCCGTATCAAAGATGTATGCTCATGCTCGCATCGGTCAGTATTCTGGTTGTTTTGATTTTGATGAAGAATCCGAACATTGATTTAGCAATGATATCCTGAGAGATTTCCACTAAAAGAACACACTTAATTCTAAATTATTCTGCTTAGGCCTCCCCCGCCTAATCACATACTAATTCGATATTTCTCCTAAATATCTGAACCGGATATTAACCACCTCAGGCCGCCCGCTTAGCAAGCAATCACTATTTCCTGCTTTTTTATCCCACGAAAACAAAGCCCTACGCAAATCGCAATAATAACGGCAGATAATTGCCAGCCTATTCCCCATTTTTAGCCATTGTCCGGGGACTATAGTACGCGGGCTTTTTTCAGGAATAAGAGAAACAAAAATATGAAAGCTTTTGCGCACCCCCTCCTCCGCGGGTTTATCCTCGCCTTAATTGTATTCGTCGGTTTTTACGTGTTCAGCGACCAGCAGGCCGAACAGGAAGATACCAGCACGGCAGGCATCGCTGAGGAATCAGTTGAGCAATCAATTGAACTAAGCTCGCCCGAGCCACTGCAGGTTACAGGTATTGCAGAAACAATTTTGGCAGGAAGCCCTGCCCTGGTACTCAACTTCTCAACTCCGCTGGATGCGTTTCGAAGTTATAACAAATGGCTGAGCGTATACGATGACAACAACCAGTCTCTGGACACTCAGTGGGTATTATCCGAAGATGCACAAAGCCTGTATCTGCCGGAGATCGAGCCCAGGAAGACCTACCGGGTTCAGATTCGACCCGGCCTGCCGGCAAAAAACAACCAATTACTTAAAGAAGAAAAGCAATTGAGCCTGACCAGTGCCCGGATGCAGGCGGTGGCCGGGTTTTCCGGGAAAGGCCAGATCATTCCTGCGGGAACCGAGGCCGGTCTGCCCGTGCGCAGTGTGAATGTCAGCCGCATTGAAGTAGAGTATTTTAAAATACCGGTGGAGAAATTCCATGAACTGCTGATTCAATTTGATACCGCAAGCAATGAGTATATTTCGGGCATTGAATACCTGACCGATAGCGCCGCTTTTGTTCACAGCGCAGAGTATGAACTGCCGGGGGATCAAAACCGTCGCATTGAGACCAAGCTCCCGCTGGATGCAAAAATCACCGATACCCCGGGAATATACTTTGCCATTCTCAAACGCAGCGGCATCGTCGAATACAGTAAGCCGACCACCTATTTCATGGTGTCCGACATTGGCCTGCACCTGCGCCAGTACAATAACCGATGGTCTGTTTTTACGTCTGAACTGGCTTCCGGAGAAGCCAATGCCGGCGTGGAGATTCGTCTGCTGGACCGACAGGGCAACCTGCTCCAGCAAACAAGCAGTGACGAGCAGGGCCGGGCAGACCTGGCGGTAGCTGCAAACAACTCCGCCCGCCTGTTGCTTGCAATCAAGGGCAATCATCTGGCACTGCTAAACCTCACCGGCCCGGCTCTGGATATCTCTGAGTTTGATCTACCCTTCAAACCCTTTCAGAAAAGAGAATATTTCATCTACGGTCCGCGAGATGTATACCGGCCGGGCGAACGCATCGAATTTAGCGTTTTGTTGCGCGATTTTGATGGCCGCCTGCTACCGCCCCTGCCTATCGTTGCCAAACTGGTACGCCCGAACGGTGCGGTGGTCAATCGCCAGACGCTGGCCGCACAATCTAATGGATATTACCAGTTTAAATATACTCTGACCGACGTCGCTCCGACCGGCCAATGGTCTTTGCAGCTTAGCCTGGAAAATGATACACAAACCCGCGCAAGCAAACAGTTTCTTGTCGAGGATTTTATGCCGGAACGAATTCGTATGCAGTTCTCTGTGCAGTCAAAAATCATGCTTTCACGCACCCAACTGCAGGAACTGACCGTTCAGGCTGAGTATCTGTACGGCGCACCCGCGGCAGGAAATGGCCTGTCAACCGATGTATTTCTTTCTCCCGCGCGCGCCCCCTTTACCAGTTTATCCGGGTTTGAATTTGGCCCGGCCAAGGCGGCTGAAACGGTACAGCACTTTGCGCTTTATACTGACAATCTGGACCAGAATGGTAAGAGCAGTTTGAGCTTGAACAGTGAAATACTCGAAGCTATCGATGAACTCGACGGTCCGGCTAAATTAAGCTATCGCAGCAGTGTGTACGAATCCGGTGGCCGACCGGTGGAACGCGCTCTACAGGTCTACAGCTGGAAAAAGGGGTACTGGCCCGGCATTAAAGCAGGATTTGATACCCGGGAAAATGATCTGGTCAATCAGGATGTCGGATTCAGCCTGATCAGTACGAATGAAACGGCCCAGCCTATTAAAGAGCGGGCACTTAGCGTGAAATTGATCCAGCAGAACCGTGAAATTTACTGGGAATACAACGAAGATGGTGGTTGGCAGGATAAATACGTCGATGATCCGGTACTAAATTGGCAGCAGGACTATATCAGCGACACTAAACCGATTCATATCAAGGTACCCGTCGAAAAAGGCTTTTACCAATTGCAGGTAAGCGATGCCGAAGGCCATACCTCCAGCACTGATTTCAGGATCGGCCAGCGCTGGTGGGGTTTTGGTAACGCCGATACAGCAGCACGCCCGGATGAAATCACCATTACCCTCGATCAACCGGGCTATCGCGCGGGCGATACGATCAAGGCGCAATTAAAAGCGCCCCGACCCGGCCACGGCTTTTTGATTGTCGAGAACAGTGATGGCATTTTGTTTTCACAACGTATTTCACTGGGCGAAAAAGCCGGGGTATTTGAGATCCTCATACCTGCTGACAACGAAAACTGGCAGCGCCACGATACAAGGATTGTGGCCCTGATCGCGCAACCTGAACAGCAGGCAAAACACGGGGTGCCGATGCGCTCTTTGGGTATCCTGCCGATTCCGCTGGATCGAAGTGATAAACGCATTGAACTTACAGTACAGGCACCCGATCAGGTTCAACCGCAGTCCACGCTGAGTCTGAAACTAAGCAGCGCACAAGCGAGTGAGAGTATGATGGTCACCGTAGCAGCGGTTGATCAGGGAGTGCTGTCGATTACCGATTTTGAAACACCCGACCCCTTTGAGTATTTTTACCAGCCGCGATCTGCCGGGGTTGATGCGCGGGATAATTTTTCAGAAGTGCTGCATCTTAAAGATCTGGCATTTGCCAAACTTCGATCAGGCGGTGACAGCGATGAACTGACGCGCGCAGGTGAGCGGCCAGACCCCGGGGTCTTGATTGTATCTCTGTTTGAGGGTCCGATTCGCTTTGATGAAAATGGCGAGGCTGAAGTTGAATTCGAGATGCCGGATTTCAACGGCGCGGTACGGCTGATGGTGACCGCGTTCGCTAGCGACCAATTTGGCTCAGCCGATACGGAAGTACTGGTCAAAGCACCGGTTGTCACGCAGCTAGCACTACCCCGTTTCGCCGCTTATGGTGATCAAACCCAGCTAACGCTGGACATTCAAAATGCGCTTGAGCAAACACAAAGCCTGCAGATTAGCTGGCAATTTGACGGCGCCAAACTAGTGGATTCCGAACAGAAAACCATGCAGATTGAGTTGAGCAGCGGGCAAAAACAGACCATCACCTTACCCATTGAAATCACCCGGGCTATCGGTAACGCCGATATACAAATGCGCGTCAGCGGCGCAAATATCCAGTTTAGCCGTCATTGGGCGCTCGGCATACGCCCGGCGTATCCGGCGCAGACGTTCCAGAAAAATGAATTTTTTGAAAACCTGCAATCATCCAGTCTGGAGCATAGCTGGCTGGATGCCAAACTGGGCGATTCCCTGCAACTGCGCCTCTCCGTATCACCGCATCCTTCGCTCAACACCGCAGAACAGTGGCGCGCTTTATTGCGTTACCCTTATGGCTGCCTGGAGCAGACCACATCCCGGGCCCGCCCGTTGGCGATGGCCGATGAAACGATTCGCCAGCGCTGGCAGGTCGTGCTGCCTGAAAACCTGGACCGTGTTGAGGCGGTTCAGGATGCCATAAACCGACTGCAAACCATGCAGCGGACCGATGGCAGTTTTGGCTTGTGGAGCGCACGCTCACCGGAGGAATTTTGGCTCACTGCCTACGTTAGTGAGTTTTTACTCAGCGCGCGAGACAAGGGTTTTCAGGTACCGGAAACCATGCTGGAGAACGCCATTAAACGTTTGCAATATTACGTCAATAATACGCGAATTCAAACGGCAAACCATTACTACGGCGACCAGCAACACTATCGTTTCGCCTACCGGACTTACGCGGCCTATGTATTGGCTAAATTGGGAAAAGCGCCACTGGGTACCCTGAGGAACTGGTTTGACAATTACAGCAGCGAAAGTAAATCACCCCTGCCACTGGCCCATCTGGCGATTGCGCTCAAGCGCCAGGGGGATGGCGTGCGTGCGGTAAAAGTAATGCAACTGGCCTCTCGAACGGATCGCTCACAAGACGCTTATCTTGGAGACTACGGCAGCCTTATTCGCGACAATGCCTTGCTGCTGACACTAAACTTGCAGCACGATCTATCGCTTGGCGATACGGACATACGATTGCTTGAGCTGTCTGAGCAAATATACCGCCGGACCTACCTGAGCACCCAGGAACGCGATGCTATTCTGCAACTCGCTCTGGCGCTTGAATCCTCCGGGCGGGCTGACCCCTGGGGCGCACGGCTCAAACTGGGCGCCGGCTCCAAACACATAGAATCGAGGGGTAACTGGAGCCAGGTCATCAAAGGCAGTATCGCCGCGAGCGCCTCAATCGAGGTCAGTGGTGATCAAAATCTATTTGTCTCTCAAACCCTGATCGCGCACCCGCTGGACGCCCCGGAAAAACAGTTTGATGGTTTTACCATTAAACGGGAATGGTTCGATACCGGTGGTAATGCAGTTAGCAGCAGTGAGTTTCAAACCGGTGACTACGTGATTGTTCGTCTGTCGCTTACCGCAGACAGGCGTTCGCCTGATGCGCTGCTGGTTGATCTGTTGCCCGCCGGATTTGAGCTGGAAAACCCAGGTCTCAAACACGCCACACCATTGTCGAGTTTTTCAATTGATGGTAAAACCCTGAAGGAAGTTGATGCGCGATACGAATCATGGCTCAAGCATAGTGAATATCGGGATGATCGCTATGTGGCGGCGGTGGATCTGCGCGCCGGGACGACGCTGGAGTTGACCTACCTGATGCGCGCGGTTACGCCCGGGCGTTATCAGGTGCCGTCGGCCTTTGTTGAGGACATGTATCGACCCGAGTATCGTGGGCTTGGGGTGCCGTTTGGGGATGTGTCTGTGAAGGGGAGGTTTTGAATCCCTCTCGCAAGCTCTCCCCCTTTACTAAAGAGGGTGTCGTAAAATCTCCCCTCTTTATCAAAGAGGGGCTGGGGGAGATTTTCCT
>JAUVBY010000024.1 GCA_030590945.1 Gammaproteobacteria bacterium | reverse complement strand
TACAACAATGTTTGCAGAAGACACTTATGTTTAGAGACTTAAAACCTAAATCCCGTTTTATCGTCATCCTCGCGTATGCGGGGATCCATAATACGGTCAGAAACAGGCTTATGGATTCCCGCCTTCGAGGGAATGACGCTTTAACCGGACAGTAGTGTAATGAAACATCTGCTTAGCTGATCTTGACTACCGTTCTACCCAGGACGGATGCGTTTAAATAAGCGTCAAAGGCGCCCGGCAGGTCGTCAAATTCGATTTCTCTTGTCACGATATCATCGAGGTGTCCGGGGCGCAAATCGTCTCCCAGGCGCTCCCAGGCGCGGTTGCGCATTTCGGTGGGCATTTCGATGGAGTTGATGCCGATCAGAGATACACCGCGAAGTATGAATGGCATGACCGTAGTTTCTAGTTTATAGCCGCCAGCCAGGCCAATGCTGGCAATGTTGCCGAAGGGTTTGACCGTGCTGCATAACCAGGCGAGGGTATCGCCACCCACGCTATCGACCGCGCCGCCCCATAATGCTTTATCAAGCGGGCGACCGCTCATTTCCAGGCTATGTCGATCGATAAAGTCACTGGCTCCGAGGTTTTTCAGATAATCATATTGTTCGGGTTTTCCGGTAAAAGCGGTGATGTCGTAGTCTTTCGCTGCCAGCATATCGATGGCAAAACTGCCGACACCACCGGTTGCTCCGGTAACTACAACGGGGCCCATGTCAGGGTTCTGGCCCATCTGTTCCATGCGCATAACGGCCAGCGCAGCAGTAAAACCGGCGGTACCAATGCCCATAGCATCCCGCTCGCTCATACCTTGTGGAATGGGAACGACGCAGTCACCGCATACCCGGGCAACTTCGGCGTAGCCGCCGTCCGCAGTTTCAGAAAGGCCGCAGCCGCAGACCAGCACCGCATCGCCTTCCTGATAGCGCGAGTCACGTGATTCCATAACTTTACCAGCCAGGTCAATTCCACCGTTGAGGGGATACTGGCGCAAAATTTGACCCTTGCCGCTGCCCGCCAGTGCATCTTTATAATTTATGCCGGACCAGCTGACCTTTATGACCACTTCTCCCTCGGTGAGATCATCAAGGTGGAGGTTCTGGAAGCCGGCGATAATTTGTTTTTCTTCGCGGTCGATGCGAAAGGCTTTGAATGTAGTCATAATTGTTTGATCATTTTAGTAGGTTAGTTTTCGGTTCGCGTCGTCGCAAGTCTACACGACGTATCTTGCCGGTGGTGGTCATGGGTAATTCATCAACAAATTCAATTTCTCTGGGATACTCATGTACTGCCAGTCGATTTTTGACGTGTTGTTTCAGGTCATTTCTTAATCTGTCACCTTTATTAGTTCCGGCTGGCGTGATTATAAACGCTTTGATAATTTCGCCGCGCAATTCATCGGGTTTGCCAATCACGGCAGCCTGAACCACCGCGGGGTGGCTCATAAGCACGTCTTCAATTTCACCCGGCCCGATTCGATGCCCGGCGGAACTGATGACGTCATCGTTACGCCCGACAAACCAGATAAAGCCCTCTTCATCTTTATAACCGGAATCGCCCGTGCGCCACCAACCATTGATTATATTCTTTGCAGTCGCTTCGGGTTTGTTCCAGTAACCGAGGAACATGACGGGATCATCTGTGTGCGCCGCGAGTTCCCCGGTTTCACCCGGGGCCAATACTTTGCCGGAATCATCGATCACTTCAACACGGTGCCCCGGGTAGGCCCTGCCCATGCTGCCGGGGCAGGGCTCCATGAGTGCGGACGAATTTCCCGCAATATAGTTAAATTCGGTTTGCCCCCACATTTCATTGATTTTGATGCCAAAAGCTTCCTGGCTCCAGTGATATAGCTCTGCTCCCAGCGCCTCCCCCGCAGACATAATACTACGAAAATTGATATCGTAATGTGAATTGATGTCTTCAACCTGGCGCAACATTTTTAGCGCAGTAGGCGGTATGAAACCATTCCTAACCTGGTATTTGTCCAATAGGTAGCAAGCTTTTTCCGGGTCAAATTTGCCACCTTCATAGGCCAGGATCGGTTTTCCGTAGTACCAGCTTGGCAGTAACGCGTCCACCAGACCTCCCGTCCAGGCCCAGTCTGCAGGCGTCCAGAATAAATCATCCGCCTGCCCGAAAAAATTATGTGAAAGCTCAAACCCGGTCAGGTTACCGTAAAAACAACGATGCGCGACCGTTGCGCCTTTAGCCGGGCCAGTGGTGCCGGAGGTGTAGATCAGTAATGCCGGTGTGTCGGGTGTCGTATGCGGGATGATGTATGAATCGCTGGCGTTTTCAATGGCATCCCAAAACCCCGCATTTGCATCCACATCCAGTACCGTGTTCAGGTCAGGGAGTTCAGATTTAATGGATTCAACAAGTTCACGGTGACCGGCATCAGTAATGAGCAGTTTTGCACCGCTATCCCTTAGCCGGTAGGACAGGGCGTCCGACCCAAATAAACCGGATAAGGGTACTGCAATTGCTTTAATTTTGTATATCGCCAGGTGCGCCAGACCGGTTTCAAGGCGTTGAGGTAGTACCACCGCGACGCGATCGCCTTGTTTAATGCCCATACCAAGCAGCGCGTTGGCGAGCTGGTTCGAGGCCTTGTACAACTGGCCAAATGTGGTTTGGGTGGTGTCACCCCGTTCATTTTCGTAGAACAGAGCAATTTTGCCCGCAAGATTACGATGCCGGTCACAAACGCCTTCAGCGATATTAAAATGTAATGGCAATCGCCATTGAAAATCAGCGTATATCTGATCAAAGTTAGTGCTGTCAGGGCTAATCAGCGGGTTAATTAGTTCTGCCGTCATTGAGAATCTATGCGGATGTCTAAAAGCTAAACTTACCTGACGCACCCTTAAACGTCAAACATCACAAATAGCAATTTGATGTTTGGACTTGCTGTGGCGCTCTAAGGAAATCAAAGCAGGGGCTGTTATAATGAGCGCATCTGGAATTACAATAACTAATATTTGTCACATGGACAACCTCTCGATAGACAACGCGCTCCTGCGCCCTCAGCTGGCTGAAGGCTGGGTGGTAGATACATCTCAGGAACCGGCCTGCATAAAAAATACGCGTGCCGGCCAGGGGTTCGAAATCAATGAAATCACATTGATGATCCTTAAATTATGTGACGGCAGTCAAAGTGTTGAATCAATCATAGAATCGCTCGGTGCGCGTTTTCCTGAAGCGGAATCAGAAATTGCTGACGATGTAGAAGGTGCCTTGAGAAATCTTAATGAAGCCGGGGCGCTGGCGTTGCTCCCCGCACAGCCGCTGGAGTTATTTAATATTCCTGAAAAAACGCCGAAACATAGGAAAAGGAAGCTGTGTATTGGTATGGCAACTTACGACGATTATGATGGCGTATATTTTACGTTACAGGCGATACGTTTATACCACCCCGAGGTGCTGGATGATCTTGAATTTCTGGTCGTTGATAATCACCCGGACGGACCCTGTGCAAAAAGTTTGAAACGGCTTGAGCGCTCAGTGCCAGCTTATCGATATATTCCCTTCAATATGGTTCGTGGCACAGCTGTGCGGGATGTTATTTTTCGTGAAGCGAGCGCTGAATACGTGATGTGCATCGATTCTCATGTATTTATTGAGGCTGGTGTACTCAAGCGTTTGCTCGATTATTTTGATGCGCACCCCCGCACTAAAGATTTATTGCAGGGCCCGCTACTAAACGATGATATGCGTAATATTTTTACGCATTTTTCGCCCAAATGGAGTGTGGGTATGTATGGAACCTGGAGCAGGGATTCACGCGCTGATGATATTGATCACGAAGCTTTTGATATTCCGATGCAAGGTTTGGGCCTGTTTGCCTGCGCCAGACGTGCATGGCCGGGGTTTAACCCCAGGTTTTCAGGCTTTGGCGGTGAGGAAGGTTACATCCACGAGAAGTTCCGCCAGGCGGGCGGGCGCACTCTGTGTCTGCCATTTTTACGCTGGCTGCACCGATTTAACCGGCCGATGGGCGTGCCGTATTCGGTTAAATGGGATGATCGGGTACGTAACTACTTGATCGGTAGAGACGAATTGGGCCTGGGTGCGGATGATGTGATTGAACACTTTGCCGAACACATTGGAGAGAAAAACACGCAGCGCATTGTTGCGACTGTTACAGCAGAAATTGAAAACCCGTTTTACTATTTTGACGCGATTTATTGCCTGGTTGCCAGTGACGATATGCAAACCCTGGCAGAAATGCAAGCTGTGTTCGTAGCCTTAGAGGTTTCCAGCCGAGTTATTGTGATTCACCTTTCTGACTATTCAGATGAAGAAAATGTGGCACGAATCCTGGCTTATCGAGAGCTGATTTCACTGGCGAAGGAGAACGCTTCTGAGAATTTGCTGATATTTGACGAGGTGTCCGCTCCAGACATTATCATGGGCTCAGCGTATAAAAACGCCATTACGGAACTTAAACAGCTTGAATGGTCAGTGTTTTATCTCGAAGCACAGCGGGCGGATGCCCCTGTGAAGCATGGTGAGGCACTGCTTAAACTGACCGAAACTGAAGCGCCAGATGCCCATTGCTTTGCCCTACATTCTCGTATCTTAGCGCAATGTCTTGCAAATTTACCCGTCAATGAGGAGGACGCCGGGCGTTGGCTTGAAGCTACCGACGATTTTGCAGCCTACATTAGTGAAAATGTGAGTGGTCGGTTTGCGCCCGCATACCCCTTGCTGAAGTGAGAAATGCAGGATGAATGTTGAAGATATGATTTGTACAGATTTGAAGATAGTAGATACATCATGCCAGAACCAGGAATAAAGGATGGTAGGTATGCACGTTAGTTGCGAATTTCAAATTATCCATATCCGAAGGGGCGGGAGAACCGACAATATCTTTGCCTCCTTTCGTGAGATTCCGAGATGAAGTGGGCGATGTTATTTGGATGTTTGGGTAAGGTGCCATCGGTTTAATGAAGAAGCCTGTCATAGCTCATGTGTGCGGCTCTTCATATTTGCCGATTACGCAAACCTTTATATATCGATATCTTTTGGCATTTGACAAAATTCGACCAATTGTTCTGGCAAGTAGCATAAAAAATCGCCAACATTTCCCATTGAAACACAAAGTTTATGCCTGCTCAAACAAGCAATATTCAAACTCGTGGCTGATCAACAGCATTGCCGAAAAAATAATGGGAGACAATGATTATTACCGGAATCTTGTTTTAAAATTTACTGGTACTAAGCTTATTCACGCCCATTTTGGGCCGACTGGATACCATCTCCTCAGGCATAAAAAACGGCTTGGCCTGCCTATGGTGACCACTTTTTATGGTTATGACATGGCCATTCTGCCTAAATATGAAATATGGCGTAACCGGTATCAGAAACTTTTTTCGGAAGGCGATCTTTTCCTGGTTGAAGGGGGCAATATGAAAAAAATGCTAATCGCCATAGGGTGCCCTGAAAAAAAGATTCTTATTCAGCACATTGCCATAGACATGGACTTGTTCCCGTTCAAAGAAAAGCGCCCCAGATTCGATGCAAAGGTGAAGCTGTTTTTTTGTGGTAGGTTAATTGAAAAAAAGGGCGTGATTTATGCACTAAAAGCGCTGAAAGCAACGTTGCCCAATTTTCCCAATATGTCTTTTAACATAATAGGCGATGGAGATTTGCGTGTGGAATTAGAGCAGTACGTTGCCGACAATGATTTATCCGAAATAGTGAAATTTTTAGGCGTCCAGTCTCATCAAGTCGTTGCTGCAGAAATGGCGAACGCTGATATCTTTATACATCCCAGTGTTACCGCCAGTAATGGCGATTCTGAGGGTGGGGCGCCCACTATTTTGTTGGAAGCGCAATCGGCCGGGCTCCCCATCCTTGCGTCAACGCATGCCGACATACCCGAGGTTGTTCTCGATGGTGAGTCTGGCTTGCTATCGCCCGAACGAGACTGGAAAATGCTCGGGATTAATCTGCTGTATCTTCTGGAAAATCAACATCAGTGGAAGGTTTTTGGAAAGGCCGGGCGAAATCACATTGCGGCGCAGTATGACATTCAGCATGAAGTTGGTAAATTAGAAAATATTTATTTTCAATTGCTTGGTTTTAAGGGTGTTTGAATCTGATAAAAAACATACCGTTTGAATGATGTACGTTCGGGTAAATACAGGTATTTGAGCGAGTTCGCCTCAAGCTGTTCTTACCGAGGCACATATACTGATCAATCAGGGTCAACCAGCTGCGCTCGTTGTGTTTCAAGCCCCATGGATAGAATAAACGGCTTGCGCTGTTGGCGTTCCTTGAAATCATGCTTTGATGTTAGGCCTTGCCACTGAATATCGATCAACGCCTGTGCGGTTGCGCCACCGAGCGCATTACCCGGCCCGGGAATGATCAGGCAATCAGGCGCAAATTCCTGGACACAAGCCTGTATTGCACGGGTAAAGTCATAGGTATCCACCACCTGGCCTCCCAGCGTGTAATTGTATAGTTCCATAGTATCACTGGACAGAGGAAACCAGCTGTTACCACGCCCGTCGACTAACGGGCATTGGGGCGGTCTAATCAGTTTGGCGGGTAACCGTTCACGCGCCATGTCAGTTATATTTTGCATCATCGGGCTGTGAAAGGCGGCGTGATTGGGCAGGCGCATCGGATAGTTTGCGTCGGGTTCCAACGAGGTAATTAGTGTTTTAAGCGCAGCGTCATTTCCGGCAAACACGCGCATTCCCCCCAATAATATAGAATCTGTCAATGTCTTGTCAGCATGCTGGTTGATAGCCTGTTTAATCTTTTCCAGTTCCTCAATACGGCCGGGAACAGCTTGCCAGTTTTCATCCAGAAGTGGATAAATGACCTGGCCGCCCATAGCGTGTTCGTGCATTAAGTTACCCATGGTGTCGATTAGCTGCAGGGCATCGGCCGGGTCCAGGCAGTTTGCACAGGCCAGCGCGATATACCAGCCCATTGAATTACCGGTAATGGCGACAATATCAAATTGATCCGGATCGATTGAAAGAAAATCGGCGTAAGCACAGGCGTAAATCAGGCTCGATGCATTGTCTCCCCGGGGGTGTATGCGCGGATCAAATACCGTTGCCTGATCAAGCTCAGTGATGGTTAGCTGCCCACTTTGTTGCCGATAATCATCGATGCCTTGAATCATGTCCGCTTTGTTGGCATGGTGGCGGTACAAATAGCCAAGTTCACTTTTGTTGTAGGTGCCGCGCCCCGGGCACACGACTACGGCTTTTTTGCGCGGTTGGCTCATGAGCGAGTCATTTCCAGTGCAGCTTGCACAATATGATCACGCCCGGGTAGTGTGACCGTAGCGGCCTTGCCGAGCGGTATGAAACTGTCATCTGCTGTAATGCGTTTTACGCGGAATGTGTTTGCAGTGCTTTCCTGTAGCAGAGTCATCAGAGCTTCGCTTTGTGATCCCGTTTTACGGCATTCATCTACGATGAGAATATTGCTGCATTGGCTGATGGCTTCCAGGATTTCGGTTTCGGGCAGAGGCGCGAGCCAGCGCAGATCGATGAGCCGGATGTTCAGCTCATGCGTTTGGTGCAGAATTTGCTCAGCTTGACGTGAAAGATAATACCCGTTGGCGTAGGAGATGATCGCAAGTTCGGTGCCTTCACCATACACGCCGATTTGACCAAGCGAGATTGATTTGTTTTCTTGAGGAGAAGGATAATGGTATGTCCATAATCCGTCTCCGGGTTCATGCAGGTCGCGCGTCATATAAAGTGCGATGGGTTCAATAAATACCACCACACGCTGTTCTTCCAGCGCGAGCCGGACGCATTCACGCAACATCTTGACCGCGTCCCCGCCATTGCCGGGGCAGGCGATGATAATACCTGGAATGTCGCGCAATACGGCCAGGCTGTTGTCATTATGAAAATGCCCGCCGAAGCCTTTTTGATAACCGAGTCCTGCGATGCGTATGACCATGGGGTTAGTATAGGCACCGTCAGAGAAAAAACTTAAAGTCGCAGCTTCACCTCGAAGTTGATCTTCCGCATTATGTAGATAGGCCAGGAACTGGATCTCGGGTATGGGCAGAAAACCATTATGTGCCAGCCCGATGGCCAGTCCGAGTATGCTCTGCTCGTCGAGCAGGGTGTTGATCACGCGCCGCGCGCCGAAGCGCTTGTGTAATTTGGCGGTCACGTTATAGACCCCGCCCTTGGGGCCAATGTCTTCGCCCGCCAGAATTATTTGTGGATGTTCCAGCATTAAGTCTGCCAGTGCCCAGCTAATCATGCGCGCCATGTGCTGGTTTTTTTGCATCTCGTTGATATCGCGACCGAATAGTTTTTCACGCTGCTTTTTGTCTATGCTCGTGCGTGGTAATGCCGGTAATTTTTCGGGGATCAGGCTGCGCATTACCTGTTCAGAGGTTTGCAGCTTCGGTCGCTTAACAACCTCAGCAGCAATACGTAGCAGGCGTTCTTCGGTTTCATTATATCGATCAACTATTTGCGAGGCGTTCAGGCTATCTGCTTCAACAATGGCTGCAGCGGTATACAATAAAGGGTCGTTGCGCTCAGCGCTTTCAATCTCTTCGCGTGATAGATAGGCACTGGGCGCATCGGGGCCGGCATGCCCGTATAACCTTACGCATTTCAGGTGCAAAAACGCAGGTTTACGTGCCTTACGTACATATTGTTCTACCTCACATGACGCCGCGTAAGTGTCGAGTACATCCAGGCCATTGCAGCTGAAATATTTAAGCCCCGGGCGGTTGGCAAAGGCCGCGTGTATCCAGCCTTTCGGAGTTTGCGTTGATATGCCAATACCGTTGTCTTCGCAAATAAACACCAGTGGCATCGGTACATTTTGATAGCTGGTCCAGCTGGCGGTGTTGATCGCGCCCTGGGTTGTTGAGTGGTTGGCTGAGGCGTCTCCAAAGCTGCATATAACGACCGCGTCGTCAGGCAGTTTTTGCTGAACGGGTTGCAGTCTCTGTGCTAATCCGATGCTATACGCAGTACCGACCGCTTTGGGCAGATGCGAGGCGATGGTACTGGTTTGAGGTGGGATAAACAGCGGCAGGCTGCCCAATACCTTGTGCCGCCCGCCGGAAATAGGATCGTCTGCCGAGGCGGTAAAACTAAGCAGCATGTCCCAGGCAGGGGTTTGACCCGGCAGCATTTTTGAGCGCTGAATTTGGAAGGCTGCATCGCGATAATGCAAAAACGCCATGTCATCGAGCCTGAATGCTGCCGCAACCGCCGCCATGTTTTCGTGGCCCGAACTGCCGATGGTGTAAAAGCCCTCGCCTTCAGCTTGAAGTGTTTTAGCAATTCGATCCAGTTGTCGGCTTAGTATTTGTGAGTCTAATAATTCTATTAAATTACAAGAATTTAAGTCAGTATCTTCAAGTGAAACGAGACTGTTGCGCGTGGGAAGGTCGCACTGTGCAAGGCGATCTATAAAGTTTTGATGAACGACTTTGGCGCGATCAAGCACTAAAAGAATGCCTGTAAACCGGTTTGCGCACGGCCCAGAATGAGCGCGTGTACATCGTGCGTGCCTTCATAGGTGTTGACGGTTTCGAGGTTGCACATGTGTCGCATCACTTCGAATTCTTCACTAATACCGTTGCCGCCGTGCATATCGCGTGCCTGGCGTGCAATGTCCAGCGCTTTACCACAGTTATTGCGTTTGATTAATGAAATCATTTCGGGTGCAGCCTGACCTTCATCCATTAATCGACCCACGCGCAGGCAGGCCTGTAAAGCCAGGCTGATCTCGGTTTGCATATCGGCCAGTTTTTTCTGGAATAACTGGGTTTGTGCCAACGGTCGCTCAAATTGCTTTCGGTCCAGGCCGTATTGCCTGGCAGCGTGCCAGCAAAATTCCGCGGCACCGATCACGCCCCACGCGATGCCGTAGCGCGCACGATTAAGACAGCCAAAAGGACCTTTGAGCCCGGAGACGTTGGGTAGCAGGGCGTCTTCACTCACCTCCACGCCTTGCATGACAATTTCACCGGTGATTGAGGTACGTAAAGAGAGTTTCCCTCTTATTTTGGGTGCGCTCAAACCTGGCATGCCTTTTTCCAGTACAAAACCGCGTATTTTTCCTTCATGTGCGGAAGATTTGGCCCAGATCACAAACACGTCAGCGATAGGGCTATTGGATATCCACATTTTGTTGCCAGTCAGACGATAGCCGCCATCGATTTTCTCGGCCCGTGTTAGCAAACTGCCCGGGTCTGAACCCGCGTCGGGCTCGGTCAGGCCAAAGCAACCAATCAATTCACCGCTGGCCAGCCCGGGCAGGTATTTTTCACGTTGAGCTTCAGAACCATAGGCATAAATCGGATACATTACCAGGCTTGATTGCACCGACATCATGGAACGATATCCGCTGTCGATTCGCTCAATTTCGCGAGCGACCAGACCATACGCGGTGTACGAAGAGCCAAGCCCGCCGTATTGTTCGGGAATGGTCGTGCCTAATAAACCCATTTCTCCCATTTCAGCGAACATATCCGGATTGGTCGTCTCTTCACGATAAGCGTCTATCACTCGCGGCGCTAATTTCTCTGCGGCAAAGGCCCGGGCAGAATCCCGAATCATTCTCTCATCGTCGTTGAGTTGAGCATCCAGTTTAAACGCGTCCTGCCAGTCAAATGGACCAAGGCCGGGCCGTTCTTTAGGTTTAAGCTCAGGAGTGGTGTTCATCTGGATTTGCCTGTTAATTGAATTAGATAATATTGCAGTGTGTCGAGTATAAATAGAGTGGACAAGGCGCATCCACCGTTTTGCTATTGTATTTTTATGTATACCGTATAGCCTGGAACTTCATCTTTTGCGGTGATTCTAAACTAGTTTAAGCAAAAGGTTGACGTTTACGTAAACGTCATCTTATAGTGTACCGGATTAAACTAATTTAGTGTGCAACCATGACGACTTATCACGCCCCCATTCGCGATTTTCAGTTTCTCCTGCAGGAAGTATTTAAGGTACAGGATACCTTGTATACCTTGCCCGGTTTTGAAGAAATTGATGATGACGTGGTTAATATGGTCCTGGAAGAAGGCGCGAAGGTATGTGAGGAGGTTTTGCACCCCGTCAATGCCAGCGGTGATCAGCAGGGTTGTTCGTTTGACGACGGTATGGTGACCACGCCTGACGGGTTTAAGGAGGCTTATCAGATCTTCACCGAAGCAGGTTGGTCATCCTTATCGTTGCCGACTGAGCATGGTGGCCAGGGTTTGCCGGAAACCCTGAATTTTGTTATTGAGGAGATGACCTGGAGTGCCAATGCCGCCTTCATACTCTGTTCGGTATTAACGCGAGGCGTGGTCAATCTGCTTCAGGCCTTTGCGTCAGATGAATTGAAGCAGTTATATCTTGAGAAGTTAGTTGCGGGCACCTGGACTGGCACCATGTGCCTGACGGAATCACATGCCGGTACCGATCTGGGCCTGGTCAGAACTAAAGCGGTGGCGCAAAGTGATGGCAGTTTTGCGCTGAGTGGTACCAAGATTTTTATCACCGGCGGTGACCATGATCTAACTGAAAATATAATACACCTGGTGCTGGCGCGTTTGCCGGATGCGCCCGAAGGGGTGCGTGGTATCAGTTTGTTCCTGGTGCCAAAATTTCGCCTTGATTCGAATGGCAGTCCTGGTCAGGAAAATGGCGTGAGTTGTGGTTCGATCGAGCACAAGATGGGCATTCATGGCTCCTCGACCTGCGTCATTAATTTTGATGCAGCACGGGGTTTTCTGGTGGGTGAATTGAACCGGGGTTTGCCGCAGATGTTCAAGTTAATGAATCTGGCGCGACTGTCTATTGGTTTGCAAGGTCTGGGCATTGGAGAGGTGGCGTATCAAAATGCGGCTGCCTATGCGCGTGATCGCCTGCAAACGCGGTCATTGACTGGCGTTAAAAACCCGGACGGGTATGCAGATCCGATTATTGTGCATGCCGATGTGCGCCGCATGCTATTGACTACGCGTGCCTATGTAGAAGGCAGTCGCGCGATGTCGTTGTGGACGGGTATTCAGCTTGATATTGCGCATGCGCATCCTGATGAGGGCGACAGGGAGGTGGCTAACGATCTGATCGAATTGATCACGCCGGTATTCAAAGCCTTTTTTACCGATATGGGTTATGAGACCGCCACGCTCTGCCAGCAAGTATTCGGTGGGCACGGTTATATTCAGGAAACCGGTATGGAGCAGTTTGTACGTGACGCGCGCATAGCGCAGATTTATGAAGGCACCAACGGTATTCAGGCGCTGGATCTGGTTCGTAGGAAACTATTTATATACGAAGGGCGATTGCCTGAACTATTATTCAAACGTATGGATCAGTTTATCGCCGGGCATCCTGCCGGGGACCGGGGCAATGAGTTTGCCGCGCCTCTGGCAGAGGCATTAACCACATTGCGCGCATTAACACAGTGGTTGATGGCGGTCGCGAAAGAAAATCCCGATGAGTTAGGCGCTGCCTCAGTAGATTATTTACGCGTGTTTGCGCTGACGACGCTGGCCTGGTTCTGGGCGCAGATGGGCTACGTCGCGAAGGAGGGTGAGGATAATTCTTTTAATACGGCTAAACTCGTCACGGCGCGATTTTACTTTGCCCGCCTGTTGCCTCAAATAGAAGGTCTGGATCGAGGTATACGGTCGGGTGCACAACTTCTGATGGAGCTGGATGAGTCTCAATTCTAAGGAAAGTGGGATTTTAGTCCCGCATAAAACCGCCCTGACACCGCCAATAACATGATCAAAGCGGTCGCTGCCATACTGGTTCATGAAGATGAAGTGTTTGTCATCAAGCGTCAGCCTCATCTACGCGCCTTCCCGGGATACTATGCGTTTCCGGGAGGCAAAATTGATGCGGGTGACGATATTCGATCGATTCAACACGAATTGCTGCTGGATCACCCGGATGTTCACATGAATGCTCTGTTTCGTGAGCTATCAGAAGAACTGGAGTTTGATCTGGAGGCCGCGGTAAACGTCGGAGAGGTTCAGGAAATCACCTTATTTGGAACGGCCATTACGCCGGCATTTGAACGCATCCGTTTCAGCGCTTATTACTATAAAATTGTTCTTGGAAGAAAGCCTGCGTTTAAACTCGATGAGAACGAGATATCAGAAGGTAATTGGGGTATGGCAGCGCATCTGTGCGAACGATATCGCGGTGGCCAGGCTTTAATGGTGGTACCCATGCGTAACACCCTGTTTAGATTAGCACAGAGTATTTCAGCTACAAATTGTGAACCGTTTAACATCGAAATTCCTGCGGGCGAACTGGCGTGTATTGAGTTAATTGATGGCTTGAGAACGTTCCCGGTACCGTCAAACACCTTGCCGCCCGCGAACACGACGAATGCCCTGTTACTGGGCGATGAAGGTGAGGAACAGGTGCTGGTGGACCCTTCACCCGGGTCAGCTGAAGTGTATTCGCAGCTCATAAAAACGTTGTCAAATCGGATGCTGGATGCGATTCTCATTAGCCACCATCATCCCGATCACCATGAACGCGCCTTTGAACTGGCACTCGAAAAGGGTATCCCCGTATTAATGAGTCATATCACCCGCGAGCGGATAGAGCACGATTTTGGTACAGCCTATCTCGCAAACACACGCATAAAAATAATAGCGGAGGGTACTGAAGTCACGCGCTGGAAAGGGCGGGCGGTAAGAGCTTATGAACTTCCAGGGCATGATGATGGCATGCTCGGCCTGGCGCCGGATGATCTGGCCTGGTTTTTTGTGGCCGACCTGGTGCAGAGCCTGGGTTCCATCGTAATCCCCGATGAAGGCGGTGATCTGGTTATTTATCTGGATTCATTACAGAGAATTATTGATTTGGATCCGGATGTTATTCTGCCTTCACACGGCATCGCTTCCGGAGGTACCGAGATAATAAAGCAGGCCTTCGCGCATCGTATGCAGCGGGAAGAACAGATCAGACCATTTTACCTTGCAGGCACGAGCACCGGGGAGATACTCAAATGCGTGTATCCCGATCTAAGTGAAGAATTGATACCGCTTGCTGCACAGACAATACACCAGCATATTCGTAAGCTTGAGGCCGATGCAAAACGATAACAGGTCGTATAGGCAAGGTCCCGGCCTTTGCCTCGTTGTACCACAGTAATCACGAGCTGGAAATGCGCTCGACAGACACCATTGCCCAAAGCCATGAATATCGATTCAATTCGTAAACCAACCCTGCTCGATATGAGCCTGCTCTTGATGCTGGCGATGATATGGGGTTCTGCCTTTTTGGTGATAAAAGTTGTGGTGCCGGATACCGGCCCGTTATGGTTGGCTACTATTCGCGTAGTGATCGCGTTCATTGTACTGTTACCCTTTGCGCTAATCAAAGGTCTGGTCTGGCCGGCTGGCGCCCGACAATGGGGCCTGATTTGTCTGATTATGCTGCTAAATGTCGTGATACCATTTTTCCTGATTTCGTGGGCGGAGCAATACATTGATGCGGGGGTCGCCTCTCTGCTGATGGGCATCGGCCCGTTTATGGCTTTGATCGGCAGTCATTTTACGACTGTTGATGACAAGCTGTCTCGTGCGAAAGTACTCGGTGCAATATTCGGGTTCTCGGGCATTCTTGTGCTGGTCGGATGGAATGCGATACAAGGTTTAGGTGATAATCTTCTGGGGCAGGGGGCTGCCATGCTCGGCGCGGCCTGTTACGTTACCTCAAGCTTGTTAATTCGGCGTTTGGGAAGTTTTCCACCGCTTAGGTTATCCGCGTTGACTCTGGGCATGTCTTCATTGACGCTGTTACTGATTAGCCTTAGTTTTACGAGCTTGCCCACCCATTCATTCAGCCAGCAAAGCTGGCTGGGACTGGTTTACCTTGGGGTTTTTCCCGGCGCGCTGGGTTATGTGCTGAGATATCGCTTGATTCAAACCATTGGTGTTTCGACCTTTGCCAGTAGCATCAACCTGATCCCCGTTTTTGGTGTATTGATGAGCGCGTGGTTACTTGGCGAGGCACTGACGGTAAATGTGTTTATCGCCCTGGCGCTAATCGTAACGGGGCTGTCTATTATTCGCAGGGGATAGTCTGGCGTTTATCGCATTGTTAATCGCTTCGATTGAACAGGATTAATGATATGTTATCCAATTACAAGTTTGGATAACATTTCTCCCTGAAGATCCCGCAAAACTCTTCCATATCAACTTGTTAGTGGCATGGTAATCTATCATATCCAATTTCCAGTAAAAATGAGGTTGATAAAATGAGAGATATACTAGAACAAGCCAGGTTGTTTTTCGAAGCCTGTGAAACCGGGCAAGGTTGGGAAGGTTGCGAAGAGTACTGCCAACCTGATGCAACATTCTCGGCGCAAGCGGCAGCACTTGCTGACATAGAAACTATTCAAGGGTATGCTGATTGGATGAAAAACCTGTTAACACCGATACCGGATGGTCATTACGAATTAAAGTTTTTTGCTGCGGATGAAGAGCGTGCCTGCGTAGCAGCTTTTGCGGTATTTCATGGCACCCAAACTGGACCAGGTGGGCCAGGTGAACCGTCGGGCAAAACCATAGCGGCAGACTATGTCTACGCGATGCAGTTCGATGACGGCCTTATTCAGCATATGACAAAAATTTGGAACGACACCATAAGCCTTCAACAGTTGGGATGGGCGTAACTACATCCGGAATAACCTGCCCCGGTAGAGCTAAAATGCACGTATTTCATCCGTTATAGCCTTCATATCGGGAAAGGAAAACTGTTTAGAGTCCTGAGTCAGTAAGCCTTCATCTTGTAATTCACGTAACGCACGAGAGAGGGTTTCGGGTTGTGCGTTAACCAACTCCGCCAACTCGCGCCGTAATATAGGAAGTTCCAGAGTTGAAAGCCCGGTGGAGTCCTGATAACCGTCGCGTTCATAATAGGTTAGTAGTACATGCAGTAATTTAAATCTCACGTTCTTTGTTAAGTTCATGAAATGATCAGTTTCGGTTTTGGTTTGATCCGCGATGGCATGTTGAAGGAACCGCTCGCCAATCTTAGGATTATCCGAGAGCAGACTGGAAACCGTTGAGCCTTGTATAAAACACACCACGCTGGGGGTTAAAACTTCTGCTGAATTGAGCTGCTGCGTCTTGCTTAAAAATGCGCCGTAACCAACGGTGGTTCCCCCGGCGCACAAGCGAATTAAAACGGACTTACCGTCTTCACTAATACGTCGCATTCCGATCAATCCTGACTGGATGCAGTGCACTCCTTTTGCCTGAGTCCCCTGGTTGAAAATAATTTCCCCCGGTTCAAAAGTACGCGATGTTTTTGCTTTAGCCAGTATCGCCAACTCTTTGGCTCCAAGGTCTCGCCATTCAGTCGTATTGCGGGTAGTACAGTTTTTACAATCGTGTTTAATGGTGCAGTCACTCATAAAATAAAAATAGGAAAATTTAAGCGCTATATGATACAAATATTTGCGAATTTTTACAATTCATATGATGCAGATCAAGGTATCTTCTTGACTCGTTGAGAAATAATAAAAGCTTAAAGCTATTTGCAACGGGATATGAAAACGGATAAAGAAACCATAGTCAAGGCAGCGCACAATATGATTGAGCGATTTGGCGAAGGAGCATTGAACGAGGTTGATTCCCGGATAGAAGAACTGAACAGGCAGAAGTACTCTCAAGCCATGAAGCTCTGGGTGAAAATTCGAAGTGAAATAGTGCGCCATAACCAATCTGTAAAAGAAAATACCCGGCATTAGGTTTAAGCAGATACCGGGGACACTAATGCCTTAACACTCACGAGTTGCAACGACGTATTCCTGGCCGCTTGTAAGCAATGGGGTTTATTTATTTTCCTGGTAGTTATCTCTAAGCGATGTCTTGAGGGTTTTTCCGGCCGCATTGCGCGGGAATTGATCAAGAATTACAATGTCACTGATGCGCTGGTATTTAGCGTCTACGCGCTGGTTTACCCATTTGATCAGTTCTGCTCTATCAATTTGGCTATTCGCGCGCAGCGTAACAGCCGCGACCGGCGTTTCACCCCATTGATCAGATTTTGCACCGAAAACGGCGGTTTCTACTACGTCGGGGTGATTGACGACAATGTTTTCTATGTCTCTTGGATAGACATTCACGCCGCCGGAAATAATCATATCTTTTTTACGATCAACCAGGAACAAAAAACCATCTTTATCGATGTAACCCAGATCACCCGTATATATCCAGCCATCGCGAATGGTTTCAGCCGTGAGATCGGGGCGCTGGTAGTAACCGGACATGGTTAAAGGGCCGGTACCGACGATTTCGCCTACCTCATCCGCGTTCAGATTGTTGCCGTGGTCATCCATTATGCGCATCTCAAACCCGGGTAGCGGGCTGCCTACGGAGCCCGATTTTCGGTCCATATCAAATTTATCCAGCACCGTAATGAAACCCTCGGTTAAGCCGTATAGCTCATAAAGGCGGCCGGGTAATAAAGCATTGAAACGATCTTTGTGCTGCTGGTAAAGGGGTGCGCCCAGACTCAGCACCATTTCCAGAGACGCCAGATCTGAGGCTTTTAGATCAGGATGCTCCAGTAAGGCAATAATCTGTGCCGGCACCATCATCGCGTGCGTGACGCGTTCATCACGAATGGTCGCCAGCATATGTTCAACGCTAAAGCTTTTATGCAGTATGTATTTTGCGCCGAGAAAAAAAGCGGGCATCAAGGTGCAAAATGCGCCATTAAAAACAATGGAGCCGGTGTGCAAAACGACGCTTTCCGGGGTCATTCGAAAAGCGGCTGCGAAATGGGCGCCATATTGCGCGCGCACCAGGTGAGTGTGCTCAATGCCTTTGGGTTCACCCGTGGTACCGCTGGAATAAACAATATTAAACAGATCGCCGGGTTCAATATGAGCGCTATCCGCGGGCGTGCCGGGTGCACCTTTAATAAATTCAGCAAAGTTGTTTTGACATTTTTCCGCGCTTACTACCAGCAAACGCGTATCGATACCCAGCTCCGCCAGAGCCGCACTGAGCTCTGATTCATGCGTCGGGCTGACGATCATACTGAAGGCCTCACACGCTTTCAACAATTTCATGACCCCAACCGGATTGAGCAGTGGGCTAAGCGGTACAATGACTGCGCCAAGTGACGTTATCGCCCAGTACAGAGCGAGTAATTCAAGGGTGTTGGGCAGTACGGTGGCGACTTTGTCGCCTTTTTTTAAGCCTGCGGCCTGAAACGCATTTGCGATCTGGTTGCAATAAATATTGAATTCTTGCCAGTTCAATCGCTGCGCTTCAAACTGCACCGCCGGTAAATCACTCCGGTAATGTGCGTGCCGCGCAATCAGACGGTTGAGTGTCATGGTCATTGGCGATATTTTTTTATAAATTGAGTTCTATCTTTTGCTCAGGGGCGGTACTGCGTAAGTACCCACTACGTGAGCTACCAGGTCAGGCTTGCCCTCAGAATACAAATTGACCTCGCCCACTACCAGTGTTCTACCCACCTTAATTAAGTTGCAGCGGGCGATCAAGTCGCTTTCCGCAGAGGGTTTTCTTAAGAAATTGATGTTCAGGCTGGTGGTGACGGTAAGCGGAACCCGGCCCAGTTCGCCCAGAATCGCTACATAAATCACGACATCAGCCAATAGCATCGACACCGGTCCGGCGACCGTACCGCCAGGGCGCAACTCTTCTTTTCCTATCCGGTGACGAATGGTCGCAGAGCGGTTGCTTACGTCATCAATGGTGATTTTTCCGTAATGCGGGAATTCCTGTTTGAAGAATTCAATGATGGCGGCTTTGTTCATTTAGTCTTGATTCCGTCGTGGAACGAGTATCATCGCTTCTCCGCGAATGACCTCTGTATCGCCCACCGAGCAGATCGTACTGAAAGTTACGTATCCCCGTCGTTCATTGAGATCGGTGATGGTTACGGTGGCAGTGACCTCATCTCCGATATACACGGGTTCACGAAACTTCAGCGTCTGGCTCATATACAGGCAACCGGGCCCGGGCAGTTTGGTGCCGATCACGGTGGAGATATAACTACCGGATAACATGCCGTGGGCGATGCGTTTTTTAAAACGTGTACCCGCGGCAAATTCTTCATTCAGATGTGCCGGGTTGTTATCGCCGGATACTTCGGCAAATTGCTGAATGTCAGCTTCATTAACGGTGCGGGTATAGCTTTCGCTCATACCCAGTGACAGATCTTCAAAGTAGTGGCCGTGTTTGGAGTGCATTTTCTTGTGTGCCTTTTTTATGAGCTAGTTTTGAGGGTTATTGTAGCGCGAGGTTTACTTTTGAGCGAACCGATATATTAAGCTGATCGCATATTTCGCGACCACTGGCCGTCAATTTGCTCAGGTCCACGCCGGTGGAAATGCCCATGCCGTTTAGCATATACACGACATCTTCTGTAGCTACGTTGCCCGAAGCGCCTGCGGCGTAAGGACAGCCGCCCAGGCCAGCAACAGCGCTATCGATCACGTTTACGCCTGATTGCAATGCGGCGAAAATATTGGCCAGTGCCTGCCCGTAGGTATCGTGAAAATGAACGGCAATGTTTTCGATGTCAATATGCTGCGCAACAGACTCAATCAGTGACCGGGTTTTTAAAGGCGTACCGGTGCCAATGGTGTCACCCAGGGATATTTCGTAACAGCCCAGTTCGTGCAATTGCCTGGCCACGTCCGCCACCTGTGACACCTCAATTGCACCCTCATAAGGGCAGCCAAGAACGCAGGATACATAAGCTCTTACTCGAATATCGTTCGCCCTGGCCAGCGCCATAAGCTCACTGAAACGTTGGATGCTTTCGCGTATGCTGCAGTTAATATTCTTCTGGCTGAAAGTTTCTGAAGCGGCGGCGAATACCGCGACATCACGTGCACCTGCCGCCAGGGCATCCTGCAATCCACGTAAATTGGGTACCAGCACCGGATAGTGTATACCCTCATCCGGATTGAGTCCCATGAGTACTTCGGCGGTATCGGCCATTTGAGGTACCCATGCAGGGGAAACAAAGCTACCAGCTTCAATGTGGCGAAGACCGCTGAATGCAAGATTTTGTATCAGCTTTATTCGCCGCTGAACGCTAATTATCTCTGTTTCGTTTTGTAATCCATCTCTTGGGCCGACTTCGACAATTTTAACCTGTTTTGGTAAGGACATGGCTAGGGCGTCGCGTGTGCCACTTTAGTTTGTCGCACTGCGCCCGTTGCATGGCAAGGTATGTATTCCACACCATTCGCAGAATAGAGCACGGGGCGTTTCACTCTTTGAACACAAATAAAGTCTCGCCCTCGTTTACCTGCTCACCCAGTGAGAAATAAACCTCAGAAATCTCTCCGGCATGCGGCGCCTGCAAAGCGTGTTCCATTTTCATCGCTTCCAGGACCATCAGGGTTTCGCCTTTTTTAACATGTAGCCCGGCCCTGGCTGTGCAGCTTATGATTTTTCCCGGCATGGGTGACACGATTTGGTCCTTTTGCCGGTGCAAATTCTCCGATACCGTGCCTTTATCCAGTAAGGTGAATTTGTGCGGTACGTTGCCAAGTAATACACGCAGTGTATTGGCAGATTGTAGAACTACGGATTCATACCTGAGATCGTTAATCAGCAGGCTTGATTCAGAGCCCTCGCTGGCCAGTATTTCGACCCGGAAAGTATTATCCTGAATTTTAATGTTCCAACCGTTGTTATGAGTGTAAATAGCAAGCTCAATTTCGTTATGCTCGTACTGCAGGTTTAAGCGTTGTGCTTGAAATTCACTCACGCGCCAGTAATCAGAAGCGGCCCAGGGTGAGTTTGGGTCTGTGGTGTCGCGTTGTTGCTCCTGAATCAGTTGTGCCTGCTTTTGTAGAAGGAAAACGACAGCGCTGATCAGCGCGTTCTCATCCATTAGGGGATCCACTGCGATGAGCTCATTCAGGCTCGAGTCGATAAATCGTGTCGTTGCGCCCCCGGCTAGAACCGCAGGGTGCGTGCAAAGGCGGTGAAGGAAGTTGATGTTGCTTTTAGGGCCGATCAGGCGGTATTGATTTAGCGCCATCTTTAGCCGGGCCAGCGCCTGCGCGCGATCATCGCCATAACAGATCAACTTGGCAATCATCGGGTCATAGTAGGCGCTGATCTCGTCTTCCTGACGAACACCGGTATCAATACGAATATTCGCGCTCGTTTGCGGTGTTTGTAGATAATCGAGCCTGCCGGTTGAGGGCAAAAAATTTGATTCAGGGTTCTCTGCGTAGATCCGCGCCTCTATAGCGTGACCTTTAATAGCCAGAGATGATTGCTCCAGGGGCAGCGCTTCGCCCGCAGCAACCTTAAATTGCCAGGCAACAAGATCCTGCCCGGTGATCATTTCAGTTACCGGGTGTTCGACTTGCAAACGGGTATTCATTTCCATGAAGTAGAAGGTATTATCCGGCGCGAGCAAAAACTCAACCGTGCCTGCGCCTACATAATCCGTGGCTTTGGCACATAAAACGGCAGCTGCGGCCATGTCTTCGCGTAGCCCGTTATCTATCCCGGGCGCCGGCGCCTCTTCAATGACTTTTTGATGCCTGCGTTGCAGGGAGCAGTCGCGCTCAAACAGATGAACCACGTTGCCATGCGTATCGGCAAAAACCTGGATCTCAATATGCCGCGCTGTGGGCAGAAACCGTTCCAGTAGCACTGCATCATCTGCAAAAGCACCCATGCTCTCGCGTTTGACAGCCTGTAGTGCAGCATCAAATTCAGATTCCCTCTCAACGCTGCGTAAACCTTTGCCGCCACCGCCCGCGACGGCTTTGATTAACAGTGGAAACCCAACCTGCCTGGCCTGTTCCAGCAATACGTCCTGTGCCTGCTCATCACCATCGTAACCGGGCAGGACGGGCACACCTGCCGCCTGCATTATCTGGCGTGCCGCACTTTTTGATCCCATGGAGCGTATGGCCTGCGCGCCCGGGCCAATAAATACAAGATTACTGGCCGCACAGCGTTCGGCGAAATCAGCGTTTTCAGATAAAAACCCAAACCCGGGGTGGATGGCCTCGGCCCCCGTTTTTAAGGCGGCCGCTATGATGTTGTCCGCTAGCAGATAGCTGTCGCCCGGTGCGGAACCGCCGATGTGTATGGCCTCGTCGCAAGTGTCGACGTGTAAGGCGCGTCGGTCTGCATCAGAGTAAACCGCCACGCTGCGAATGCCCATGGCCCGTGCACTGCGTGCGATGCGGCAGGCAATTTCACCTCGATTGGCAATGAGAATTTTGTTGAACATAATCTATTCAGCGCCTGCTTTTCAGAATAATTTTCACATTCGAAACACGCCAAAGCGCGTTTCTTCAACGGGTGCGTTGAGGGCGGCGGATAACCCGAGCCCAAGCACCCGGCGCGTATCGGCCGGGTCAATGATGCCATCGTCCCAGAGCCGGGCGCTGGCGTAATACGGATGACCCTGGTGTTCATATTGTTCACGTAAGGGGGCTTTGAAGGCTTCCTGTTCAGTCTCTGGCCAAACTTCGCCCTTTGTCAGGATGGCATCGGCTTTCACCGTGGCGAGCACGTTGGCGGCCTGTTCGCCACCCATGACCGAGATCCGTGCGTTTGGCCAGCTCCATAAGAAACGCGCACCATAAGCACGACCGCACATTGCGTAATTGCCAGCACCGAAACTGCCGCCGACGATGACCGTAAATTTGGGTACTTTGACAGACGCAACCGCGGTCACCATTTTAGCTCCATCTTTGGCGATGCCGCCGGCTTCGTATTTTTTCCCAACCATAAAGCCAGTGATATTTTGCAGGAAAACCAGCGGGATACGCCGTTGTCCGCACAATTCGACAAAGTGCGCGCCTTTTTGTGCAGATTCCGAAAAAAGTATGCCATTATTGGCTACGATACCGACCGGGTAGCCGTGGATAAATGCGAAACCGCAAACCAGTGTAGTGCCGTAGTTTGCCTTGAATTCCTGAAAATCGCTGGCGTCTACAATACGCATGATGATTTCACGTATGTCGTATTGTAGATTGAGGCTTTTGGGTAGTACGCCAAATAGCTCATCCGCCGGATAAGCCGGTTCGAGTGGCTCTTTTAATGCTAATTCGACGTTTTTCTTTCGGTTTAAATTACCTACGATATCACGGGTGATACTGAGGGCATGCGCATCATCCTCAGCGATATGATCGACTACACCGGATTGTTTGGCGTGTACGTCCGCGCCGCCTAATTCTTCGGCCGAAACCACTTCACCGGTCGCCGCTTTAACCAGCGGCGGGCCACCCAGGAATATGGTGCCCTGATTGCGTACGATGATGCTTTCATCGCTCATCGCCGGCACATAAGCCCCACCGGCAGTACAACTGCCCATGGTGACCGCGATTTGGGGAATGCCCGCAGCAGACAAATTGGCCTGGTTGTAAAATATCCGACCAAAATGCTCTTTGTCCGGAAAAACCTCATCCTGCAGTGGCAAAAATGCACCGCCGGAATCGACCAGGTAGATACAGGGCAGGTGGTTCTCGAGCGCAATTTCCTGGGCGCGCAAGTGTTTCTTAACGGTGATCGGGAAATAGGTGCCACCCTTGACCGTGGCGTCGTTGGCCACGATGATGCATTCCAGACCACTAACGCGGCCAATGCCGGTAATGATGCCGCCAGCAGCGATATTGCCTTCGTACATCTCATGGCCCGCCAGCGCAGAAAACTCCAGAAACGGGCTGCCCGGGTCGATGAGTTCATTGATACGTTCGCGCACGAATAGCTTGCCGCGTTCGGTATGCTTTTTGAGCGCGGGCTCTCCACCACCGAGGGCAATACCGGCAAGTTTTTCCTTCAGCTCAACGAGTAGGGCGCGATGGTAATTCGCGTTGTCTTGAAAACTCTCCGAACGCGGGTCCAGTTGAGATATTAGCCGGGGCATGGTTCGATTGGTCCTTTACTTTGTGACTTGCCACTAAATGGAAACAGGGCTTCAGCCTCGTCAGGCAGGACTGAAGGTCTGCTTTCAGAGACTGTTTCTGTTCCCTTTTTTATCATCAGCTCAGGAGCTCCACTGCCATCGCCGTAGCCTCGCCACCACCTATACAAAGTGACGCCATGCCGCGCTTAAGCCCGTGTGTTTTAAGTGCTGCCAGCAAGGTAACCAGAATTCTTGCACCCGATGCGCCAATAGGGTGGCCCAGCGCGCAGGCGCCGCCGTGGATATTCACCTTCTCATGCGGTAATTGTAATTCCTGCATCGCTGCCATGGTTACCACTGCAAAGGCTTCGTTGATTTCATATAAATCCACGTCGCCGGCTGTCCAGTTGAGCGTGCTCAGTAAATTTCTCATGGCACTGACCGGCGCGGTGGTAAACCAGCCCGGCTCATGCGCATGCGTGGCATGCCCTAATATGCGTGCTTGCGGTGTAAGACCAAGTTTCTCGGCTGTAGATTCACGCATCATTAGTAAAGCGGCCGCACCGTCAGAGATCGATGAGGCATTCGCCGCAGTAACGGTACCGTCTTTGCGAAATGCAGGACGCAGATCAGGGATTTTTTCAATGCGTGCGTTAAAGGGTGCCTCATCTTTATCAACCAATGTTTCGACGCGTCGACTGGTGACAGTAAGCGGCGCGATCTCATCTGCAAAATGCCCTTTTTCAGTCGCCTTGATTGCACGTTCAAGCGAAGTAATGGCAAATGCATCCTGTGCCTCCCGCGTGAAGCCATATTTGTCCGCGCAGTCTTCAGCAAACACACCCATTAACTTACCCTTATCATACGCATCTTCCAGGCCATCCAGAAACATGTGGTCCTGTACCTGCGAGTGTCCCATACGCAACCCGGTGCGTACTCCGGGTAGAAGGTAGGGCGCATTGCTCATGCTTTCCATGCCTCCGGCGATCATGATGTCATTGACGCCTGCGCGCAATAAATCGTGACTTAACATGGCCGCTTTCATGCCCGAACCGCACATTTTATTAATGGTGGTGCAGTGCGTACTTAGCGGTAAACCCGCCCCGAGTACGGCCTGGCGGGCGGGTGCCTGGCCCTGGCCGGCAGGCAGTACATTTCCCATAATAGCTTCTTCAACAGCATCGGCTTGTATGCCAGAACGCTCGAGAGCGGCCTTGATGGCAACGGCGCCAAGCTGGCTGGCGCTTTGCGAACCAAGACTGCCCTGCAGGCTACCCATCGGGGTGCGTGCGCCGGATACAATAACAATTGAATCTTTCATGATGTGATTTGAATATGATTAATAAATTAGGTGGTTTCTTTAAATAGTTCGCGACCGATTAGCATGCGGCGGATTTCCGAGGTGCCGGCGCCAATTTCATACAGCTTGGCATCGCGCAGCAGGCGCCCGGCCGGAAATTCATTGATATAACCGTTGCCACCCAGTATCTGGATAGCATCAAGCGCCATCCGGGTGGCTTTTTCGGCGGCATACAGGATGACTCCCGCCGCATCTTTACGGTTGGTCTGGCCTTCGTCACAGGCACGCCCGACGGCGTATACGTATGCACGACAGGCGTTCATGGTGGTATACATATCGGCAATTTTGCCCTGAATAAGCTGGAATTCTCCGATGGGCTGGCCAAACTGTTCGCGTTGGTGAATGTAGGGTAC